>CAIUTG010000258.1 GCA_903902035.1 uncultured Curvibacter sp. | reverse complement strand
GCCGGTATCCGGGCTGGCGGTGCAAACTTTGTCGCCTTCCCAGACGCTTGTTCAGGGCGTCCAGTGGCTGGGTTGACAAAGCCGGAATCCAAAGGATTCGACCGCTTGACCGTTGCGGGGGCAGCGCAGGTTGACTTTTAAAAAAGGGTCCTGCTTCCCGTTGAACTGTGCTTTGCGAACCAAAGCACGAGCACCAACGGGAAGGATTGTACGGATTTAAACTGACGGACGGCCTACAATCTCCCCTTGTCCCTCGCCGACTACCCGCCCATCTGCCCTTTCACGACAACTCTTCATGGTCCAGTCCGACGCCCCCAATCTTGACCAAATCGCCGACCGCGTCGAGCGCTTGCTGCTGCGGCACGCCGAGTTGCAGCGCACCAACCAATTGTTGACCCAGCAAGTGGCCACCTTGGAGCATGAGCGGGACAACCTGAAGTCGCGTTTGAGTGCGGCCCGAGCGAGAATCGATGCCTTGCTGGAACGCCTTCCCCAATCTGCCTTGAACCCACCGCATGAAACAAATTGAAGCCCAAATCATGCAGCAGAGTTATCTGCTGGTTTGCCCGGAGGGCCGCGAAGAGCGCTTGATGCAAGCCGTTCAGCGTCTGGATGCGGCCATGGTGAAAATCCGCGATGCGGGCAAGGTCAAGGCACGCGACCGCATCGCGGTTTTGGCGGCCTTGAACTTTGCGTTTGAGCTGGGCGACCGCGAACTCAACCCCGCCGCCTCAACGCCAGAAACATCGCCCGCATCGCCTGAAACATCGCCAGCATCCCCCGCTGCAGCGTCAGCGCCCTCAGCGGAAGTCGCCTCGGCCGCCAGTCACCAACGCTTGAATCAACTGCTCACCCAGCTCGACGCGGCCTTGAACCAAGACGGCCTCCTGCTCTGAAAAAGCCCTGGCACAAAGCGGCATTCGAACCTACAATGGCGTTGTCTGAGGTGCTTGCCGGGCTTTATATTTCCTTGAACCAATGCTCATAGAGCACGGGCTTGGAACATCGGTTGGTGAGCGTGATCATCTCGCGTCAGATGAACCCAACGCCAATCTGACCTCGCCCACCTGAACCCCGGTTCAGGATGCCGGTCCGGTCGCACCTCAGACACCTCTCAACCCCATCCCGCTCCCCAACATGCTGCAACTTGCCACTTGGAACGTCAACTCGCTCGGCGTGCGCCTGCCGCAGGTGCTGGATTGGTTGCAGGCCCATCCTGTGGATGCGCTGTGCTTGCAAGAGCTCAAACTCAGCGATGACAAGTTTCCCCATGAGGCCCTTCAAGCCGCTGGCTATGAGGCCCATGTTTTTGGACAAAAGACCTACAACGGGGTGGCTATCTTGGTGCGTCAAACGCCCGGGCAGCCCAGCCTCGTGAGCGATGTGGTGAAGAACCTTCCTGACTTTGCCGATGAGCAATCCCGGGTGATCACCCTGACCCTGAGCACGGCGCTCGGCCCCATCCGTTTGGTGAACGCCTATTTCGTGAATGGCCAAGCACCCGACACCGACAAATTCAGCTACAAAATGCGCTGGCTGGCGGCCTTGCAACAGCGCCTGGCGACTGAGTTGCTCCAACACCCCCAACTTTGCCTGGTGGGTGACTTCAACATCACCGCCGACGACCGTGACTCCTGGGACCCAGAGGGCCTGCGCGACACGATCCACCACACCCGTGCGGAACGAGCGGCTTTTCAAGGCCTGCTGGACCTCGGGCTGCACGATGCCTTCCGTCTGTTTGAGGACGGCCCCAAGCACTACTCCTGGTGGGATTACCGGGAAATGGCGTTCCGCCGCAACCGAGGCCTGCGGATTGACTACACCCTGGTCAGCCAGGCCCTCAAAGCCCGGGTGAGCGCCTGCACCATTGACAAAGGCCCGCGCAAAAACGAGCGCCCAAGCGACCACACCCCCGTGGTGCTCAGTTTGACTCCAGCCCCAGCTCCTGAATTTTCCGGGTGATGGTGTTGCGCCCAATGCCCAAGCGCTGAGCCGCCTCAATGCGCCGGCCCCGGGTGTTGGCCAGCGTGGTCAAAATCAGCTGGGCCTCAAAGCGCCGAGCCAAGACTTCCCAGACATCGTTGCGCCCTTCTTGCAGCAAGGCGTTGACCTCTGTCGCCAAAATGTCCTCCCAGCCCTGCGCCTGCGTTGGCCCGCCCATGACCTGAAGGTCCCTCAAACCCGTTGAAATGACGTCGCCGCCCCCCCAGTTCAGCGGTCTGCTGGACAGCCCTGACTCTTGAAGCAAGGGGCCAGATTCGGTCGAGCCCGCAGACACCGGGTAATCCAGCGGCAACCCCGCGTGCTGCAACACCTCGGGCGGCAAGTCCTTGGCTTCGATGACTTGCGAAGGCGCCATCACCGTCAGCCAGTGACAGATGTTTTCCAGCTGGCGCACATTGCCGGGGAATTGAAAGCCCATCAACAACCCCACGGCCGAGTCGGCAATGCGTTTGGCCTCTACGCCCAACTGCTTGGCGCTTTGCTGCAAAAAGTGTCGGGTCAAGACCGGAATGTCCTCGCGCCGCTCGCGCAAAGGCGGGAGTCGCAAGCGAATCACGTTCAAGCGGTGAAACAAGTCTTCACGAAACACCCCATCCTTGACGCGTTGCTCCAGATCCTGGTGGGTGGCGGCAATCACCCGGACATTGGATTTGATGGCGTTGTGGCCCCCGACGCGGTAGAAGTTGCCATCGGACAAAATCCGCAGCAGCCTGGTTTGCAAGTCCAGCGGCATGTCGCCAATTTCATCCAGAAACAGCGTCCCGCCATCGGCCTGCTCAAACCGCCCGCGCCGCATGGCCTGCGCGCCAGTGAAAGCCCCACGCTCATGACCAAACAATTCCGACTCCAGCAGGTCTTTGGGAATGGCGGCGGTGTTGATCGCCACAAATGGACCATTGGCGCGCACCGAGTGTTTGTGCAAGGCCCGGGCCACCAGCTCTTTGCCCGAGCCCGATTCGCCGGTGATCATGACCGTGACATTGCTCTGGCTGAGGCGCCCGATGGCCCGAAACACATCCTGCATGGCCGGGGCTTGGCCCAACATCTCGGGCGCCTCCATCGCACGGTCCTCGGCCACTTCTTCGCGCTGGCTTTCCTCTACCGCACGGCGAATCAACTCCACCGCTTTGGGCAAGTCAAAGGGCTTGGGCAGGTACTCGAAAGCACCGCCTTGAAACGCCGAAACCGCGCTGTCCAGGTCAGAAAAGGCGGTCATGATGATGACCGGCAACCCCGGCAGTCGGCGCTTGACTTCGGTCAACAGATCAAGCCCCGAGCCCCCGGGCATGCGAATGTCGCTGACCAACACCTGGGGCGCCGAATCCTGACTTTCATGGGTCACCGCATCCAACGCGGCCAGCACCTCTTTGGGCTGGGTAAAACTGCGCGTGAGCAAGCCATTTTTAGACAAGGCTTTTTCCAGCACGAAACGAATCGATTGATCGTCATCCACTATCCAAATCGGCTTCATTTCATTCTTTCTAGAAATTTCAAGGCAGAGGAATCAAAATTTTGAAATCCGTTCTTCCCGGCACACTCTCACACTCAATCAAGCCATGGTGTTGCTGCACAAACGTCTGTGCCAGATTCAACCCCAAACCAGAACCACCGTCGCGCCCCGAGACCAGGGGGTAGAACAAGCGGTCCTTGATGGCTTCCGGAATGCCCGGGCCGTTGTCGATGACATGCAATTCCAATGCCAATCGATAACGCTGCTTGCCAAAGGTCACTTGGCGGGCAATCCGCGTCATGAAGGTGATGCAGGCATCCCCCGCCTGAATCCGCTCCGTCAAGGCCTGGGCCGCATTGTGGGCAATGTTGAGCACGGCCTGAATCAGCTGTTCGCGGTCACCGCGCAACTCGGGAATCGAGGTGTCGTAGTCGCGCTGCACCCGGATTCCCTTGGGAAACTCGGCCACGATCAAGGAGCGGACCCGTTCGCAAACTTCGTGGATGTTCAAGTCGGCCACCACCTGGGCACGCCGGTGCGGGGCCAACAAACGATCGACCAAGGTCTGCAATCGATCGGCCTCCCGAATGATGACCTGGGTATATTCATTGAGCTCGCGGGCATTGATTTCCATCTCCAGTAGCTGTGCTGCGCCACGAATTCCGCCCAAGGGGTTTTTGATCTCATGCGCCAGGTTGCGGATCAGCTCCTTGTTGGCCAATGCCTGATCCACCAGACGCTCCTCCCGATCCTGCTTGGCCTGTTGCTCCAAAGGCAAGAGCTCCACCAAGGCTTCGTGGGCTTGCATGCCCTGGGCAACGATGACGTGCACGGGCACGGCCTCGTGGTTCACCCGTTTGAGCATGGCGTCGTAACGAATGGCGGCAAAGACATTGTCTTTGGCCCCCGCCAGGGCTTGTCGCAAAGGCGCCGGGTCCACAAAGAAACCCGCGAACTCCACCGCCTCAATCGAGCGACGCGACATGCCGATGGCGTCTTCCAAAGCCGCATTGGCGTACAGCACCTGACCATCGAAGCGCACCACCGCCACCAGGGTGGCTAGGTAGTCCAACACCTGCCACTCCGGGTGAATCTGAGGCCGCGCTCCCAGGGCGGGTGCAGGCTGTTGGGTTGGTGATTTTTTTTTGCCTGTGGGCGGCTTGGCTTTCATTTGATCCGGTCCAATTCATGTTGCAGGCCATTGAGGTCGGCCTCGTTGCGATCGAGTTGGCGCTTCAACTCAGCGACCCGGTCCAGGTATTTTTGATGGTTTCGGGTTTCTGCCCCCAACAAGGGCGGTGCCCCGTTTTGGTATTCGGCCAACAAGGCTTGGTGTTGGGCCTGTGCACGCGCCCATTCCGCCGAAAGAATGGCCCGGGCTTCCTGGCGCTCCAGGCCCGCCTGTGGGTCCTGTTTTGAATCCGCTTGGCTGTTTTTTTCAGCGCCTTTTTCAGCGCCTTTT
>CAIUTG010000257.1 GCA_903902035.1 uncultured Curvibacter sp. | reverse complement strand
TCGACGGCGAGGACAAGGCGTCGTTCCGCTTCCTGCACGTGAGCACCGACGAGGTCTACGGCTCGCTGACGGCCGACGCCGCGCCGTTCACCGAGACCCACCCCTACGAGCCCAACAGCCCGTACTCGGCCAGCAAGGCGGCCAGCGACCACCTGGTGCGGGCCTGGCACCACACCTACGGCCTGCCGGTGCTCACCACCAACTGCTCGAACAACTACGGGCCGCTGCACTTTCCTGAGAAACTCATCCCGCTGATGATCGTCAACGCCCTGGCAGGCAAGCCCCTGCCGATTTATGGCGACGGTCTGCAAATTCGGGATTGGTTGTATGTCAAAGACCACTGCAGCGCGATTCGACGGGTGCTGCAAGCCGGTCGTTTGGGCGAGACCTACAACGTCGGCGGCTGGAACGAAAAGCCCAACATTGAGATTGTTCACACGGTTTGCGAACTGCTCGATGGCCTGCGTCCCAAAGCCGACGGCAGCAGCTACAAAACCCAGATCACCACCGTCAAAGACCGCCCCGGCCACGACCGCCGCTATGCGATTGACGCGCGCAAGCTGGAAAGCGAACTCGGCTGGAAGCCGGCCGAAACCTTTGAGACCGGCATCCGCAAAACCGTGCAGTGGTATTTGGATAACCCCGAGTGGGTGGCTCACGTGCAAAGCGGTGCTTACCGCGATTGGGTCAGCAAGCAATACACGGTTGAATCCACGGCTGCCGCATGAAAATTCTGCTGCTGGGCAAAAACGGGCAAGTCGGCTGGGAGTTGCAGCGCGCATTGAGCGTGCTGGGCGAAGTGACAGCGCTGGATCGGCACTCGGGCACGGAACCCCAAGGCCATTGTGGCGACCTGAACGACCTGGCCGGTTTGGCCCGCACGGTGCAAGCCCTGCGGCCCGACGTCATCGTCAACGCTGCCGCCCACACCGCGGTCGACAAAGCCGAGTCGGAGCACGAGTTGGCGCGGCGGCTCAATGCCGAAGCGCCCACCGTTTTGGCCCAAGAAGCCGCCCAACTTGGGGCCTTGCTGGTGCACTACTCCACCGACTATGTGTTCAACGGCAGCGGCGACACGCCCTGGCAAGAAACCGATGCCACCAGCCCCTTGAGCGTTTACGGCCAAACCAAGCGGGCGGGCGAACAAGGCATTGCCGCCTCGGGCGCACGGCACCTGATTTTTCGCACCAGTTGGGTTTATGCCGCACGCGGGGGCAATTTTGCCAAAACCATGCTGCGCTTGGCGTCTGAGCGCGAGGCCTTGTCGGTCATCAGCGACCAAATCGGCGCGCCCACGGGGGCTGAGTTGTTGGCCGATGCCACGGCGCAGGCCATTCGGGTTTTCAAAGGCGCGGGGCCTGACTTGTCAGGCATCTACCACCTCAGCGCCAGCGGCAGCACCTCGTGGCATGGTTATGCACAGTTTGTGATCGAGCGCGCCCGAGCCAAGCAAGCTCAGGGCAGCACCGCAAGTAAAGCAGGCCAAGTGAGCCAAGCGGTCCCACCGATCAAGGTCGCGCCAGACGCCATTCATGCCATCCCCACCAGCGCCTACCCCACCCCAGCGCAGCGCCCATTGAATTCACGACTCAACACGCAAAAGTTTCAAACCACCTTTGGTCTGACTTTGCCGCACTGGCAGCAAGGGGTGGCCCGAATGCTGGACGAAATTCTTTAAAACAACCCCAACACCCCTTTTACTTCCCCCTCCCTTTTTCTATGACCCAACGCAAAGGCATCATTCTCGCTGGCGGCTCCGGCACGCGGCTGCACCCCGCCACCCTGGCCATCAGCAAGCAGCTCTTGCCGGTGTATGACAAGCCGATGATTTATTACCCGCTCAGCACCTTGATGCTGGCGGGCATTCGGGAGGTGCTGATCATCAGCACGCCGCAGGACACCCCGCGCTTTCAGCAACTGCTGGGCGACGGCAGCCAGTGGGGCATGGACCTGCAATACGCCGTGCAGCCCAGCCCCGATGGCTTGGCGCAGGCCTTCCTGATTGGCGAGTCATTCCTCGGCAATTCGCCCAGTGCCTTGGTTTTGGGCGACAACATTTTTTACGGCCACGACTTTGTGCCCTTGCTGCAAGCCGCTGACCAAAAAACCCAAGGCGCGACGGTCTTTGCCTACCACGTCACCGACCCCGAGCGCTACGGCGTGGTGGCCTTTGACAAAACCGGCCAGGCCTCCAGCATTGAAGAAAAACCGACGCATCCCAAGAGCAACTTTGCCGTCACGGGTTTGTATTTTTACGACCAACAGGTGGTGGACATTGCCAAGTCGATCCAACCCAGCGCACGGGGCGAGCTGGAAATCACCACCGTCAACCAAACCTACCTGGAGCAAGGCGGTTTGAGCGTACAAATCATGCAGCGGGGCTACGCCTGGCTGGACACCGGCACCCATGACAGCTTGCTCGACGCCAGCCAGTTCATCGCGACCCTGGAGCGCCGCCAGGGCTTGAAAGTGGCTTGCCCCGAGGAAATCGCTTGGCGCAACGGCTTCATTGACAATGCCCAGTTGGAAAAGCTGGCCCAGCCCCTGCTCAAAAACGGCTACGGCCAATATTTGTTGCGCATACTCAAAGAACAAGCCTGAGAACAAAGGCCAAGACCCCATATGAAAGCCATTGAAACCGCCCTGCCCGGCGTCCTGATCCTGGAGCCCAAGGTGTTTGGCGACGCCCGGGGGTTCTTTTTTGAGAGCTTCAACCAAAAAGCCTTCGAAGCCGCCACTGGCGTGCAGACAGAATTCGTGCAAGACAACCACAGCCGTTCGGGTTTTGGGGTGCTGCGCGGTTTGCACTTCCAAACCCAGCAGCCGCAAGGCAAGCTGGTGCGCGTGGTGCGCGGCACCGTGTTTGATGTGGCGGTGGACATCCGCCCGGGCTCCGCCCATTTTGGGCAATGGGTGGGCGTGGAATTGAGTGAAGACAACCACCGCCAACTCTGGATTCCGCCCGGTTTTGCTCACGGCTTTGTCGTCACCAGCGAATCGGCGGACTTCCTCTACAAAACCACCGACTATTACGCCCCCCAATTCGAGGGCTGCATTGCCTGGAACGACCCCACCCTCGGCATTCAGTGGCCTGAACTGGGCGAAGCCCCCAAGTTATCCGCGAAAGATCAAATGGGTAAACCTTTACGGGAAGTTTTACAGTAAAGTTGGGTGTGGTTACAGAAAAACACAAATACCTCCGTGAGTGGACAATTTTGGTGGCTTGGTTGGCGTACAGCGCTGCCTGGCTTTACTGGAACGCTTCGCACGACCCCCAATTCCTTGCCAGCATCTGCCATCTGTCATGAACACCGTTTCAAACCGCCCTGCCGAATCCCTGGATGACATCCTGCGCCCCCAACGGGCTCAAGCCGATTTGTTGATGCTCTACACGCTGGCTTTTCTAGCGTTGATCAGCCTGATTTTGGGTGGTGTCATGGACAACCTGAGCGTGGCACTTCTGGTGGGTGTGCCCGCCTTGTTGGCGCCTTATTTGATCTACCGCAGCGCTCCCGGCAGTCTGGTGACGCGTTTGGCCACATCCAGTGCTTTCATGGTCTTTGCCGCCCTGCAAATCCAACTCAGCCACGGCATGGTGGAAACCCACTTCGGCATTTTTGCCTTGCTGGCCTTCTTGTTGTATTACCGCGATTGGCGCCCACTGGTCATGGCCGCAGCGGTCATTGCCGTGCACCATGTGGCATTCGGCGGGCTGCAGATGTTGGGGGTTCAAGGCCCGGTGGTTTTGGCAGGCAGCGTCAATCCCTGGATCATTGTTTTGCACGCCGCTTATGTGGTTTTTGAGACCGCCGTCCTGGTCTTCATGGCCGTCATCCTGCGCCGTGAAGCGGTCGAGTCTGCCCTGGTGGCCAAGGTGGCCGAAGAAATTGGCGAAGGCCACTTCACCGGCCGAGACAGCGGTTTGACGCGCAACGCCGCCCCCTTGCTGCGCAAAGTGATGCAAATGCAAAAATCCCTGGACTCCACCCTGCGCGACATCATTGGCGTGATGCAAGGCGTGGCAGAAGGCAAACTCGACGGGCGCGTCACCGTGGAGGCCAAGGGCGATCTGGATGCCCTCAAGCGCAACGTCAACAGCAGCATTGAAGCGCAACAAAAGGTCTTCCAGGACATCACCCAGGTCATGGACGGTGTGGCCCAAGGCCATTTGTCGGCCCGCATCACGGCCCATGCCAAAGGTGACTTGGCCGCACTCAAAAACAACATCAACCAAAGCATTGACTCACAGCAAAAGGTCTTCAACGACATCACGGCGGTCATGAAAGGCGTGGCTCAAAACAACCTGACCCAGCGCGTCACGGCCGAAGCCAAGGGCGACCTGGCAGAACTCAAGACCAACATCAATGCCTCACTGGATTCGCTGCGCAATGCCCTGCAGGTGATCAACAACAACGCCCGCCAAGTGGCCACCGCGTCAACCGAAACCAGCCAGGCCATTGGTCAGATTTCAGACGGTGCCCACAACCAAACCCACGCCATCAGCCAAGTGGCGACCGCCGTGCGCCAAACCGTGTCTTCCGTGGCCGATGTCTCCCGCAACACCGAAGTGGCCAGCCAGAAATCGCGTGAGTCGTTTGGCTTGGTGCGCTCCAGCATGCAAAAAATGGAAAGCATGGTGCAGGTGGTCAACAACATCGCG
>CAIUTG010000256.1 GCA_903902035.1 uncultured Curvibacter sp. | reverse complement strand
TTTGACCGGTCGGGTCGATGCGGCGGGCACGCCCCCTTCCAGCACCACCTTGTATTTTTGTTCGGGCAAGGCGATTTTGGCGGCACGCAGGCGTTGCAGAATTTCAAGGTTCACTGCCGACAACACATTGTCTTTGCCCTTGACGGGATCGGCAATCCAGAAATTCAGGGTCATCAGCAAACCCGTGCCCTGAAAGCCCGACAAATAGGTCACCGGCGCTGGCGTTTGCAACACACGCTCCTGCGACAGGGCGGCCTGATTCAACAAATCACAAATGGGGCCGATCTCGGCGTCTTGGGGCACCACCACGGTGGTGCTCAAGGGGAATTTTTGGTCGTACTTGGTCAGGTTTTCCACCCGCTGAGAAATCAGGCTCTCATTGGGCACCAAAAACTCCTTGCCATTGACCAAATTGATCAAGGTGTAGCGGGTCTTGATGTCGGCCACCTGCCCCTCCACGCCATCGACCTTGACCGTGTCGCCAATCTGGATGGCCCCTTCCAGCAAAATCACATACCCGCTGACGTAATTGGCGGCCAACTTCTGCAAGCCCAGCCCCACGCCGACCCCCAAGCCGCCACCCAACACCGACAGGGTCGTGATGTCCACGCCAAAAATGGACAAGCACGCCAGCACCCCCACCGCGATACAAGCAAAACCGGAGAGGTTGACAAAGATGCGCCTGATCGACAAATCGGCCACATAACGATCAATGACGCAGGACTGCAAAAACCGGGCAGCACCAAATGCAAAAGTCATGACCACCACGGAGGAAAACACGTCCTCCAAAAACCCACCCAAATTCAAGACGGTGTGCCCCATTTTGAAAGTCACGCGGTCCAAGGCGGCCAGCAAAGTCGGAATGACGCCAAAGGCCCACAACAAAGAGACCAGCCAGGCACCGGTGGTCAGCATTCGCTGCGCCCGGGCGGGAATGGACAAGCGGCTGAACACCATCACCTGCACCATCAAAATCAGCCGGAGCAAGGCCAAGCAGCCAAACAGCTCGGTCATCAAATGGTGAAAGGGCAACTCTTTTTCGGAGTAGATCAAGTGCTTGAGCATCACCAACAAGAACCAGGCCAGGGCGGGAAACAAGACCCCGCTGACTTCGGTCTGCCCCATGAAGGGGGTGTCCGAATCGGCGCTCAAGAAGCGTCTTTTGATCGCTCTTGCAGCGCCATAAGCCAGCCCCAGCACGGCCAGCACCGCCAGCACATCAAGCCAGGCCGAAGCCCCGCGAAACTCAGTCAACAAACCATCCAAAACCTGTTGCATCACGACTCCTGCACATTTCAGCCCGAGGGCCTGTTGTCAATCAAAAAACGGGGTGAAAAACCGGGGCCCATTTCAGACATCGGCCAACACGCGCACATGGGCCTCCACACTGCGCGCCAGCGCATCCAAGGCATAGCCCCCCTCCAAACAAGAAACGATGCGCCCCTGCGCATGGCGCAGCGCGGCGTCCTTGATGCGGCTGGTGATCCAGGCAAAGTCCTGGTCATTCATGTTGAGCTGCCCCATGTCGTCTTCCCGATGGCCATCGAAGCCCGCACTCACAAACACCATTTCCGGCTTGAAGGCATCAATTCGAGGCATCCAGATGTCGTCCACCAACTCCCGCAGGGCCATGCCCTTGGTGTAGGCCGGCACGGGCACATTCAACATGTTGTCGGCCGGTTGGTGCTCTGGTGTGGCCGCGCCTGAATAGGGGTAGAACGGGTGTTGAAAGAAGCCCACCATCAAGACCCGGGGGTCACCACTCAAAATGTCTTCGGTGCCATTGCCATGGTGGACATCAAAGTCCACCACCAGCACCCGCTTCAAAGGGTAACGCGCCAGCGCATGCTTGACGGCCACCGCCACATTGTTGAAAAAACAAAAGCCCATGGCCTGCTGGCGTTCGGCATGGTGACCGGGTGGGCGCACGGCACAAAAAGCGTTCTCCACCTCACCCGCCATGACGGCATCGGTGGCCGCAATCGCGGCCCCTGCCGAGCGCAAAGCGGCTTGCCAAGTGAAGGCATTCAGGGCGGTGTCGCCGTCAATATGGACCAGCTCCGGCCCACCCGCCTTGATGTCATCCAGGAGTTGGTCGGTCATGCCGCGCAAGGAGGCGATATAAAAACGGTCGTGCGCCAGCTCCAGTTCAGAAATGGCGGCCAGCGGCGCTTCGCGTCGGTCCAACACATCGGCCACGCCGGTGATCAACAAACGGTCTTCGATCGCATCAAGCCGGGCGGGGCACTCGGGGTGGTGCGCGCCCATTTGGTGTTTCCAGCAATCTTTGTGGGTGTAATAAGCTGTTTTGCTCACGGTGGTGCCTTGGCTTGTCTCACTTCTTCAGTCCAGCTTACCATGTCGACCTGAACGAAACCGGACATTTCCCAACCCCATGGCACGCTCAAACCTCCACTTCTCCAGATTGGCTGTTTCTCTTGGACTGGCCTGGTTGAGCCTGCTGAGCTGGGTTCCAGTGCGGGCGCAAGGGTCAAGTCCCCCCTCCAGCCCGTATGCCTCGCGCCCGGAAGCTTTGGCGTTTACCGCCCAACTGGTAGAGCGCGAACAGCTCTCCCCCGACCAAGCCCGCCAGGTGCGTGAGACGTTGGCACAAGCGCGCTTTTTGCCCCAAGTGCCCCCGCTCATGCTGCCCGCCCCCGCCGGCAGCCCCAAAAACTGGGCGCTCTACCGCAGCCGCTTCATTGAACCCAAACGCATTCAAGCCGGGGTTCGGTTTTGGCAGCAAAACCAGGCCACCTTGGCCCGGGCTCAAAAGCGCTACGGCGTCCCGCCCGACATCGTGGTCGGCATCCTGGGGGTGGAAACACTGTATGGTCAACACATGGGGAAATTCAGGGTGCTGGACGCTTTGGCCACCCTGGCCTTTGATTTCCCACCTGAGCACCCCCGGGCAGCGGAGCGGCAGGCTTACTTTCAAAAAGAACTGGCGCAGTTTTTGTTGCACCAAATGCCCGCGCAGCGCCTGGGCAGCTACGCTGGCGCGACGGGCCTGTCCCAGTTCATGCCCAGCAGCCTGGTGCAATGGGCGGTGGATTTTGACGGCGATGGTCGCATTGATTTGGGCACCCCCCAAAAACCCGCCGACGCCATCGGCTCGGTGGCCAATTACTTTCACGCCTTTGGTTGGAAGCCGGGCCTGCCCACCCACCTTCCGGTCCAGATCGATGAGGCCGGTTGGCAACTGCCCGGCAACGAGGACCGGGCCACCTTGCTGGCCCCCGATATCCTGCCCAGCTTCAGCGCCGAGCAGCTGAGCAGCCACGGCGTTCAGGTGCAGCGACCCCAGTCCGTGGGGCCACAAGACCTGTTGGCCTTGATCGAATTACAAAACGGTGAGGCCGCACCCACTTATGTGGCGGGCACGGAGAATTTTTACGTCGTCACCCGCTACAACTGGAGCAGCTACTACGCCATGGCGGTGATCGAACTCGGCCAAGCGGTGGCCCAGGCACGGGCGCAAAAGCAAACGACTGGTGCGGCCCATTTCAAGCCGCACCGTGCCTCAAAAAATCACGATTGATGCGGCCAGCATCAGCCAAATCAGCTCCTCAATGCAGGTCGGCTTGTTTGGCGGCTTCGATGGTCATGCGGTCGTCCTGGTCCGCACCGTTGAAAAACAGGTTCAGTAAAACGGCACTTAGCGTCGCCAAACAATTACAGCGCGCAAGGAGAGTAGCCCAACGAGCTACCACGCAGGAGAGACAGTTCCTGGGACATCAACTCGATCAAGCGCCTTGCGATGCTGGGCAGCAAGGTGGGTCGTGGATGCTGTCGCCTAAGTTGTTGTGAAAATTGGTAAAAACAATAATAATTGGCAAATGACGAACAAACTCTCCG
>CAIUTG010000255.1 GCA_903902035.1 uncultured Curvibacter sp. | reverse complement strand
CAAGCCCCTGCACTTGGGCCACGTCATCCAGGCCGACGCGCGGTTTCGGCTCTTTCTTTTTGCGCCGGCTCACGACACCGGCGCGGCGGGTGGCGAGATCGCCAACCTGTGCCATTGGCTCGAACACGACGCGGCCTCGCCGCTGCGCCAGCACACGGCAACAGGCGAGGATGGGGACGCCGTGATCGACACCCGGGCCGTTTTCCAGCCCGACTTTCGGGCACTGGATTTCGCCGCCCTGCCCACCCTGCTACGCCCCAAGGTCGGGCGCTATGGTTTGTGCGATTACGAAAAGGCCTTCTGCGCCGACCTCAAGTCAGGCGCAGATATTTTTGATTTGCGTGGCATCAACCGGGTGACAGGCTGCCTGGTCATCGTGCGGCCTGACCAGTATGTGGGCCATGTTCTGCCACTGTCGGCACGCCAGGCGTTGGCCGACTACTTTGCAGGCATCCTGCAGATTCGCTCTTGAAAACCCCACACAGGAACTCGCCATGACAACCCACACCCTGCCTGCGCTCGTTCTTGAGCAGGCACAACGCCGAGCGCGCACCCTCGGCTGGATTCTCGCGCTGGCCACCGCCGGCCTGATTTTTGACGGCTATGACCTGGTGGTCTATGGGGCCGTGGTCTCCACCTTTTTGCGTGACGCGTCGCAAATTGGCCCGGTGACACCGCACCTGGCTGGCTTGCTGGGCAGCTATGCCTTGTTCGGCGTGGCCATCGGGGCCTTGGCCGCCGGATCGGTGGGCGACTTCATTGGCCGACGCAAAGTGATGCTGGCATCCTATGCCTGGTTTTCTGTCGGCATGGCCTTGACCGCCCTCAGCAAGGACTCGAACCAGTTCGGCTGGATGCGCTTCTTGACCGGTTTGGGCATCGGCTCCTTGGTCGCCACCACAGCGGCCTTGGTGTCGGAGTACGCCCCCAAAAACAAGAAAAATCTCTTCATTGCCATCACCAATGGCGGCATTCCTTTGGGCAGCATGTTGTCGGCATTGCTGGCCATCGCCTGGATGTCCAGCCTGGGTTGGCGCGGCATGTTCTGGCTGGGCGCTTTGCCCTTGGTGACCTTGCTGCCTTTGGCCTACTTCAAAATGCCCGAATCCATTGCCTGGCTGGTGGCGCAGGGTCGGTTGGAGGAGGCCCAAAACCTGTCGCTGCAAACCGGCGTGCCCTTACCCGCCACCCCCAACGCGGCCCCATCGGCAACCCAGCGCAGTGGCTTTGCCGGGCTGTTCAGCCCCTACTACCTGCTGCCCACCTTGGTGCTGGGCTTGATGAGCGCCACCGGCCTGCTCTTGGTCTATTCCCTGAACACTTGGCTGCCGGAGCTGATGTTGCGCGCAGGCTTCAACGCCAAGGGCTCCTTGGCCTTTTTGGCGGTTCTGAATGGCGGCTCCTTGCTGGGTGCGATGGCCGCGTCGCGTGCCGCCGACCGATGGGGCCCCAAGCCCGTGGTGGCCGCCAGCTTCACCACGGGAGCGGTGGCTTTGGTGGTGCTGACCTTCAATTTCCCCTTGGCGGCCTTGTTGGCAACGGTCGCCGTGGTCGGCCTGGGCACCAGCGGCACGCAAACCCTGATTTATGGCTTTGTGGCCAATTACTACCGAACCCAAGTGCGGGCTGCTGGGGTCGCCTGGTGCGCGGGATTTGGTCGCCTGGGCGGTTTGGGTGGCCCGATTCTGGGCAGCTTTCTGATCAGCTCCGGCCTGGAATTGAACCTGGTTTTCTACGTGCTGGCGGGTTTGGGCTTGTTGGGCATGGGGCTGACTTTGTGCGTGCCCATGTCCCGCAGCGAGGCCCATCAGGGTATTCCACAAATGTTCGATTAATGCAAGTTTTTAAACCATTCAGACATGGTCACCTGAACCCGGCTCCCCTATTCTTGGCACACTTTTTCATCCCCCGGCCAAGTCCATCCCAGGAGACACCATGAGCACCCCTGCCGCCCATCCCACCAAAACCCAAGTCTGCATCATTGGTGGCGGGCCTTCAGGCCTGCTGCTGTCACAGCTTTTGCACCTCAAAGGCATCGCCAACGTGGTGCTGGAGCGACAAAGCCGGGACTATGTGCTGAGTCGAATTCGGGCCGGGGTCTTGGAGCAGGGTTTTGCCAAGTTGATGCGCGAAGCCCAATGCGGTGAGCGAATGGACCGGGAGGGTGAAATTCACGATGGTTTTTTCATTGCCCACGGCGGTCAACTCAGCCGCGTCGATTTGCACCAGCACAGCAACGGCAATTCGGTGATGGTCTATGGGCAGACCGAAGTGACCCGCGATTTGTATGAAGCGCGTGACCGCCTGAACGGGGTGGTGATCCACAATGCAGAAAACGTGCAGCCCCACAACTTAAAGAGCGAGGCCCCCGCTGGCAGCGCCGAATCAAAGCCTTATGTGACCTACCAACACGCGGGCGCATCGCACCGCATCGATTGTGATTACGTGGTCGGCGCCGACGGTTACCACGGGGTCAGCCGCAAGTCCATTCCCAGCCACGTGCTCAAAGAATACGAAAAGGTCTACCCTTTTGGCTGGCTGGGGGTGTTGTCGCGCACACCGCCGGTTTCGCCCGAACTGATTTACGCCAAACACGAGCGCGGCTTTGCCCTGTGCTCCATGCGCTCACAAGTCCTCAGCCGTTACTACATTCAGGTTCCGCTGACCGACTCGGTAGACAACTGGTCGGACGAGGCCTTCTGGGAAGAACTCAAACGCCGTCTGCCCACAGAAGTCGCGAATCGCCTGGTCACCGGCCCTTCCATCGAAAAATCGATTGCGCCGCTGCGCTCCTTTGTGGCCGAACCCATGCGCTATGGCAATTTGTTCCTGGCCGGTGACGCCGCCCACATCGTGCCGCCCACGGGCGCACGCGGGCTCAACACCGCAGGCTCGGACATTCATTACCTCTATCACGCCCTGGTGCAACACTATGCGAAAGGCGACGATACGGGGCTTGAGCAGTACTCGGCTCAGGCCCTGGCCCGGGTTTGGAAGACCCAGCGCTTCTCGTGGATGCTGACCTCCCTGCTGCACACCTTCCCCGACAACTCGGCCTACGACCAAAAGCTCCAGGAGGTCGAGTTGCAATACCTCTTCTCGTCAGAAAAGGCCCTGGGCGCTTTGGCAGAAAACTACACCGGACTGCCGTTTTAAGCCGCTCGCCGCTATTCAAACCTGCGGCGTCGTTGCGCCAGCCAAGCCCGGTGGCTGGGCACATAGACCTGGTAAGCCTGGATCCAGTTGCTGGCCATGGCCCGTTGCGCTTCGAGCAAACCGATTTCGCCGCCACACACCATTTTGTAGAGCACGAATTCAAGGTCGTCCTTGGCGCTGGCAGACCAACGCCCTTGACGCGGCTGGGGCCACAGGTTGCGCACGTCCGTGGGGTGACCGCCGATGGACAAGGCAATCAAATGGTCTTCCTCGTAATGACCCAGGCGACGATCGCGCAAACCCCATTGCCGGATTTGCTGGCGCTTGAGTTCAGAGGTCCAAGCCGCCGGAGGTCGAATCGATCTGGCAAAGCCTGTCACGCAAATGGTGCGGTGGATGTTGGCCTGGCTGACCTCGGGATTGGTGGCCCCTGGGGTCCAGCGGGGGTTGGGCAAGCCCT
>CAIUTG010000254.1 GCA_903902035.1 uncultured Curvibacter sp. | reverse complement strand
GACCGGCGCGGGCAAAGCCTTTTCGGGCGGCGCCGACATCAAAGAATTCGGCTCCCCCAAAGCGATTGCAGAACCCAATTTGTTGACCGTGATCCGGACGGTCGAATTGAGCACCAAGCCCGTGGTGGCCGCGGTGCACAGCGTGGCCATGGGGGGCGGCTTGGAATTGGCCTTGGGCGCGCATTACCGCATCGCGGCACCCGGCACCTCGGTGGCCTTGCCCGAAGTCAAATTGGGTTTGTTGCCCGGTGCGGGCGGCACCATGCGTTTGCCCCGCGTCTTGGGGGTGGAAGTCGCCCTGAACATGATCGTCAGCGGCGAGCCCGTCAAAAGCGAACAATTGGCCGGGTTGCCAGGACAAAAGCTGTTTGACAAAATGGCGACCAGCGCCGAATCGCTGCCGGCCGAAGCATTGGCCTTGGCCCAAGAAATGGCCGCCAAGCACGCCGATGGCAGTGCCTTGCCCTTGGTCCGCAACCTGCCCTGCAAACACCCCAAAGGCGCGGCTTACTTTCAGTTCGCTCGCAACATGGTGGGGGGCATGTCCAAAAACTACCCGGCACCGCTCAAGTGCGTGGACGTGGTCGAAATGGCCACGACCTTGCCCTTTGACCAAGGCATGCTCAAAGAGCGCGAGGCCTTTATGGCCTTGATGCAAACCCCCGAATCCAATGCCCTGCGTCATTTGTTTGTGGCCGAGCGCGCGGCTTCCAAAATTCCCGATGTGCCCGAAGACACCCCCAAGCGCAAGATCGACAGCGTGGGCGTGATCGGTGCGGGCACCATGGGCGGCGGCATTGCCATGAATTTCCTCAATGCAGGCATTCCTGTCACGATTCTGGAAACCAAGCAAGAAGCGCTGGACCGAGGCTTGGCCACCATTCGCAAGAACTACGAAGCCCAGGTCAAAAAAGGCAAACTCAAACAAGACAAATACGAGCAACGCATGGCCTTGCTCAAGCCCACTTTGAGCTACGACGACCTCAGCCAGGCCGACCTCATCATAGAAGCCGTGTTTGAAGAAATGGGCGTCAAAGAAGCAGTCTTCAAACAATTGGACGCGGTGGCCAAAGCGGGGGCCATCCTGGCCTCCAACACCTCGACGCTGGACGTCAACAAAATTGCCAGCTTCACCCAACGTCCTCAGGACGTGGTCGGCATGCACTTTTTCAGCCCCGCCAATGTGATGAAGCTGCTGGAAGTGGTGCGCGGCGAAAAAACCGCCAAGGACGTGCTGGCCACGGTCATGGCACTCGCCAAGAAAATCAAGAAAACCGCGGTGGTGTCTGGCGTGTGCGACGGCTTCATTGGCAACCGCATGATCGAACAATACAGCCGTCAAGCCGGCTTCCTATTGGAAGAGGGCGCTTTGCCCCAGCAGGTGGACAAGGCCATCGAAAAATTCGGCTTTGCCATGGGACCCTTCCGCATGGGCGACCTGGCAGGCAACGACATTGGCTGGGCCATCCGCAAACGCCGTGCGGTGGAGCGTGCCAACATGAAGTACAGCAAAACCGCTGACTTGTTGTGTGAAATGGGCCGCTATGGTCAAAAAACCGGTGCCGGTTGGTACGACTATGTGCCCGGCAAACGCGACGCCATCCCCAGCGCCGTGGTCAATCAGATGATTGAAAAACACCGCGCTGACCAGGGCATCCAGGCCCGAAAAATCAGCGATGAAGAAATCGTGCAGCGCTTGGTCTTCTCCATGGTCAATGAGGCTTGCCACATTCTGGAAGAAGGCATCGCCAGCCGCGCCAGCGACATCGACATGGTTTACCTGACGGGTTACGGTTTCCCCATCTACCGCGGTGGCCCCATGCACTATGCGCAAAGCGTTGGCCTGTACAACGTGGTGGCCGCCATGCAGCGCTTTGCGCAAAACCCCATGGACGATCAAGCCTTCTGGACACCTGCGCCCCTGCTCCAAAAATTGGTGGCCGAAGGCCGTGGGTTTGACTGAACCCCATTTGACCCCATCTGTTTCTAATCGAAGACATTGAATCACTGAAAGCCCCACGCCATGAGCAACGCCCTGATTGTTTCTACCGCCCGCACCCCTTTGGCCAAAAGCTGGAAGGGTTCTTTCAACATGACCCACGGTGCCACCTTGGGGGGGCATGCCGTGCGCCACGCGATTGCCCGCGCCGGCATTGATCCCGCCGCTGTGGAAGACGTCATCATGGGCACGGCCACGCCGGAAGGCGCGACGGGCTCCAACATCGCGCGTCAAATCGCTTTGATGGCCGGTTGCCCCGTCACGACTTCGGGCTTGACCATCAACCGTTTTTGCTCATCGGGCTTGCAAACCATCGCCCTGGCTTCACAACGGGTGATCGCCGGTGAGGGCGATGTTTATGTGGCTGGCGGTGTCGAGAGCATTTCCTGCGTGCAAAACGAGGCCAACAAGCACATGTTGGTCGACCCCGCTTTGATGAAACTCAAGCCGGAAATCTACTGGAACATGCTGCAAACCGCCGAACAAGTGGCCAAGCGTTACCACATCGGTCGCGATGTGATGGACGAATACGGTGCGGCCAGTCAGCAAAAAGCCTGCGCAGCCCAAGCCGCGGGTTTGTTTGAAGCCGAAATTGCCCCCATCACCGTCACCATGGGGGTGGCCGACCCCACTTTGGGCTTGATCACCAAGGAAGTCACCGTCAGCCGCGACGAAGGCCTGCGTGAAGGCACCACCAAGGAAAACATCTCGGGCATCAAACCTGCCATTCCCGGGGGCGTGATTTCGGCGGGCAATGCCAGCCAGTTCTCGGACGGTGCCGGTGCTTGCGTGGTGGTCAGCGAGGCGTATGCCACGCAACACCATTTGAAGCCAATCGGTCGTTTCCTGGGTTTTGCGGTGGCCGGGTGCGAACCCGACGAAATGGGCATTGGCCCGGTCTTCGCCGTGCCCAAGGTGCTGGCCAAATTGGGCCTGAAAATCAGCGACATCGACCTGTTTGAATTGAACGAAGCCTTTGCCGTGCAGGTGCTGTATTGCCGCGACAAGCTGGGCATTCCCGCCGACAAACTCAATGTCAACGGGGGGGCGATTGCCGTGGGCCACCCCTACGGGGTGTCGGGCCAACGCCTCACGGGCCACGCCTTGATTGAGGGCAAACGCCGGGGTGCCAAACGGGTCTTGGTGACCATGTGCATTGGCGGTGGCATGGGTGCAGCGGGCGTTTTCGAAGTGCTATGAGTTTGCGCCGCAGCCTGGACTTCTTTCTTTATGACTGGTTGCAAGCGTCCAGCCTGACGCAGCGCGAGCGGTTCAGCGACCACAGCCGCGAAACCTTTGACGCCGTGCTCGACACCTGCGAGCGCATTGCCCGCGAAAAATACGCGCCGTTCAACCGCCTCCTCGACACCGAGGAACCCCGGTTTGATGGCGAAAAGGTCATCTTGCCAACCGCCAGTTACGAGGCGAATCGCGCTTATGCGGCTTCGGGCATGTTGAGCGCCGCGCAGGATTACGACATTGGCGGCATGCAGCTGCCCTACACCCTGGAGGCCGCGGCGAACACCTTTTTTGCTTGCGCTTCGGTGAGCATGGGCTCGGGCATGTTGACCGTGGGCAATGCGAATTTGCTGATGGTGCATGGCACCGATTTGCAAAAAGAGGTCTTTGCGCTGAATGAGTTTTCGGGTCGCTGGTCCGGCACCATGTGCTTGAGTGAACCCCAGGCCGGGTCCAGTCTGAGCGATGTGGCCACCCGGGCTGTGCCCGATGGGGCCGATTTTGAAGCCGATCCCTTGGGTCCGCGTTATCGCCTCAAGGGCAACAAGATGTGGATCTCGTCGGGCGAACACGAGCTGACGGAAAACATCATCCACCTGGTGCTGGCCAAAATTCCGGGCCCCGATGGCAAAACCATGGCGGGCACGCGGGGCATCTCGCTGTTCATCGTGCCCAAGAAAATGGTCAACACCCAAGGCGAATTGACGGGTGAACGCAACGACGTGGCCCTGGCGGGCTTGAACCACAAATTGGGTTGGCGCGGCACCACCAACACCTTGCTCAATTTTGGCGAAGGCAAATTCACGCCGGCTGGACAGGCGGGGGCCATCGGCTATCTGGTGGGTCAGCCCGGCAAGGGCTTGGCCTGCATGTTCCACATGATGAACGAAGCCCGCATCGGGGTGGGTTTGGCCGCCACCATGCTGGGCATGGCGGGCTACTTGGCCTCGCTCGACTATGCGCGCAACCGCCCGCAAGGTCGGCCCATGGGGCCAGCGGGCAAAGACCCCGCGCAAGCCCAGGTGCCCATCATCCAGCACGCGGATGTGAAGCGCATGTTGTTGGCGCAAAAGTCCTATTGTGAAGGCGCGCTGGCTTTGGCCCTGTTCTGCGCCAAGCTGGTGGATGAACAACACACTGGAGAACCCGAAGCCGCTGACGAGGCCCGATTGCTGCTGGAGGTCTTGACCCCGATTGCCAAAAGCTGGCCCAGCGAATGGTGCCTGGAAGCCAACTCCCTGGCCATCCAAATCCACGGCGGCTATGGCTACACCCGTGACTTTCCGGTGGAGCAGTATTGGCGCGACAACCGCCTGAACATGATCCATGAAGGGACCCACGGCATCCAAGCCACCGACTTGCTGGGCCGCAAGGTCTTGATGGAGGGCGGTCGGGGCTGGCAATTGCTGCAAGCCCGCATCCAAGCCACGACAGACCTGGCCCCACAACGCCCGGAGTTGGCCGCGCATGCTGCGGCCCTGGTGGCTGCCGTCCAGCAGGTGGATCGGGCGACGAAGGCGGCTTGGGCGACCCAAGTGCCGACGGAAGCCCTGGCCAACGCCGTGCCTTATATGCAGGCCTTCGGTCACATGGCCCTGGCCTGGATCTGGCTGGATGTTTGTCTGGTGTTGCCCTCGCCAAGCGATTCAACCACGACGCCCGCACAGCAAGGGCGCTGGGCGGCTGCCCGCTATTTCTTCCATTACGAACTGCCCAAAATCGGGGCTTGGTTACAGGTGGTCGAAACCCGGGACCTCACCTGTGCGAACTTGCCCGAAGAGGCCTTTTGATGAGCTTTGGCGTTGAAATTCCCTTTGTCGAGTTGCTGGGTTTTGAACTGCTCCAGTTTGACAACGGGCACTCTGAACTGGGGTTTGCGCCCAAGGCGGAACACCTCAACTCTTTTGCCGTGGTCCACGGGGGGGCCCTCATGACCCTGCTGGATGTGGCCATGGCGACGGCGGCCCGCAGCGTGGCCCCAGAAAATGGCATTGTCACCATTGAGATGAAAACCAGTTTTTTGCGTCCCGCTGTGGGCACCTTGCTGGCCAAAGGCCACTTGCTGCACCGCACGAAAACCATGGCGTTTGTCGAAGCCCGGGTGCTGGACGCACAACTGCAACTGTGTGCCACCGCCACCGGAACCTTCAAATACGTCAACCGCGCCACGCCACCTGCTGGCATGGCCCCCCGCATTTCGACCGACTGACTTTCGACCCCCACCCAACAGGAGCCGCCATGACCACTTACCAACAAATTCACTTGCACAGCCGCCCCCATGGCGAACCCAGCCCCGACAACTTCAAGCTGGTACAAGCCGAACTGCCTGCCTTGCAAGACGGCCAGGTCTTGGTGCGTCACCATTACCTGAGCCTCGACCCCTACATGCGGGGCCGCATGAACGAGGGCAAGAGCTACGCCGCCCCGCAACCTCTGGGCGAGGTGATGCAAGGCGGCACCGTGGGCGAAGTGGTGGAGAGTCGTCACCCCAAATTCAAAGCGGGAGATGCGGTGGTCGGCATGGGCGGCTGGCAAGAGTACAGCGTGGTCAATGCCAACCAACCCGGCGCGCTGAAAGGGGTGGACACCACCCACGTGCCTTTGTCGCATTACCTGGGGGCGGTGGGCATGCCGGGCGTGACGGCCTGGTATGGCTTGGTCAAAATCATTGCGCCCAAAGCGGGTGAAACCGTGGTGGTGAGCGCCGCCACGGGCGCTGTGGGCAGTGCCTTGGCCGCCTTGGCCAAGGCCCGGGGTTGCCGGGTGGTCGGCATGGCCGGTGGCCCCGAAAAATGCGCCTATGCAGTGAATGAACTGCACTTCGATGCCTGCCTCGATTACAAGCAACACGCCGACCTCAAGTCCATGTCCATCGCTTTGAAAGAGGCCTGCCCGAACGGCATTGATGGTTACTTTGAAAACGTCGGTGGCTATTTGTTGGACGCCGTCATGCTGCGCACCAATGCCTTCGCCCGCATCGCCATGTGCGGCATGATTGCCGGCTACAACGGCGAGCCCTTGCCGATGCAAAACCCCTCGCTGATTTTGGTGAACCGTCTCAAAGTGGAAGGCTTCATCGTCTCCGAGCACATGGAAATCTGGAACGAGGCGTTGAAAGAATTGGGCGGCTTGGTCGCCAGCGGCCAATTGAAGCCCCGTGAATCGATTGCACAAGGCCTGGCCTCGGCCCCCGAAGCCTTTATCGGCTTGCTCAAGGGACGCAATTTCGGCAAACAACTGGTGAAGTTGATCTGATATGAAAATGACTCAATTCAAAGGCTTGACCGCCGTCCTGACCGGCGCGGGCTCTGGTTTCGGGCTTGAAGTGGCCCGCATTGCGGCGCGTCACGGCATGAATTTGGCCATCGTCGATGTGCAGCAAGATGCGTTGGACAAAGCCCAGGCCGAGTTGATTCAGTTGGGCGCTCAGGTGCTCGCTCAAAAAGTGGATGTCTCCAACGCCGAGCAAATGGCCGCCTTCGCCAACGCCGTGAAGGCCCGTTTTGGCGCGCCTCATTTTGTCTTTAACAATGCCGGTGTGGGGGCTGGCGGCCTGGTTTGGGAAAACTCCGTGGCCGATTGGGAATGGGTCTTGGGCGTGAACCTCTGGGGCGTCATTCACGGCGTTCGCCTCTTCACGCCCATGATGTTGGACGCTGCCGCCAAAGACCCGAACTACCAAGGTCGTCTGGTCAACACCGCCAGCATGGCGGGTTTGCTGACACCTCCAAACATGGGCATTTACAACGTCAGCAAACACGCGGTGGTGGCTTTGTCCGAAACCTTGTACCAAGACTTGAAGCTGGTCACCGATCAGGTCAGTGCCAGCGTCTTGTGTCCTTATTTTGTGCCCACGGGGATCAGCCAAAGCCATCGCAACCAGCCCACCGCCTTGGCCACGCAAAAACCCACGAAAAGTCAATTGATTGGTCAAGCCATGAGCGACAAGGCCGTGGGCTCGGGCAAAGTGAGTGCGGCGGATGTGGCCCAACTCGTTTTCGATGCTTTGGCGCAAGACCACTTCTACATCTTCAGCCACCCCAAAGCATTGGGCACGGTGCAAACGCGCATGGAAGACATCTTGCAGATCCAAAACCCCACCGATCCCTTTGTGCACAAGCCCGAGATCGGTGAGGGGTTGCGCCAGGCCCTGCGTGCCAAAGGCTGACCAGGCGCAGGCTCCAAATCACAGTGGGATTTGCGCCTTGAGCCCCAACACATAGTTGCGGGGCAGGGCGGGCTCGAAGAATTGCGATTGGGCCTGGTTGACGATCACCGAGCCCACATAGCCCTGGTTGCTCAGGTTGTTGATGGCCACAAACGCTTCCAGATTCAGGTGGTTGTTGACTTGGTAGCCTTCGCGCAAACGCAGATTGAAGAGGTTGACAGCAGGTGCTGAAGCGGTGTTGGCGTCGTTGGCATAGATGGCGCTGCGCCCGACCCACTCCAAAGTGGCCTGCGCCCCTTTGAGTTTATCGACCTGCAACCCATGACGGGCCTCTTGTGACCAGGTGAGGTTGGCCAGCGCTTGGTCCTCCGGGATCGACGGGATGCGGCTGCCCGAGGCAATCGGGGTGGTGCCACTGGTGAAGGCGGAGCTGTAAGTGGCCTTCATGACCGTGCCTGAAGCAAACACCAACCAGTGGGGGGCAAACTGATCGCGGTAGCTCAGCTCCAGCCCTTGGCGCTGGGTGTTGGGGGCATTTTTATAGGCGGTTTTGCCGCCAGAAGACAGGTCCGTGACGATTTCATTTTCCGTGTCGACTTGGAAAAGGGCGGCTTCCAATCGGCTTTGGTCATTGGGCAGCCATTTGGCGCCCAATTCATAGCTGACACTGGTGGCCGCCTTCAGGTTGGTGTTGAACGAGGGAAGAATCGCACTGAGGTTGTTCGGGTTGCGGATGTAGGCCGCATTGGCCAAACTGGGGGTTTCAAAACCGCGCCCCACATTGCCATAAAAATTCAAGCGGTCGGTGGCATGAAAGGTCAAACCCGCCATGGGGGTGAAGGCTTGGTAATTGACCGAACCGCCGGTGCCAAAGCCGCTGACGGTTTCAGCACTCAAGTTGACGTTGCTGTCACGGGCCGCCAAAACAGCACTCCAACGGTCGCTCAATTCCCAGTCGGTTTGAACAAAAAAGTCGTTGTTGGTGGCCACATCCTGTTCATTGCGACTCAAATAGCTGTTGCCAATCAAGCCCGTGCAACCGGTGGCGTTGGCCGATGGCCAAATCAGGACACCAGACTTCGTGCACCCCCCTTCACGGTGCTCTGAGGAGCGGTCCCCATCAAAGCCAATCACCCAACGCATGGGAACGTCCCAGTCGCGTTCGCGGCCTTTGAGTTGCAGGCCCACCCCATCGTAATAGCGGTTCAAGCCGACCCAAGTACCGATCGGGTTGTTGACGCCCGTCGAAGCCGCTTGTAACTGCAAATTGTCACGGCTGCCGTAGTAAACCCGGCCTTCAAAACTCAGATCGGGCGCAATGCGTTGCTCCAGGACCGCGCCCATCTGATTTTGGCGGATGGTTTTGCTGGCCTGGTCCTGCAAAGCATTGGTGCCCGCTTGGCGGGGGTTGGCATTGAACTGGGCCTGGGTCAGGCCCAGGGGGTCGCCCGCATTCGGCATCATGAATGAGTTGAAAACCAGGCGCACCCGGGTGTCTTCTTGCGGGTCGATGGTGATCACGCCGTTGAGCTGCTCGCGCCGGGCCTCGGCATTTTGACGCCAGCCTGCCAGGTTGAAAAAGCTGTAGTCGGCGACCACGCCCACTTTTTTGTTGTCGGTCCGGTCACTGACTTGCCAGTCGGTGCGGGTCAGACCAAAAGAACCGGTATAAAACTGGGTGTCAATCTCGGGACGATCGCCCGCCTCTTTGGTCCAGGTTTGAATGACCCCGCCCGATGCATTGCCGTACAACTGGGCCAACGGACCTTTCAGAACCTCCACCCGATCCACCGAGGTCAGACTGACGGTAGAGGCCTGGCCTGAGCCGTCGGGGATGGTGGCAGGAATGCCATCGGCAATGATGCGAATGCCCTGGGTGCCAAAGGCCGCCCGAGCACCAAACCCCCGAATGGAAATCTGCACGTCTTGCGCGTAGTTGTTTCGATTGAGGGACACCACCCCCGGAATCCCGGCCAAAGCGTCGGACAGGTTGACTTGCTGGCCCGAGGCGGCGATGGTCTCGCCATCGACACTGGCAATCGCCGCTGGGGCATCAAAACTGCGCTGTGCCAAGCGGCCCGCACTCACCGTCACGGTGGGGTCGGGATTCACATTGGCCGTTGCATCGCCCTTGCTTTCCTGGGCCCAGGCGCATGAAAAAGCCGACCCCAAGGCCGCCAGCAACAAGGGGGCTTTTTTCAATGAGGGGGGGAGTGAAGGACGGAGGCGAGCGGCACGGTGCGGCATGGTGTTTGTCTCAGGTCGTTTTGATGAAGAATTCAATGACAATGATTGTGGCCGACAGCCGGCCCACCCGCCCTCATGATTTTCATGATTTCAATGTGAAACCCGCCCTGCCATGAGCCTCAGACTGCAACTCAACCTGATCATTACCGCCCTGATGGCGGGGTTTGCCGCCTTGTTGATCACGCTGCAGATTCAGAACACCCGCAGCAGCGTGCACGAAGAAATCGTGGGCTCCAATGCGGTGGCTGGGCAATTGCTTTCCCGCCTGACCTGGATCGACGAGCGCGAAGGGATTGCCGGCGTTCAAGGCTTTTTGCAAACTTTGGGCCGCATCCGTGCCAACGAAGTCTCCTTGTTCAGCCCCAACGGGGCGCTGATTTACCGCTCCCCCCCCAGCACCTACAAAGCCGGACGCTATGCCCCCGCTTGGTACGCCCGGTGGATGTCAGAGGAATTGCCCGCCAAAACCATTCAATTGTCCTCGGCCACCGTGGTCCTGCAGGCCGACGCTTCACGCGCGGTGCTGGATGGCTGGGACGGGCTGCAACCGGTGCTGGGCACCGTGCTGGCGGGCTTTGTGCTGGGCAATGTGTTGGTCTTTGCGCTCGTGAGTCGGGCCTTGGTGCCGCTGGAACGGCTGAAAGCAGGCCTGCACCAAATGGCCTTGGGCGCTTATCAGACGCGCCTGCCCGAACTCAAAGGACGCGAAGGGCGGTTGATGAGTCAGGCCTTTAATCGCATGGCGCAGGCCGTGGCCGACCACCACGAGGCCCAGCAGGTGGCCCAAGCGGCGCGTCAGGCCTTGTCGGAAAATCGCGAACTGGCGCAGTGGGTGCACCACCGGATGGAGGAGGAGCGCAGCGCCATGGCGCGGGAGCTGCACGACGAGCTGGGCCAACAAATCACCGCCATCAAAAGCGTGGGCACTTCCATTGCCCGCCGCGCCGAAGGGGTGGACCCCAAAATACAAGAACTGGCCCACTGGTTGGTGGCTTGCGCGGACGACATTTACGCCAGCATGCACCAACTGATTGCCCGTTTGAGTCCCCCCGCGCTGAACGAGTTTGGCCTGGCCGATGCCTTGGCCGACCTGGTGGATGACTGGCGCCTGCGCCAACCCGAAGTCCAGCTCAGCTTGAAAACGGCGGGCGATCTGTCGGTGCTGACTTCCAACCACCGCCATGCCGCCTACCGCATCGCGCAGGAAGCGCTCAACAACGCTTTCAAACACGCCCAAGCCCGGCACATCCAGCTCGAAGCCACCTTGCAAGCCGCCGCTGGCCCCACTCAGGCCCCCGTGTTCAAGCTGCGCATCAGCGACGATGGTCGGGGTTGCCCCGACCCCACGCCCACGCAGGGGCATTGGGGCTTGAAGGGCATGAAAGAGCGCGCTCAAGCCCTGGGCGGTCGGTTGGAATTGCGCGACCGTGAGCCACAGGGCTTGACGGTTTTGGCGGAATGGGAGGTGGCATGAAAGTGATGTTGGTGGACGACCATGCCGTGGTCCGCATGGGCTTTAAACTGTTGCTAGAAGCCGAGGCCGACACCCAGGTGGTGGCCGAAGCCGACCGTGCCGAGTCGGCCCTGGCCGCCTTGGACCAAATGGCGCTGGGGCAGGGCGAAAAAAACCCGACCTGGCCCGATGTGGTCGTGATGGATCTGGCCATGCCCGGCATGGGGGGGCTGGAGGCCATCAAACGCCTGAAAGCCAAACACCCCTCCTTGAAGGTGCTGGCCTTGTCGGCCTTTGAAGACAGCAGCCACCCGAAACGCGCGCTCGAAGCCGGGGCCATGGGGTATTTGTCCAAGCGCAGCGCCCCTGAAGCCCTGATCGATGCTTTGCGAATGGTGCAAAGCGGGCAGCGCTATCTGGACACCCCCACCGCCCAGCGGCTGGCGCTGCAACAAAACCTGCCCGAAGGGCCTTTGGCGGTTTTGTCCGCGCGCGAGTTTGCTGTTTTTTTGCAATTGGCGCACGGCAAATCGGTCAACCAAATTTCGGAGGCCCTGAGCCTGTCGAGTTCCACCGTCGGCACCCACCTCTACAACATCAAACAAAAACTCAAATTGTCCAACCAGGCTGAAATGACGCTGCTGGCCTTGCGCCATGAATTGATTGACTTGGCGGGGGCTTAGTCCTTGGCGTTTTGTTTGTCACGCCACTGACGCCATTGCTGCTGAATTTGCCGCTTCATCACACGCCCCAAGCGCCAGGGCATGCTTTGACGAATGCGGGTAAACAAGGCCTCTTTCCAGCTAAGAAAGCGCGGGTAGTACTTGGCGAACCAGGGCAATTGCATCAAGGCGGGTTCCGTCAATTGGAACAAACGGGCCACCACGGCCGTGCCCACCAGCTTGAGCAACAGCAAAAAAAACAGGCCCAACGTGGCGTGCCCATTCGCAAAAAGCCAAATGGCCACCAGTTTGAGGGGCAGCAGGCTCAGCGCCGGAGCGCCCATCAGGCACAAGGCCGCCCAGGGGGGGCAAGCTTGAACCCAGCGCTCCAGGGCAGCCACCGGAGGCCACCGGCCCAAGCGTTGCAGCACCGCAGACAGGCCGTTCCAGCCCCATTCCTCAAACAGCAAAATCAGGGCAATGAAACCCCACAGGGCCTGTTTGACGCCGTTTTTAATGCGACCCCAAATTTCGCTCATGGCCAAAGCACGGCACAGCGGCTTATTTCAAGCAGGGTCGCGAAAACGATCAGGCGCATGGCTCAAACCAGCTATAAACACTGGTGTTCAATGGGATCGGCCCACTTTACCAAATTCAACCCAGGTTTTGACTCGAATGACAAACGCTGCACGATTTCAGCCCCAGAATTTCCCCCAACTTTTCCCCCTGCGCGTGCGTTGGTCGGAAGTGGACATGCAAAGAATTGTCTTCAACCCCCACTACATGACCTATTTCGATACCGCTTTTTCGGATTATTGGCGTCAGCTCGCCTTGCCTTATGAGGCCAGCATGCAGGCCCTGGGGGGCGAGCTGTTCATGAAAAAGGCCACGGTTGAGTATTTCGCCTCGGCCCATTATGACGATGCGCTCAGCGTGGGCTGGGTGTTGCATCAAATGGGCAATTCCTCCTGCCAATTTTCGGGGGCGATTTTCCGTGGCAAGGATTTGTTGACCACGGGCGAGTTGCTGTATGTGTTTGCCGATGCGCAAACGCAGCAATCCCGGCCCATTCCAGCCGCTTTGCGCGACGCCTTCACGGCCCACCAGGCAAGACAGCCCTTGGTGCGGGTGCAAGTCGGTGGCTGGCACGAGTTGGAAGCGGCGGCCAGTCAAGTTCGCCAGGATGTGTTCGTTCAAGAGCAAGCCATTCCCCTGGAAGAGGAGTGGGATGCCGCCGATGCCAGCGCTTTGCATGCAGTGGCTTTCAATGTGCTGGGACACCCGGTCGCCACCGGGCGTTTGATCGCGGAGTCGTCCGGTCAGGGGCGCATCGGCCGGATGGCCGTGGTGCGCGCCTTGCGGGGGACGGGTTTGGGCAGCCAGGTCTTCAAGGCCTTGGTGAATTCTGCTGCAAGCCAGGGTTGGCACACCCTGAGTTTGCACGCCCAATGCAGTGCCCAGCGATTTTATGAACGCCTGGGTTGCCAGCCTCGGGGCGAGGTGTTTGACGAGGTGGGAATTCCTCACATCGAGATGGTAATGAAATTGCGATAATTTAATTAAATCAACAATTTATATTATTTTATTCAAGTTGAATATTTAAAGTAATTTGTCAAACGTCGGCCAGCAATTCATAGGGCAGGGGCATCAAGTCAAGCCGAGGGCCTTGGGGGTGGCGGGCATGCAAATCATCGGGGTGTTCACGGACTGCTTCGGTGTGCAGCACCAGCAAGAGACAAGCGCCGCCTGTTGCATGGGGGGCGCATTGCACCACCACGCCGCTCGGCTGGTCGTTGGCGTCGCTGCTGGTGAACACTTCGGTGCCGACGGGCAAATCGACCTCAGTCGCCTGGGCCAGGAACAAGCGCCGCTTCAAGGAGCCCCGAAACTGGCTGCGGGCCACCACCTCCTGCCCTGGGTAGCAACCCTTTTTAAAACTCACCCCACCAATCGACTCGTAATTCAGCATTTGCGGCACGAAGGTGTCCAGCAATTCACCCCGCAAGAAGGCCACGCCGGCCAGCACTTCTGCCTCATCCCAAGCCGCCTGGCTCAGCGGGCGAGGCGGGGGGGCTTTAGGCGGGTTGACCGCATCGGCCGGTAGCAGCAACAGGCTGCGCGAGGCGTTTGGCGCGGGGTAAAGGGCAATTTCATGGCCCTGTGCTGCGCCACCCAACACCGGCTTGACTTGCCAAGGCGCAGGGGCAGCGGCAGCGGCAGGGGAGGACAAAGGCCGCATTTGGCCCAACACCCGCCAGGCGTCTGAGGCATCGCTGAGCTTGACTTTGGCACGCAGCACAAACATCGACAGTCGTTTCAACATCGGCGCCAAGCTGGCTTTGGGCGTCAACAACAACACCAGAGACGCACTCACTTTGAGAACCACCAGCGTGGCCAGTAAGCGGCCTTTGGCGGAGCAATAGCCTGCCAGGTGGGCTTGTCCTTCGGGCAACAACAGCACATCCTGTGTCAATTGGCCATGCAAGAAGGCGGCCGCATCGTCACCTTGGGCGGCGATCACTCCCCAGTCGGGCAGGGGCAGAGACAAGGACGCGTCGGGGGTATTTTGAAGGGGATCGGTTGAGCGAGACATGACTGAATTATCATCCCAGGCTTGTCGATGGGTCATGCATGCGTGGGTTAAAGTCTTTATTGAAAATGGTCATTTTGCTGGGCTTTGTCCTGGGCTTGGCTGGCCTTGCCTGGCTGAACCTGCCCATGGGCCTGAGCCAGCCCGAGGCAAGAACGGCGGACTTGTCGATTGAACCCAACACCCCGCCCAAGGCGGTGGCTCAGTTGGTGCACGACGCCGGCATCCAAGTCCAGCCGGGCTGGCTCTACCTCTGGTTCAGGGTTTCGGGACAAGCGCGGCAAATTCGGGCGGGCTCTTATGAGGTGGATGCCTCCACCACCCCTTGGCAACTGTTCAACAAATTGATTCGCGGCGACGAGTCCCTGCGCGCACTGACGCTGGTGGAGGGCTGGAACTGGCGCCAAGTGCGCGAGGCTTTGGCCAAGGCCGATGCCCTCAAACCCGAAAGTCAAACCCTGACCGACGACGCGTTGATGGCCAGACTGAACCGCCCTGGTGTGGCGCCAGAAGGCCGCTTCTACCCAGACACCTACACCTATTCCAAAGGCAGCAGCGATCTGCACCTGTTGCGACGGGCACTGAAGGCCATGGACAAGCACCTGGCAGCGGCCTGGAGCGTCAAACCGCCCGACCTGCCCCTGCGCAACCCGGACGAGTTGCTGATTCTGGCCAGTTTGGTCGAAAAGGAAACGGGCAAGGGCAGCGACCGACCCTTGATTTCCGGTGTCTTCATCAACCGCTTGAACAAGGGCATGCTGTTGCAAACCGATCCCACCGTGATCTATGGGCTGGGTGAGCACTATGCGGGCAGCCTGCACAAAAGTGACCTGCTGACCGACACGCCCTGGAACACCTACACCCGAGTGGGCTTGCCGCCGACGCCCATCGCCATGCCCGGCAAAGCGGCCCTGATGGCGGCCGTGAATCCTGCCAAAACACCCGCCCTTTACTTTGTGGCGCGTGGCGATGGCAGCAGCCAATTCAGTGCCACCCTGGAGGAGCACAATCGGGCCGTCCAACATTTCATTCACCACCAATGAGTTCATCCAAGGCCCCAGGCTTGTTCATCACCTTTGAAGGCATTGATGGCGCCGGTAAAACCACCCACATCGACGCCACGGTGGCGGCCTTTGTCGCCCAGGGCCATGTCGTGTGCCAAACCCGCAAACCCGGCGGCACGCCTTTGGCGG
>CAIUTG010000253.1 GCA_903902035.1 uncultured Curvibacter sp. | reverse complement strand
CCAAAGTCAAGGCGGCCAGGCCCGAGGCACGTTCGCCACGGTGATCCTTTGTGGGTTTTGAGGTCTCTTTGAATACAAGAGTTTCATCGGTCATTTTGTGCTTTTCCATAGAGCTCAAGTGGCTCAGTATGATCCAAATTGGGCGGATACCAAGGATCGATGTGAATCATCATGCTGATGACGCTGTGACGGGCCAAAACCCGTTGCTGAGCCACCACGGAAATGGCGTGGCCCGCCTCGACGGTGAGGCCGGCATCAACCTCCAAGTGCGCGTCCACCACGATCATGTCCCCCATTTTGCGGGTGCGCACGTCGTGCACGGATTTCACGCCCGGGGTTTCAAGCAAGGTGGCATGAATGGCTTGCACTTCTTTTTCATCGGCGGCCTGGTCCATCAATTCATGCAGTGCAGCCCAGGCAAAGATCCAACCCATGCGGCCAACCATGAAACCCACAATCGCAGCGGCAATGGGGTCAAAAATGGGATAGCCCATCAAATTGCCCAAAATCCCCAGGCTCACCACCAAGGAGGAGGCCGCGTCCGAGCGGGCATGCCAGGCATTGGCCACCAGCAAACTCGAACGCACCTTCTTGGCCACCGCCAGCATGTAGCGAAACAGCGACTCCTTGGCCAACAGGGCGATCAAGGCCATCCAGAGGGCGGCCACATGAACTTGCGGCACCTGACTCGGATTTTCCAGCTTCAGCACCGATTGCCACAACATCCCGCCACCGACGACCAACAGCAACAGCCCCAAGGCCAGCGAGGCCCCGGTTTCAAAACGCTGGTGACCGTAAGGGTGGTCTTCATCAGGGGCTTTTTGGCTTTGGTGATTCGCCACCAGCACCACAAAATCAGCCACCAAGTCCGTCAAGGAATGAACCCCATCGGCCACCAGGGCCTGGGAGGCGGTGATCACGCCCACGACCACCTGCAGGGAACTCAAGACCAGGTTGACCACCACACTGACCCAAGTGCTTTGCTTGGCCGCCGTCACACGCGCAGCCGTGCTTTCCTGGGTTTCGTCCGAATGGTCGCTGGGTGAAGAAAATGTCATGAATGAGGGCAATCTTGCCGATCTGGGCGGCATCTTAATCCATGCCCGCCACCCCACTGGGGTTTGCCCGAAACAAGGGTAAATACCATGTCAACTTGTAAATCTGACGATATGCTACTGCGCATCCTATCGGAATAAATTTGGTTAACACAGGAGATCCTTCATGAGCGTTGAGTTCAAAGTCAATGGGCACGCCACCCAGGCCCGTGCCGAAACCGACACCCCTTTGCTGTGGGTGTTGCGTGATGAGCTGGGCATGACCGGCACCAAATTTGGTTGCGGTGCAGCCCTCTGCGGTGCCTGCACTGTGCACGTCAACGGCCAGCCCGTGCGCTCGTGCCAAACCCCTTTGAGCTCTGTCTCAGGCCAATCGGTCACCACCATTGAGGGTTTGACCGCGCAAAAAAACAACCACATCCAGGCGGCCTGGATCAAACACGAAGTGCCCCAATGCGGCTATTGCCAATCGGGTCAAATGATGAGTGCGGCCGCCTTGCTGGCCCGCAACAACAACCCTTCTGACGCCGACATTGATGCTGCCATGAGCGGCAATATTTGCCGTTGCGGCACTTACAACCGCATCCGCGCGGCCATCAAAGACGCTGGCGCCGCCATGCGCAAAGCCTGATCAGCAGACTGGAGACATGACATGACCCTTTTCCAAACAGCCGCCCCCGCTTCGCGCCGCGCTTTCCTCAAATCCACCACCGCTGCCAGCGTGGCCAGTGCTTCTGGTGGCCTGATGCTGGGCATGGCCCTGCCAGGCACCGTGGGCCAGACCCAAGCGGCCGGCACCCTGTACACCCCGAACGCCTGGGTGCACATTGCCGACGACAACACCATCACCCTGCTCAACGCCCACTCCGAAATGGGCCAGGGCGTTTACACCTCCATGTCGCAGCTGATCGCCGAAGAGCTGAATGTGAGCATGAGCCAAATCCGGGTTGAAGCCGCACCGCCAGCTGCCGTCTACGTCAACGCCTTGTTGGGCGCCCAAATCACTGGCGGTTCGACCTCGGTGCGAGATGGTTGGGAGAAACTCCGCGTCGCAGGCGCTCAAGTGCGTGAAATGCTGGTGGCCGCCGCCGCTCAAACCTGGGGCGTTGACGCCTCCAAGATCAAGGCCGAAAACGGCCACTTGATGGGCCCTGGCGGCAAGAAGGCCACTTATGGCCAAATGGCCGACGCCGCTTCCAAGCTGCCTGTGCCAGAAAAACCCACGCTCAAAGACCCCAAAGACTTCAAGATTGTGGGCACCCGCACCAAACGTGTGGACACCGATGCCAAGGTCTACGGCACGGCCGAATTCGGGATCGACGTCAAGTTGCCCGGCATGGTCTACGCCAGCTTGGCACAAAGCCCGGTCATTGGCGGCAAGGTCAAGTCTTTTGACGCCGCCAAAGCCAAGGGCATGCCTGGCGTGATCGATGTGGTGCAAATCCCCGATGGCGTTGCAGTGGTTGCCAATTCCTGGTGGCGTGCGAAAACCGCGCGTGACACCCTCGCCATCGAATGGGAAGACGGCCCCATCGGCAAAATGAGCGATGCCAGCCTGATTGCTGAAACCCGAGCTGCCCTGGGCACCGACAAGGCCCACCCCATCACCCCCGCCACGGGCGATGTGAATGCCGCTTACGCCGGTGCGGCCAAGCAACTGCAAGCCGAGTACATCCAGCCCCTGCAATCGCACTCGCCCATGGAGCCCATGAACTTCACGGCCCACATCCAAGGTGACAAGGCCTTGCTGATTGGACCCACCCAGTTCCAACAAGGCGCGCAAGGTTCGGTCGCCGCTGCCCTCGGTTTGAAACCCGAAGACATCACACTGAAGACCACCTTCCTGGGGGGCGGTTTTGGCCGACGCCTGGAATTGGACTTCATCGTGCAAGCCGCTCAAATCTCCAAAGCCGTCAACAAGCCGGTCAAGCTGCTGTGGACCCGTGAAGACGACATGCCCCATGACTTCTACCGTCCTGTGGCCGTGCACCAGCTCAAAGCAGGCCTGGACGCTTCGGGCAAACCCACTTCGTGGCAATTCAAAGCCGCCTCGCAATCCATCACGCAACGCGCTTTTGGTCTGCCCAAAGACGTGCTCGACCCCTTCATGTGCGAGTACGCCGTGACGCCCTATGCCGTGGCCAATCACCAAGCAAAAATGGTCATGCACGACACGGGCTTCCGCGTGGGCTACTGGCGCGCTGTGAGCCACAACATGAATGCCTTTGCCAACGAAAGCTTCATCGACGAGTTGGCCAAAGCCGCTGGCAAGGACCCTGTGGCTTACCGCCTGTCTTTGTTGGGCGACAAGCCCCGTCACGCCCATGTGTTGAAGTTGGCCGCTGAAAAAGCCGGCTGGGGCAAGCCCCTGCCCAAGGGCCATGCCCACGGGGTGGCTTTGATGGATGGCTACGACAGCTACATGGCTCAAGTGGCAGAAATCAGCCTGGACGACAACGGCGAAGTCAAGGTGCACAAAGTCACCGTGGCGGTGGACCTGGGTCAAGTGGTCAACCCCGACACGGTGGAAGCCCAAATCCAGTCCAGCATTGTGTTTGGCATGGGTCCTGCACTGAAGCACAAGATCACTTTGGTCAATGGCCGTGTGCAACAAACCAACTACAACACCTACGCCCCGGTGCGCATGTATGAAGCCCCAGCGATTGACATCACCGTCGTCAAGAGCAGCGAAAAACCTGGCGGCATTGGCGAGCCCGCCACGGCCGTGGTGGGTGCCGCCCTGGGCAATGCCATTGCGGCACTGACCGGCAAGCGGGTGCGTGCTTACCCCATGAACGCGCAAGCCATCCGCGAAGCTTGATCACTTCCCGGGAATAAAAAAAGCCTCCCTCGGGAGGCTTTTTTGTGGCCTGAAGCGCCGCCGCTCAAGCCCGAAACAACCCCAACAAAGCCGCTGTCGAGGCGTCCAAACCAGCGGTATCGCCCGAGGCCAGGCGGGGCTCAATGTCTTGCGCCAGCACCTTGCCCAACTCAACCCCCCATTGGTCAAAGGAGTTGATGCCCCATACGCTGCCCGACACAAACACGCGGTGTTCGTACAACGCAATCAAGGCCCCCAGGCTGGCGGGATCTAATTTTTCGAGCAACAAAAACGTGCTGGGCCGGTTGCCCGTGAAATGGCGGTGACCGCCTGCATCTCTCTTGCCCACCATCAAGGCCTGGGCCTGGGCCAAAGCATTCGCGGTGAGCTGCGCATGGTGGCCGGGCAAGTCATAAGCCGGTTGTTTGACCGCGATGAACTCCACCGGAATCACATCCGTGCCCTGGTGCAGCATCTGAAAGAACGCATGTTGCCCATTGGTTCCGGGTTCACCCCAGACCACCGGCGAGGTCGAAAAAGACAGGCTGCGGCCCTGGGCATCGACGCGCTTGCCATTGCTCTCCATTTCCAATTGCTGCAGGTAGGCTGGCAAGCGACGCAAGGCGTGTTGATAAGGGGCCAAATTGCGGCTGCCAAAACCATGGAAGTTGCGGTACCAAATGTCCAGCAAAGCCAGGCGAACCGGTAAGTTCTGATTCAAAGGTGCTTGCGCGAAATGGAGATCCATGGCGTGGGCACCGGCCAAAAATTCCTG
>CAIUTG010000252.1 GCA_903902035.1 uncultured Curvibacter sp. | reverse complement strand
CTTGCAGCTGGCACTCGCCGCCCTGGTCGCAAATGGGGCAATCCAGGGGGTGGTTGATGAGCAAAAACTCCATCACCGATTGCTGGGCCTTGATGGCCTTGTCGCTCTTGGTGTGCACCACCATGCCTTGGGTCACTGGCGTGGCGCAGGCGGGCAGCGGTTTGGGGGCTTTTTCAACATCCACCAGGCACATGCGGCAGTTGGCCGCAATGCTCAGTTTCTTGTGGTAGCAAAAATGAGGAATGTAGCTGCCCGCTTTTTCGGCGGCATGCATGACCATGCTGCCGGGTGCCACTTCTACTTTTTGACCGTCGAGTTCGATTTCAACCATAGGTGTTCTCAGGTTTCCAGAGGTCAAGCGTGGGCTGCGCCGCGCTGGGCCGCTTGCTCAATCAGGGCCTCAAATTCGGGGCGGAAATGTTTGATCATGGCGCGCACCGGCATGGCCGCTGCATCGCCCAAAGCGCAGATGGTGCGGCCCTGAATGTTGTCGGCCAGCGAGTTCAGCAAGTCCAGATCCTCAGGCCGACCCTGGCCGTGCCAAATGCGATCCACCACGCGCCACATCCAGCCTGTGCCTTCGCGGCAAGGGGTGCACTGTCCGCAGGATTCGTGCGAGTAAAAATAAGACAAACGCAGCAAGCTCTCGACCATGTTGCGCGAGTCGTCCATGACGATCACTGCCCCCGAGCCCAGCATGGAGCCGGCCTTGGCAATGGAGTCGTAGTCCATGGTGAGTTCCATCATTTGCGCGCCCGGCACGACCGGCGAAGACGAGCCACCAGGGATGACGGCCTTCAAGGTGCGGCCTTTGCGCACCCCACCAGCCAGCTCAAGCAGCTTGGCAAAGGGCGTGCCCATGGGGATTTCATAGTTGCCAGGCAACTCCACGTCACCGCTGATGGAGAAGATTTTGGTGCCCCCGTTGTTGGGCTTGCCGATCTCCAGGTAGGCCTGTCCCCCGTTGCGGATGATCCAGGGCACCGCCGCGAAGGTTTCGGTGTTGTTGATGGTGGTGGGCTTGCCGTACAAACCAAAGCTGGCGGGGAAAGGCGGCTTGAAGCGGGGTTGCCCCTTTTTGCCTTCCAGCGATTCCAGCAAGGCCGTTTCTTCGCCACAGATGTAAGCACCAAAACCATGGGCAGCGTGAAGCTGAAAGCTGAAGTGGCTGCCCAAAATGTTTTGGCCCAGCAAGCCAGCGTCACGGGCTTCTTGCAAAGCCTCTTCGAAACGTTCGTAGACCCGGAAAATCTCGCCGTGGATGTAGTTGTAGCCCACCGTGATGCCCATGGCATACGCGGCAATGATCATGCCTTCAATCACGATGTGAGGGTTGTACATCATGATGTCGCGGTCTTTGCAAGTGCCCGGTTCGCCTTCGTCCGAGTTGCAGACCAGGTATTTTTGACCTGGGAACTGGCGGGGCATGAAGCTCCACTTCAAGCCACTGGGAAAGCCCGCGCCCCCGCGTCCGCGCAAGACCGAATCCTTGACGGTGGCGATCACCTGGTCTTGGGTCATGGGTTCAGCCGAGCCGCCCTCTTCCTTGCCCAAGATTTTGCGCAAGGCCGCATAGCCACCCCGGGCGATGTAATCTTTCAAACGCCAGTTGCTGCCATTCAGATCCTTGTAGATTTGAGGCTCAATGTGGCGGCCATGGAAGCAGGTTTGCGCTCCGGTGGCTTCGAATTGCTGGAGGATTTGGTCCACGTTCATGTCAGTCCACACCTTACTTGCTGGCCGCGGCGCGCAGGCCATCGACCAATTGATCCAGCTTGTCGTTGCTCATGAAGCTGCACATGTGGCGGTCATTGACCAGCATCACCGGCGAATCGGCACAAGCACCCAAGCACTCCGACTGTTGCAGGGTGAACAGGCCATCGGCCGTGGTCTCCCCCATTTGAATGCCCAGCTTTTGCGCCAGGTGTTGCAAAGCCTGATTGCCGTCGCGCAACTGGCAAGGCAGGTTGGTGCACACATTCAGCTTGAACTTGCCCACCGGCTTTTGGTTGTACATGTTGTAGAAGGTGGTGACTTCATGCACCGCGATCTGGGGCATGCCCAAGACCTCGGCAATCACCGACTCACTCTCTTCACTGACCCAGCCTTGCTCTTGCTGAACAATGGACAAACAGGCCAT
>CAIUTG010000251.1 GCA_903902035.1 uncultured Curvibacter sp. | reverse complement strand
CGGGTGTGGGTGTGCAGCACGCACTGGGCTTCGTGGCGTACTTCGTGCACGGCGCTGTGAATCACAAAACCAGCGGGATTGACGGGGTAGGGGCTGTCGATCAGCTTGTTGCAGTGCATGTCCACCTTGACCAGGCTGGAAGCGGTGATTTCGTCAAACATCAGGCCGTAGGGGTTGATCAAAAACTGCGGCTCCGGGCCGCTGACCGATTCAGGCAACTTGGCGCTGATGTGGGTGTAGATCAGATCACTCCAACCATAAGCCGCCACCAACCGGTAACAGGCGGCCAGGTCAACGCGGAGCTGCCATTCTTCAGGGCTGACCTTGTCTTTGAGGCTGCTGAGGTGTTGCATGCGATGTCTCCTTTTGTTTGATCGCATGATCTTGCCTTAAAAAGCAATGCTTGTTAAGTTCGTGACGGACATCTGTGTGAGGGGTTGGATGCGGCCAATCTGCCCTTGAAGTAAAACGCCCCCGGCCATTTTTTAGTTCTTTACTGGGGACAGTTTTTGCGGAGAACATCAATGGCCAGCGGGATCAGGTTGAATAGGCCAACGCCATAGTCTCTTTTAGCGCAATCCACAACTTGTGCATTGTGCATGTCATTGGCCAATTGTCCGCTCAGTTGTTTGTTTCTTGCATAGGTTTCCTCCTCAATGTGCTGTTTGATCGCAGACTTTGATTCTTTGTGGACACCCTTCAGCGTCTCGGCGGTGATGTTTAAATTCAGCTTCTGTGTTTCCAGGTCTGGCTTGATGTCGGCCGGGTAGTCGGTGGCGATGGCCGCACTTGGGGCGCTGTCCGTGGCGTTCAGTTGGGGGCTTGTTGTGACGCGATGGTCTTGTTCTTGGGAAGGACGGGGGATGTTTTTGGCCTCGGGTTGTCGTTCTAACGGCGAGGGCGAGAGGGGTCGAGTAAAGAGGAGAGGGCTTGGCAGCAACGCCACATCGGTGATTTTGTGGCTTGCCCTGCCTTTTGGGGGCATCTGCTTGGTGACCATCAGTACATAAAAAGGCAAAGCGGTCAGCAGCAGAGCCAATGAAATCGCCAAGATTTTTTCATTTTTGTTTTTGTAGAGGAATTTCTGCATCACGATGATTCCTCCTTATGCCGTCGTGGCAACCGTGCTCACGCGCTTATAGCGGCGTTCACAAGGGGTTCGTGTACCAGATCTTTCACGAACACCAAATCCCACACACCATGGCCCAGGCGCAGGCCGCGTTTTTCAAATTTGGTCAAAGGGCGGTAATCGGGTTTGGGCGAAAAGCCGCCTGGGGACTGGCTGTTTTTCAAGGTCGGTTCGGCGCTCAAGACCTGCAAAATTTGCTGGGCATAGGGCTCCCAATCGGTGGCGCAGTGCAGGTAGCCGCCGGGTTTGAGGCGGGCGGCCAGCTTGGCCACCAGGGGCGCTTGAATCAAGCGGCGTTTGTTGTGACGGGTTTTGTGCCACGGGTCGGGAAAGAAAATATGAACCCCGTCCAAGCTCTGTTCGGGCAGCATCTGGTCAATCACCTCGACCGCGTCGTGTTGCAGGATGCGCAGGTTTTTGAGCGAGCGCTCGCCAATCAGTTTGAGCAAGGCCCCGACACCGGGTTCATGGACCTCGCAGCCGATGAAGTCGGTCTCGGGCAGCAGGCCCGCAATGTGCGCGGTGGCGTCCCCCATGCCAAAACCGATTTCAAGCACCAGGGGGGACGTGCGGCCAAAGACGGCCTTGGCATCCAGCGCCTGGGTTTGGTAGGGCAGGACAAATTGGGCGCTGTACAACTCAAAGGCCTTGGCTTGACCCAAGGTTGTGCGGCCCGCACGTTTGACAAAACTTTTGATGGTGCGGCGAAAAGGAACTTCAGGCGTTGGCAGGTTCTTTGGAGGGTCGAGGGCGTCGGTCATGCCCCGATTTTAGAAGCCTTGGCTGGTGTGGAGGCGCGCAGCCCATTCCTGGCACCAGCGCCGCAGGGATTCGCTCAAGGCGCTGGCCGGGCTGGCCTGACTGTCCCATTCCATCCGGGTCAGGCCCAGTAGGCTGGCCGCCGCTGTCAGCGCCTGCAAAGCTTGAGAGGGGGAATCGGTGGGCACGGCGCGCGCGCCGTGTTGTTTGGAGAGTTTTTCGCCTCGCTTGTCGAGCACCAGGGGCAGGTGCAGGTAACGCGGTGTGTTCAAGCCCAGGGCTTGCTGCAAGCGGATTTGGCGGGCGGTGTTGTCGGCCAAATCTTCGCCACGCACCACATCCGTGATGCCCTGCGCTGCGTCGTCAACGACCACCGCCAATTGGTAAGCCCACAAACCATCGGCCCGTTTCAGCACAAAGTCACCCACTTCGGCAGCCACATCCTGCTGTTGCGGCCCCAGTCGGCGGTCATGCCAGTGGAGCCGTGGGGAGACCGTTTCCCCTTGAGCGGGCGGATCTTGACGCTGGGTGTGAAACCGCCAGGCCGCATGGCCTGCACGCTCGGGCGCTGAGTTTTCGGGGCGGCAAGTGCCGGGATAGACCGCGATGTGGTGACGCGAGCGCTTCACCCCTTGGGCTTGCAGGGCCTCGGCGATGTCTTTGCGGGTGCAAAAACAAGGGTAAGCCAGGCCGCGACTTTGCAGGTCTTCCAAGGCTTGGGCGTAAACCGGGCTGCGCCGCGATTGCCACAGGGTCGGGTGGTCGGGGTGCAAACCACAGTCGGCCAATTGCTTGAGGATGAAGGTGTCGGCCCCCGCCACACAGCGCGGTGGGTCGATGTCTTCGATGCGCACCAGCCACTCGCCTTGGTGGGCCCGTGCGTCGAGCCAACTGGCCAAGGCAGCCACAAGGGATCCCGCATGCAAGGGGCCGGTGGGTGAGGGCGCAAAGCGACCGCGGTAAGGCGCGTTATTCAGCAAAGTTTTCGGCCAAAGCTTGGCGAGTGATGGGCGAAGCCAGTTGCGCCAACCACCATTGCAAGGCCCGCCCTGGGCCTTGCTGGGGGTGGGCCCGCCACGCATAAGCGCCACGGGCGGCGTGGTTGGGGCGTTCCAGGTTTTTTTGAATCAAGCGCCCTGCTTGAAGGTGAGCGCGCACCGCTGGCTCGGGCACAAAGCCGCAACCCAGGCCCCGCAGCTGGGCTTCGATTTTGGCTTGCATGGTGGGCACCGTGAAGACCTCTTGGCCAGACAGCAGGTTGCGGGTGAGGCCTTTGCCTTGGACCCCCGTGTCGGCCACGGCAATGGCGCGGTGCGGCTGGATCATCTGGTCGCTCAGGGGTTCCTTGGCTTTGGCAAGGGGGTGACCGGGAGCCACTGCGAACACAAAATCAATGGGGCCCAAGGGGCGCATTTGCAAATCGGACAGGGTGAGGTTTTGGGCCGTGTCTTCCAGCACCCCAATGGCCAGATCCGCTTGCCCAGAAGCCAGGGCTTGCAAAGTGCCACTCAAAATTTCATCGCGAATCCTCAGCCGGGTGGGCGGTTTCAGCTCAAAAAATGCTTGTGCCAAGTCGAACAGGGTGGCCCGTGAGATCAGGCCATCGGCGGCAATCGTCAGTTGGGCCTCCCAGCCCGTGGCCACGCGGCGTACCCGGTTGGCCACCGCGTCAATTTCACTCAACAAGCGGGCGCCTTCGCGCAGCAACTCTTTGCCCGCCTCGGTCATCTTGGCTTGGCGGCTGCTGCGATCAAAGAGCAAGACATCCAGCGCCTCTTCGATCTGCCGCACCCGGTAGGTCAGGGCGCTGGGCACCAAGCCCAATTGGCGGGCAGCGGCGGCAAAACTGCCACTTCGGGCCACCTCTTGCAGCATGGCCAGGGCATCGGGGGTGAGAACATCGCGGGCAGAAGTCATGGCGTCATGATATTCAAAAAACTTGAACGATGCCGTGAAGCGCCATGCGGCCCGGCCCGGGAGCCCGCCTTTATAGTTCACCGTCCCGATGGGATGGGCCCCAAAGGGCAATGTTTTTTCAATTGAGGCCGGGTAGGCCATGAAAGGTGGCGTCATGTTGAGCTTGCGTCCTTCGCTGGAACGGGGTTATGCCGACCACGGTTGGCTGCGTTCGCACCACAGTTTTTCTTTCGCGGGTTATTACGACCCTACCCACATGGGTTGGGGCAACTTGCGCGTCATCAACGAAGACCGCATTGCACCCGGCACCGGTTTTGGCACCCACGGTCACCGGGACATGGAAATCATCAGCTATGTGCTGTCGGGTAATTTGGCCCACCAAGACAGCATGGGCAATGTCAAAGGCATTCCCCCTGGCGATGTGCAACGCATGAGCGCTGGCAAGGGGGTGATGCACAGCGAGTTCAACCACGCCCCCAACGAGACCACGCATTTCCTGCAAATCTGGATTGAGCCGAATGTGACGGGCATCCCGCCCAGCTACGAACAAAAGACCGTTGTGCCGCAAGACAAACGGGGGCAATTGGCGCTGGTGGCCGCCCCGGCAGCGGTGCTGGCCGCCTTGCCCCCCGCGCAAAGCCGCAACGCGGTGACGATTTCGGCAGATGCCCGACTGTATGCGGGTCTTTTCGATGGGGCCGAGTCGGCCCAATTGAGCTTAGACCCCGCCCGCTTGGCCTATGTGCATTTGATCCGTGGCCGCCTGCGTGTGAATGGCCAGAACCTGCAGGCGGGTGACGCTTTGCGCGTGGCCCAAGAGCCCGAATTGCAATTGGACCAAGGCCAAGACGCCGAAGTGCTGGTGTTTGATCTGGCACCTTGAAAGCGTGGCAGGCATCCTTATTTTCAGTTTCCGTTTTTCATTGACCTCAACAGGAGTATTTTCATGAGCAAAATCGCAGTGGTTTATCACTCAGGCTACGGCCACACCCAACGCATGGCCCAGGCCGTGGCTGAGGGGGCCGGTGCGCAGTTGATCGCGATCGACGCGGAAGGCAACCTGAGTGAAGCCGACTGGGCGGCCTTGAGCGCGGCCGATGCCATTGTTTTTGGTTCCCCCACTTACATGGGCATGGCCACTTGGCAATTTAAAAAATTTGCAGATGCCTCCTCCAAGGCCTGGTTCTCCCAAGCCTGGAAAAACAAGGTCTTTGGCGGTTTCACCAACAGCGCCACCATGAATGGTGACAAACACTCCACCCTCCACTACTTCATGACCCTGGCCATGCAGCACGGCGGCGTCTGGGTGGGCACCGGCATGATGCCCAGCAACGCCAAATCGGCACAGCGCAACGACATCAACTACGTGGGCTCCTCGGCGGGTGCCATGGCCACCACGCCTTCCGACGCCTCGGCCGACGAAATGCTGCCCGGTGACCTGGAAACCGCCAAACAATACGGTGCCCGTGTGGCGGAAGTCACAGGCCGTTTTAGCAAGTAAGCCTCCCTACAATGGTGGGATGTCTGCATCCCACTTTGTTCACCTGCGCCTGCACTCTGAGTTTTCGGTGGTGGACGGCACCAACCGCATTGACGATGTCGTCAAGCGGGCCGCCCAAGATGGTCAACCCGCTTTGGCCATCACCGACCTCAACAACCTGTTTGGCGCGGTCAAGCATTACAAAGAATCCCGTGGCAAAGGCGTCAAGCCCCTGATTGGGGCTGACGTTCAGTTTGTCAATGGCCGATTGTTGCTCTTGGTGCAAAACCACCAGGGCTATCTGAACCTGTGCGAATTGCTGGCACGGGCCTGGACCCACAGTGCCGCCACCACCCATGCCGTGTGTCGTTTGGAGTGGTTGAGCGAGCTGGGCGAAGGACTCATTTGCCTCTCTGGCGCGAGCACGGGGGGCATTGCTCAGGCCTTGTTGCGCGAAGACCTGGCCGGCGCTTCAGAGCAGGCCTTGGCCTTGGCGGCCTTGTTTCCGCACCGCTTTTACCTGGAGGTGCAACGCCCGGGCAGAACCGACGACGAAGCCTTGCTGCGCGCCACGGTCAAATTGGCCGCCCGTTTGAAACTGCCTTTGGTGGCCACGCACCCGGTTCAGTTCACCGAGGCCGATGATTACGAGGCCCACGAAGCGCGCATCTGCATTGCCGAGGGCGAGATTCTGAGCAACCCGCGTCGGCCCCGGAAATTCACCCGAGAGCAGTATTTCAAAAACAGCGCTGAAATGCGGGCCTTGTTTGCCGATTTGCCTTCGGCGATTGAGAACACGCTTGAAATTGCCCGCCGCTGCAACCTGTTGTTGACGCTGGGCAAGCCACAATTGCCCGACTTCCCCACGCCCAATGGCATGCCGATTGAGGACTACTTTCGCTTTGCCTCGCACCAAGGCCTGGACGAGCGGCTGGCTTTGCTCTACCCCGATGCGGCCGTGCGCGAGGTGCAAAAACCGCGCTATGTGGAGCGCCTGGAGTTCGAGCTGAACACCATCGTGAAGATGGGGTTCCCAGGCTACTTCCTGATCGTGGGTGACTTCATTCAATGGGCCAAGACCCATGGCTGCCCGGTCGGTCCGGGGCGGGGTTCGGGGGCGGGTTCTTTGGTGGCCTATGCCCTCAAGATCACCGACTTGGACCCTTTGCAATACAACCTCCTGTTCGAGCGATTCCTGAACCCCGAGCGGGTGTCCATGCCCGACTTTGACATCGATTTTTGTCAAAGCAACCGCGACCGGGTGATCGATTACGTCAAGGACAAATACGGCAAAAACGCGGTCAGCCAAATTGCCACCTTTGGCACCATGGCCGCGCGCGCTGCGATTCGCGACGTGGGCCGCGTGCTCGACTTGAGCTACACCTTTTGCGATGGCATCTCCAAGCTCATTCCCAACAAACCGGGCATGTCGGTGACCCTGCAGTACCCGCCCGAGGTCAAGAAAGAGGGCGACAAAAACAACTACGCCATCGCCATGGAGCCGGTGTTGGCCGAGCGCATCCAAAAAGAAGAAGATGTCAAAACCCTGATCGAATTGGCTCAAAAACTCGAAGGCATGACCCGCAACATCGGCATGCACGCCGGGGGGGTATTGATTGCCCCCGGCAAACTGACCGATTTTTGTCCGCTGTACCAACAGCCCGGCAGCGAGTCGGCGGTGAGCCAGTACGACAAGGACGATGTGGAAGCCATCGGCCTGGTCAAGTTCGACTTTTTGGGCCTGGCCACGCTGACCATTCTGGAAATCGCGCGCGAATTGATTGTCAAGCGCCACCCGGGGCAAGAAAACTTCAGTTTCGAGACCCTGGCGCTGGACGACCTGCCCACCTACCGCTTGTTTCAGGAAGGCAAAACCGAGGCGGTGTTCCAGTTTGAAAGCCGTGGCATGCAGGGCATGTTGAAAGACGCCAAGCCCACCCGGCTGGAGGACCTGATTGCCCTCAATGCCCTGTATCGACCCGGCCCGATGGACCTGATCCCGAGCTTCGTGGCGCGCAAGCACGGCCGTGAAGAAGTGCTTTACCCCCACCCCTTGGTGGAGTCTGTGTTGTCGGAGACCTACGGCATCATGGTCTACCAGGAGCAGGTGATGCAAACGGCCCAGGTCTTGGGCGGCTACAGCCTGGGGGGCGCCGATTTATTGCGCCGCGCCATGGGCAAAAAGAAGGCCGAGGAGATGGCCGAGCACCGGCAGATCTTCCGCGAAGGGGCGGCCAAAAATGGCCTCAACGAACAAAAGGCGGACGAGGTTTTCGACCTGATGGAAAAGTTTGCGGGCTATGGCTTCAACAAGTCACACGCAGCCGCTTATTCCTTGTTGGCCTACCACACCGCCTGGCTCAAGGTGCATTACACCGCCGAGTTCTTTTGCGCCAACATGACGGTGGAAATGGACGACACCGACAAACTCAAGGTGTTGTATGAGGACGCCGTGAAAATGGGCCTCACCTTCGAGCCGCCCAATGTGAACCGGGGCGTTTACCGCTTCGAGCCGGTGTCGGACCAAGTCATTCGTTATGGCTTGGGGGCCATCAAGGGCACCGGTCAATCGGCGATTGAGGCCGTGGTGGCTGCACGCGAAGCGGGCGGGCCATTCAAGAGCCTGTTTGATTTTTGCCTGCGGGTGGAGCGCAACCGCATCAACAAACGCACGGTCGAGGCCCTCATCAAGGCTGGGGCCTTTGACACCCTGAACGCCAACCGCGCGGTGCTGGTGGCCACCCTCGACCGGGCCTTTGAATTCGCCTTGGCCAGCGCCAACAACGCCGACCAGGGCGGGTTGTTCGACATGATGGGCGAAGATGCCCAGGGCGCCAGCACCCAAGAACCCGACTGGGTGCAGGTGCCACCTTGGGGGGTGCGCGAGCAGTTGGTGTTTGAGAAAGCGGCGCTGGGCTTTTACCTGACCGGCCATTTGTTCGACGAAGTGGCGCGTGAGGTGCGTCAATTTGTGCGGCGCGATTTGGCGTCCATCACCGACAGCCGCGACCCTTTGTTGCTGGCGGGGGTGGTCAGCGATTTTCGGGTCATCAACACCCAGCGCGGCAAGCTGGCCATCTTCAAACTGGACGACAAAACGGCTTCGGTGGAAATGACCGCCGACGAGGCCTTGCTCAATGCCCACAAAAATGCGCTCAAAGACGACACGATGCTGGTGGTCAGCGCCAAATGTCAGGTCGATCGGCGCAGCGGCGACCTGCGCCTGAGCTTGGTGCAAGCCTGGGATTTGCCCTCGGCGCGGTGCCGGTTTGGCAAATACCTGCAGGTCCAGGTGCAATTGGAGGGCGAAACCAGCCGTCCACCCCAGGTCGCGTCTTTGTTGCAGGCCTTTGCGCCTCAAGTGGAGGAAACGCCGCAAGGCGTTTGGGCCCAAGGCCTGGACATTCGTGTGGCCCTGACCCTTCTCTCATCCGACCGCCAGGTGCGGGTCGATCTGCATTTGGGCGAAGGGCATCGGTGCTACCCCAGCGACGCGGCCCTGGCCGCCTGGATGGCCCAAGCCCACCAAGGTCAGGCCCGGGTGGTGTATGACGCCTCTTGAAATGCGCCAGACTGTCACCAATTGTTCCTTCATGGAAGACCCCGAAGCCATTGCGACCCTTCAAGCGCCTATAGAATGATTTTGATGGCTACGAACCCTAAGCAACCCCCTGCCAAGCCGCCCGCTTGGATTCCTGAACGTGACAACGGCGATTCGGCTGTTTTGGAGCGCGTGCCCCAAAAAACCAAACCGCCGCAAATGTTCCAGGTTTTGATGTTGAACGACGACTACACCCCCATGGAGTTTGTGGTTCTGGTGATACAGGAATTTTTTAACAAAGACCGTGAAACGGCGACACAAATCATGCTCAAAATCCACCTT
>CAIUTG010000250.1 GCA_903902035.1 uncultured Curvibacter sp. | reverse complement strand
GGATGTGGTGGAAGTCATCACCGCCCCCGTGTCCACCCCCAACCCGGCTTGGTTGGGCTTTGTTCGCACGGGTCGGGCCCGCTCCAAAATTCGGCACTATTTAAAAACCCTGGCGCAAACCGAGTCCGAATCCTTGGGCGAAAAACTCTTGTTGCAGGCGCTGCGCGCTGAAGGCCTGGAGCACCTGCCCGACTTTTCTCAAACGCCTTTCAACGCCATTCTGGAAAAGTTGTTGCGTTTCACGGGCAACAAATCACAAAGCGACCTCATGACCGACATCGGTCTGGGCAAGCGCGTGGCCAGCATTGTGGCCAAGCGCCTGTCCAACCTGCTGACCGAGGCCGGTGAAAAGCGCAATGCCCTGTTGCTCAGCACCGAGCTGTTCACCTCGCATGAAAAAGTGTCGCAAGGCGCTGTGCTGCTGGATGGCAGTGAAAACGCCTCGGTCCAATACGCGACTTGCTGCCGTCCGATTCCGGGGGACGCGGTGCTCGGCTACCTGGGCCATGGCGAGGGCTTGATGGTGCACACCGCCACCTGCCCCAACGCCCTCAAACAGCAACAACGGGACCGCGAGCGCTTCATCTCGGTGGACTGGTCCGACGAACCCGTGCGTCAATTCGAGGTGGGTCTTTTGGTCACCGCCGTCAACAAGAAAGGCTTGTTGGCCAAGGTCACCACCAACCTGGCCAACTCTGAAATCGACATCAACCATGTGGACATTGGCACAGCGGCCAGGGCCGATACCGCCGACCTGCGCTTCCTGGTTTCGGTCAAGGACCTGAGTCAATTTGAAGCCGCTTTGCGGCGTTTGCGCCAACTCAATGAGGTGCTCAAAGCCGAGCGAATTCAGCCTGTGGCCTGAAGAAATCCCTCACCCTGGTGCGGGATAAAACACGGTGAGCACCTCAATTTCGCGCACGCCCTGCGGGGTGAGCAAGGACAGCACATCCCCCGTTTTGGCCTTGAGCAAGGTCCGCGCAATCGGCGATATCCAGCTCACTTGCCCCTGTGCGCTGTTGGCCTCGTCAATCCCCAAAATGGTGACCTGTCGTTGCTCGCCCAGGTCATCCTCATAGCGCACCGTGGCACCAAAGAAAATTTGTTCCTTGCCATGATGGACGCTGGGGTCCACCACCTCGGCCAATTCCAGGCGTCGGGTCAAAAAACGGATGCGGCGGTCAATTTCGCGCAGGCGTTTTTTGCCATAAAGGTAGTCGCCATTCTCGGAGCGGTCGCCATTGCTGGCCGCCCAATGCACCACCTCCACCACCTTGGGGCGCTCGTCATCGATGAGTGACAGCAACTCATCGCGCAGCCGCTGATAGCCCGCAGGGGTGATGTAGTTTTTGCTGCCCTTGGGCAAGGCGGGCAAGCTGAGCTCGCCGTCATCGTCTTCGGCCTCGTCAGACTCGCGGGTAAAAGCTTTGTTCATAAAAAAGCCTCCAGGAGAAATGAAAAAGCCCTAGAACATTGCTGTCCTAGGGCTATCCATATGGTGCGGCTGGCAGGAATCGAACCCACGACCCCTTGGTTCGTAGCCAAGTACTCTATCCAGCTGAGCTACAGCCGCAGAACTTCGAATTATATAGGTGTTTTTAGCGTCTTGACAAATCTCTGTCAAAAAATATCCATCCTCCACAAAGGCGGCGATAATTGGGGTTTGCGCTGAGCAGCATTTTTGAATCCCGTCCATGGCCCACTCCTCACCCCACAAGCCCCAACTCTCGACGCCCGCCCCCAGCCAAGCGGGGGTATCGATTTCTCCTGTGGAAGAGATCATCGCCGACATTCGAGCGGGCCGCATGGTGATCCTGGTCGATGAAGAAGACCGCGAAAACGAGGGAGACATCGTCTTGGCCGCCGATCATGTCTCGGCCGAATACATCAACTTCATGGCCAAACACGCGCGAGGTCTGATTTGTCTGACCCTCTCACGCGAGCTCTGCGAACGCCTGCAACTCCCCCCCATGGTGGCGCGCAATGGGGCCAAACACGCCACAGCCTTCACCGTTTCCATTGAAGCCGCTGAAGGCGTGACCACCGGCATTTCAGCGGCCGACCGCGCTCGCACCGTGCAAGCCGCGGTGGCCAAAAACGCCCAGGCCACCGACCTGGTTCAGCCCGGTCACATCTTCCCTTTGCAGGCCGTGGACGGCGGTGTGTTGATGCGCGCCGGCCACACCGAGGCGGGCTGCGACCTGGCCACGCTGGCCGGTTGCTCGGCTGCTTCGGTCATTTGCGAAATCATGAACGAAGACGGCACCATGGCCCGGTTGCCTGATTTGCAAATTTTTGCGGCCCAGCATGGGCTCAAAATTGGCACCATTGCCGACCTGATTGCCTACCGCAGCCGCACCGAATCTTTGGTGGAAAAAATCAGCAGTCGAAAAATTCAAACCGCTTTTGGTGAATTTGAGGCCCATGTTTTTCGCGACCAACCCAGCCAATCCTTGCACCTGGCACTCACCAAAGGCGCCTGGGCTGAGCACGAGGAAGTGGACGTCCGGGTGCATGAACCCTTGTCGGTGTTGGACCTGCTCGAAGTCAACCGCACCATGCATTCCTGGCGCATCGATGCCTCTTTGGCCCATTTTGAAAAAGCCGGCCGTGGCGTGTTGGTGTTGCTCAACTGCGGGGAAAGCGCGGCAGAATTTTTAAGCCAGTTCGAAGGCCAGGCACGTGCCTCCCAGGCGCCCGAACGCGGCCGCATGGACCTGCGCACCTACGGCATTGGCGCCCAAATCCTGCGCCAATGCGGGGTGCACCGCATGCGCTTGATGGGCAACCCGCGCCGCATGCCCAGCATGACCGGTTACGAGCTGGAAATCACAGGTTATTTGAGCAAGGAATGAACATGCAAGGTGCAGACAAAGGCAGCTCCCCCATCGCCACGGGCCGCAGCGGCTCATCGCTTCGGATCGGTGTGGTGCAAGCCCGCTTCAACCAGAGCGTGACCGATGCCTTGGCGCAGGCCTGTCTGGCCGAACTCCAGCGCTTGGGCGTGGCCTCCGAGAACATTCGCCACCTGCAAGTGCCCGGCGCACTGGAAGTGCCTTTGGCCTTGCAAGCCCTGGCCGAGCGCCAAGAATTTGATGCCCTGATTGCCTTGGGCTGCATCATCCGAGGCGAAACCTACCACTTCGAACTGGTGGCCAATGAATCGGGGGCGGCCATCACCCGCATTGGTCTGGACTACCAAATCCCCATCGCCAACGCCATCCTGACCGTGGAAAACGACGAACAAGCCCTTGCCCGCCAACAAGAAAAGGGCCGTGATGCCGCTTTGGTGGCCGTGGAAATGGCCCAGCTGATGGATGAACTGCTGGCTGACCTTGATTTTGATGGCCTCAATTTAGACGGCCTGAACGACCCTGCATGACTCAAAAAACACGTAAAACCGCCACCAAATCCGAGCGCAGTCGCGCGCGGGAATTCGCCTTGCAAGCCCTCTATCAATTTTTGGTCGGGCAAAACGCCGCTGAGGACATTGATGAATTCACCCGCCAACTGTCGGGTTTTCACAAAGCCGACTCGGCCCATTACGACGCCTTGCTGCACGGCTGCATCGAGATCGGTGCCGACCTGGACGCCCTGATGCGGCCCTTGCTGGATCGGCCCTTGCCAGAAATTTCACCGATTGAGCGTGCCGCCCTTTGGATTGGCATTTATGAATTGCTGCGTTGCCCCGACATTCCCTTGCGGGTGGCTTTGAACGAAAGCATTGAGCTTTCCAAAGAGTTCGGCGGCACGGACGGCCACAAATACGTGAACGCGGTGCTCAATGGCCTGGCGCCGAAACTGCGTCCGGTCGAATTTGCCGCCCTGCCCGCTGCGACCCAACACCCCTGAGGCCTGGCTGTGAGAGTTTCTGCGCGCGCCCAAAAAATCGAGCCCTTCTACGTGATGGAAGTGGCCAAGGCCGCCGCAGAAATACAAGCCCGGTTGACCCGTAACGGCGCCGAAAACAGCCGCCCGATGCGCTACCTGAACATTGGCGAGCCCGACTTCACCGCGCCGCCCTTGGTGCAAGCGGCCGCCATTCAAGCCATTCGAGATGGCGCCACCGCTTACAGCGCCGCCACCGGCCTGCCCGCTTTGCGCGAGCGCATCAGCCAATGGTATGCCGAGCGCTGGGGGGTGCAGGTGCCTGCCCGGCGCATCGTCATCACGGCAGGCGCCTCAGCCGCCTTGCAACTGGCTTGTCTGGCCCTGATCGACCGCGACGATGAAGTGCTGATGCCGGACCCCAGCTACGCCTGCAACCGCCACTTCGTCAGCGCCGCTGAAGGTCGGGCCGTGCTCTTGCCCACCACCGCCGCACAACGCTACCAGCTCAGTGCCGAGGCCGTGACCGCGGCCTGGACGCCGCGCACAAGGGGCGTCTTGCTGGCCTCGCCCTCCAACCCCACCGGCACCTCGATTCACCCCGACGAGTTGCGGCGCATCCACCAGTGGGTGCAGGCCCAAGGCGGCTTCACCCTGATTGATGAAATTTACCTCGGTCTGAGCTTTGACGAAACCTATGGTCAAACCGGCCTGGCCATCGACGATCAAGTCATCAGCATCAACAGCTTCTCCAAATACTTCAACATGACCGGCTGGCGCCTGGGCTGGCTGGTGGTGCCAGACCCCTTGCTGCCCGTCATCGAGCGGCTCGCCCAAAACCTGTTCATCTGCCCCAATGTGGTGGCTCAGCAAGCCGCCCTGGCCTGCTTTGAGCCTGACTCCTTGCAGACCTACGAACAGCGTCGCACCGAGTTCAAAGCCCGCCGGGACGCCTTCATTCCGGCACTGGAGCGCCTGGGTTTCGAGGTGCCGGCGACCCCCGATGGGGCCTTTTATGTCTGGAGCGATTGCCGCCGCTGGTGCGAAAAAATGCAGGTCGCTTCCAGTTGGGAGCTGAGTTTTGCCCTCATGGAGCAAGCCCATCTGGCCATTACGCCGGGGCGGGATTTTGGTCACTCTGAAACCAGCCATTTTGTGCGCTTCTCCACCGCCTGTGCACCCCGTCATTTGCAAGATGCCATCGAGCGCTTGAGCGAGTTGCACGACCAATGGGGCCCCGCAGCATGAGCACCAGTTCAGCCCCCTTTTCTCACCCCGTGCGAATTTATTGGGAAGACACCGATGCCGGCGGCATTGTGTTCTATGCCAATTATTTAAAATTCTTTGAACGGGCCCGCACCGAGTGGCTGCGCCACCTGGGGATCGAACAGCAAAGCCTGCGCGAAGCCACGGGGGGCTTCTTTGTGGTGAGCGACACCTCGCTCAAATACCACCGACCGGCCAAGCTGGACGACTGTTTGAACGTCACCGCCACGGTGACCCAGGCGGGCCAAGCCAGCCTGGTGTTGTTTCAGCAAGCCTGGCGTGACAACACCCTGCTGTGCGAAGGCAGCATCCGCATCGGTTGGGTCAACGCACAAAGTTTGAAACCCGCTCGCATTCCTGTTTCCGTTTTGAAAGCCTTGACATGAACTCTTCTGATTTGTCGATTGTCCATTTGGTGTTGAACGCCAGTTTTGTGGTGCAAATCGTTTTGGCACTGTTGCTGTGTATTTCGGTGGCCAGTTGGTCGGCCATCATCAGCAAGATGGTCGGGCTCAAACAGGTGCGCACCCGCAACGACGAATTCGAGCGCGAGTTTTGGTCTGGGGCCAACTTGAAGGATTTGTATGCGGCCGCCGTTAACAATGCCCGTGTGGCTGGGCCCATGGAGCGCATTTTTGCCAGCGGCATGCGCGAGTTTCAAAAACTGCGCGAACGCCACATCACCGATGGTGGCACGCTGATCGACGGGGCCCGCCGCGCCATGCGCGCCAGCTACCAGCGCGAAATGGACGAGGTGGAATCCAACCTCTCCTTTCTCGCCTCGGTGGGTTCGGTCTCGCCTTATGTCGGCCTGTTTGGCACGGTTTGGGGCGTCATGCACTCATTCACCGGCTTGGCCAGCCTGGCCCAAGTGACCTTGTCAACGGTGGCCCCTGGCATCGCTGAAGCCCTGGTGGCCACTGCCATCGGCCTGTTTGCGGCCATTCCTGCGGTGGTGGCCTACAACCGGTTTGCGCGGCAGATCGACCGGGTGGCCATCCAACAGGAAACCTTCATTGAAGAGTTCTCCAACATCTTGCAGCGCAATTTGGGTGCTCAAGCCGGCCAGACCACCCCGCACTAACAGGAGACTCCCATGCCCGCCATGGCTTCACGCGGCAAAGGCCGACGCACCATCAACGAAATCAACATGGTCCCCTTCATCGACGTGATGTTGGTGTTGTTGATCATTTTCATGGTCACCGCGCCCCTGATCACGCCCAGCACGATTGATTTGCCTTCGGTTGGCAAAGCCGCCAAGCAGGCCGATCATGTGGTGCAAGTGGTCATCTCCCAAACCAATCAATGGGAGCTGCGCAGCGGTTCGCCCGAAAAGAAGGTTTCGGTCAATGAAAACGATCTGGTGAGCTCTGTTCGCCAGGCCCAGGGCGGGGATGCCAACAGCCCCGTGGTGATCAGCGCCGACAAATCGGTGAAATACGAGTCGGTGGTCAAGGTCATGGACCTGTTGCAACGCGCCGGCATTCAACGGGTGGGCCTGTCGGTTCAACTTCAACCAGGATGATGAAATGAACAGGCAGCCTGACAGCGAACTGCAGGACTTGAGCCCCCCCGAGACCTCGGGCTGGGGCCTGTCGTTCTGGCTGGCCTTGCTGGTGCACCTGGCCTTGGTCGTGGCCCTGAGCCTGGGCATCAGTTGGCACCACGAAGCCACCACGGCTGCCATCCAGGCTGAGCTGTGGTCCGCCGTCCCGGTAGAGGCTGCACCGCCAGCCCCCGAAGTCGCCAGCGAAACACCACCAGAACCCCAACCCGAAGTCACCCCACCGCCCCCACCTGTGCCGCCCGAGCCGCAGCCGGTGGTCAAACCGGCCCCACCCATGCCCAAAGCGGCCCCCACGCCACAGGTGGATGCCCAAATTGCCCTGGAAAAAGAGCGAAAACTCAAAGAAAAAGAAAAAGAGAAAAAACTCAAGGAAGAGAAACTGAAAGAGCAAAAGCTCGCCCAAGAAAAACGCGAGCAAGAACTCAAAGACCAAAAGGCGAAGGAAGCCAAAGAAAAAGCGGCCAAAGAAAAAGCGGCCAAAGAGCAAGCGGCCAAAGAACAGGCAAAGCAGCAAGCCAAGGAAGATGAGAGAAAAGCCGAAGCGCTGCGCCAAGAAAACCTCAAACGCATGCAAAAACTGGCCGGCTCGGCAAGCAGCCCCAGCGTCTCCGGCAATGGCGCACCCGGCAGCGCCGGCCAAGCCACGCGCAGCGCGGGCCCTTCCGGCAGCTATGCGGGCAAGGTCAAACAACGGGTGCAGCCCCACATCACTTTTGATGCCAAAGACACCCCCGACAACCCCGAGGCCGAAGTCGCCGTGTGGACCTCGCCCGACGGCACCATTACCCGAACCAAACTGACCAAATCCAGCGGCGTGCCCGCCTGGGACGATGCTGTTTTGCGCGCCCTGGACAAAACCCAAACCCTGCCACGCGATGAAGATGGTCGGGTTCCCTCTTCGATGATTTTGGTTTTCCGCCCCAAAGACTGAGCCCCCTTCACCCCCCACGAGAACCGCCATGACACTCAAAGCCCCTGAACTGCTCTTGCCCGCAGGCTCGTTGGACAAAATGCGCGCCGCCTACGACTTTGGCGCAGATGCCATTTACGCGGGGCAGCCGCGCTACTCGCTGCGCGCACGCAACAACGATTTCAAACTCGAACAACTGGGCATTGGCATTGCCGAAGCCCATGCGCGCGGCAAGAAATTTTTTGTCACCAGCAATTTGCTGCCCCACAACGACAAGGTGCGCACCTACCTGCGTGACATTGAACCCGTCATTGCCATGAAGCCCGATGGCTTGATCATGGCCGATCCGGGTCTCATCATGATGGTGCGTGAGCGCTGGCCAGAAGTGCCAATTCATTTGTCGGTGCAAGCCAACACCGTCAATTTCATGGCCGTGAAGTTCTGGCAAAAAATGGGCGTGACCCGCATCATTTTGTCGCGCGAATTGAGCCTCGACGAGGTGGAAAAAATTCGCCAAGAATGCCCCGACATGGAACTCGAGGTGTTTGTCCACGGCGCCTTGTGCATTGCCTACTCGGGTCGGTGTTTGCTCTCGGGCTATTTCAATCGCCGCGACCCCAACCAAGGCACTTGCACCAACGCCTGCCGTTGGAACTACGCCACCACCCCGGCGGTGGAAGACCCCAACACCGGCGAAGCCCTGGCCCAAAAAATGGCCACGGATTTTGACTTTGCCACAGCGCAGCAAGAAGCCGAAAGCACCTTCTCTGCCTGTGGCGACGGCCAGCGACACCCGGCCGCTGACCAGGTTTATTTGCTCGAAGAGGCGGGTCGCCCCGGCCAGCTCATGCCCATCATGGAAGACGAGCACGGCACCTACATCATGAACTCCAAAGACTTAAGGGCAGTGGAGTATGTGGAGCGTTTGGCCAAAATTGGGGTGGACTCGCTCAAGATCGAAGGCCGCACCAAATCGCTGTATTACGTGGCCCGCACCGCGCAGGTTTATCGGCGTGCGATTGACGACGCGGTGGCTGGACGGCCCTTCAACCCCAACCTGATCACGGAACTGGAAGGTCTGGCCAACCGAGGCTACACGGCCGGCTTGCTGGACCGCCGACCTGCCAACGATTATCAGAACTACGAAACCGGTCACTCCGTGGCCCAACGCAGCCAGTTTGTGGGGGAAGTTCACGAGGCCAAGGACGGCTGGGTGGAAGTGACCACCAAGAACAAGTTCTCGGTGGGGGACCACTTGGAAATCATTCACCCCAGTGGCAACCACATCGTGCATTTGAAAGAAATGCGCAACCCCCAAGGCGAGCCCGTGCAAGTGGCGCAGGGCAACCCGATCAAGGTTTGGATTCCCCTGGAGGCCCGCTACAACGGGGCCTTGGTGGCGCGCTTGCTCAATGCGCCTTTGCCGGCTTGAGGGAGGCCACTTCTGAGAGGGATATCACGACCCGCACCTTGTCCCCCACCTTCACGTCTTTGAAGACATCGGGGTTGTGGACTTTGAGCCAGGACAACTGGTCATGGGCATCGTGCAACTGAACCTTTTGATGGGCTTTGTCGATCGCGAAAACCGAGTAGGTTTCGGTCAAAGCAACGGCTTTGAAGGTGCCATCCGGCAGCTGCGCCTGGGTCAGCTCACTCTTGCGTAAACCCGGGTCGGCGCCGGTCAAGGCCACCAGCTCGCTGACGACAAAGCTCACATCCACATGGTCGCCCGCTTTGACCCGTTCCAGCTTCACGCTTTGACGCACACCCACCTGAATCACGGTGTCGTCATCGGTTTTGAACACCATCTGACGCTTGTCCTTGTCCACACTCACCACGGTGAGCGGAAGGTTCAGCACATCGGTGTTCAACTTGGCGTCCTTGACGTGCACAGGCGGACGTGCTGCGTCCTGAGCCTGCGCGGGTGTCATCGCAGCCCCCATAGCCAACACAGCCACACTGGTCAGCAGCATACCGATGGGGGCGAAGGTTTTTTGTTTCATTCTCAATCCTCAAAATCAGGGTTAAATTAAATTGCCGGTGCCAGTCTAGGGGGCGGTGAAGGTCAAAAACGGCAAAAACAAGCAACGCTTTGCAACGGCGGCAAGCAAACATAGAAAAACCCCGTGGACCTTCGATCGACGGGGTTTTTTAGTTGCCCCCAGCGGGGGCTTTTGAGCGCGGGGGTTTAGGCGGTCACGCCAGCGGCCACATCGGCGTACTCTTGAATTTGGTTGAAATTCAGGTATTTGTAAATGGCGGCGCCGTCTTTGTTCACCACGCCCATGGCTTCATGGTATTCGGCCACGGTCGGGATGTGACCCAGCTTGGAGGCGATGGCGGCCAACTCAGCCGAAGCCAGGAACACATTCGTGTTCTTGCCCAAGCGGTTGGGGAAGTTGCGGGTCGAGGTGGAGACCACCGTCGCGCCCTCGCGCACTTGGGCCTGATTGCCCATGCACAGCGAGCAGCCGGGCATTTCGGTGCGGGCACCCGCATTGCCGAAAGCCGCGTAGTGGCCTTCCTTGATCAACTCGCTTTGGTCCATCTTGGTGGGCGGTGCAACCCACAACTTGACGGGAATGTCGCGCTGGTTGCCCAGCAGTTTGGCGGCAGCGCGGAAGTGGCCGATGTTGGTCATGCAAGAACCGATGAAGGCTTCATCGATCTTGGTGCCCGCCACTTCGGACAGGGTCTTGGCGTCGTCTGGATCGTTCGGGCAGCACAGGATGGGTTCCTTGATGTCGGCCAGGTCGATTTCGATGACGGCGGCGTACTCGGCATCCTTGTCGGCTTCCAGCAGGCTGGGGTTGGCCAACCAGGCTTCGACCTTCTCGATGCGGCGTGTCAAGGTGCGGGCATCCGCGTAGCCATCGGCGATCATGTTCTTCATCAACACCACATTGCTGGCCAGGTATTCCTTGACAGGTTCGGGGTTGAGTTTGATGGTGCAACCGGCGGCCGAGCGTTCGGCGGAGGCGTCGGACAATTCAAACGCCTGTTCCACCTTGAGGTTGGGCAAGCCTTCGATTTCGAGAATGCGACCCGAGAACACGTTTTTCTTGCCCGCCTTGGCGACAGTCAACAGACCGGCCTTGATGGCGTACAGCGGAATCGCGTGCACCAAATCGCGCAGGGTCACGCCGGGCTGCATCTCGCCCTTGAAGCGCACCAACACCGATTCAGGCATGTCCAAAGGCATCACGCCCGTGGCGGCACCAAAAGCCACCAGGCCAGACCCAGCGGGGAAGGAAATGCCGATGGGGAAGCGGGTGTGCGAGTCGCCGCCCGTGCCGACGGTGTCGGGCAGGAGCAAACGGTTCAACCAGCTGTGGATCACGCCGTCACCCGGACGCAGCGCCACGCCACCCCGGTTGCTGATGAAGGCGGGCAGCTCGCGGTGGGTCTTGACGTCCACGGGTTTGGGGTAAGCGGCCGTGTGGCAGAAGGACTGCATCACCATGTCGGCGCTGAAGCCCAGGCAGGCCAGGTCTTTCAGCTCATCGCGGGTCATCGGGCCGGTGGTGTCTTGCGAGCCGACGGTGGTCATCTTGGGTTCGCAGTAGGTGCCGGGACGCACGCCTTGGCCTTCGGGCAAACCGACCGCACGACCGACCATTTTTTGCGCCAGCGTGAAACCGGCCTGGGTCGCGACGGGCGGGGTGGGCAAACGGAAAAGGGTCGAAACGGGCAAGCCCAAAAATTCACGGGCCTTGGCGGTCAAGGAACGGCCAATGATCAGGTTGATGCGGCCACCGGCGCGCACTTCGTCAAACAGCACGTCGCTCTTGAGCTTGAATTCGGCCACCGTGGCGCCGTTTTTGACCAGCTTGCCTTCGTAGGGCAGGATGTCGATGACGTCGCCCATTTCCAGCTTGGAGACATCCACTTCAATCGGCAAGGAGCCGGAATCTTCTTGGGTGTTGAAGAAAATGGGGGCGATCTTGCCACCCAGCGTGACGCCGCCAAAGCGCTTGTTAGGCACGAAGGGGATGTCCTGGCCGGTGGCCCAGATCACACTGTTGGTGGCCGATTTGCGGCTGGAGCCGGTGCCGACCACGTCGCCCACATAAGCCACCAAGTGGCCCTTTTTCTTCAGGTCTTCGATGAATTGCATCGGACCGCGCTTGCCGTCTTCTTCGGGCTTGAAGGCCGCATCAGGGCGGGTGTTTTTCAACATCGCCAGGTAGTGCAGCGGAATGTCGGGACGGCTCCAGGCATCGGGCGCAGGCGAGAGGTCGTCGGTGTTGGTTTCACCCGGCACCTTGAACACGGTGACGGTGATTTTTTTCTCGACTTCGGGGCGGCTGGTGAACCACTCGGCATCGGCCCAGCTTTGAATGACTTCCTTGGCCTTGGCGTTGCCCGCCTTGGCTTTTTCAGCGACATCGTGGAAGAAGTCGAACATCAACAGGGTTTTCTTCAGGCCTTCCGCCGCCACGCCAGCCACCTCGGCATCGTCCAGCAGGTCGATCAGGGGGTGCACGTTGTAGCCACCCACCATGGTGCCGAGCAACTCGGTGGCCTTGGCTTTGGAGATCAAGGCCACGGTCACGTCGCCATGCGCCACGGCGGCCAAGAAGCTGGCCTTGACCTTGGCGGCATCGTCCACACCGGGGGGCACGCGGTGGGTCAACAAGTCCAACAAGAAATCAGCCGTGCCTTCGGGCGGGTTTTTGATCAATTCGATCAATTCGGCCACCTGTTTGGCGTCCAAAGGCAGCGGGGGAATGCCCAGCGCGGCGCGCTCGGCTTCGTGTTGGCGATAGGCTTGCAACATGGTTCTCTCTCCTGGTTCAAAAACAAAAAAAGGTCAAAACGGCTATTTCACGACGCCAACTGGCGACAGCCCTTCCAACAAATTACGGGGGGGCGCTTGACGCATGGCCTCGGCCACCAGGGCTTGCTGGGGGCTCACGCACTCGTCCGCGATGCGTTGGCCCAACTTCTGGTTGAGCAACATGGACTTGTTGCCCAGCTGGATCCAAAAAGCACCGGCTTTCTCGTCTTCCAGGCGGATCGCCCCGGTGCTGCTGACCACGGGCACCATGTGGTAGTGAAAGCCTTTGCCATTCAAATCAAAGAAGCCGGGTCGTTTGGCATCTGCCACCACTTCAACAAAAGCCCCGAGTTCGCAAGCAATGCGCCCGGTCTGAACCCGCTCGGCCACGGCTTGCAGTTCGGCACTGAGCTGGCTCTCCAAGTTGCTGGCCGGACTGGCTTTGGTCGGTGTGAACTTGGCCACGAGGCCGCTGTTGTCGGCATGGGCAACCGAGGCGCCAGCACCGCACCACACCAGCGCGCAAGCAGCCAGCCGGATCGAAAGAAAAGAAAAAGAAGAGTTTTGCGTCATACCACACCATTTAATTGAGACGCTGCCGGCTCAAAATAAACTTTGACTTCTGAGGGCAAACGTCGACCAGTACCATGAGCCCGCTCCAGCAACTGCCAAAAATAGCGGTAACTGGCGCGGTCGTGAAGTTGCCCCGCATGGCTGATGGGCGCCCATTCGGCCGCTTGCGCCGCCAAAATGATTTCGGCGGCTTTTTCGATGTCAGCTTCATCCGGGGCAAACGCCGACAATATAGGGCGAATCTGGGCGGGATGGATGCTCCACATGCGTGTAAAGCCGAATTCGCACGCCGCACGGCGGGCCAGGGCTTGTAAAGCCGCGACATCGTTGAATTCGGTGACCACGCAATGGCTGGGCACTTTGCCCGAGGCATGGGCGGCAGAGCTGATTTCCAGTTTGGCCCGCAGCACCAGCGGATGGCTGAACTGGCCGCTGGAAGACATGGCCGAGGCAGGAATGGCACCCGCATGGGCCGAGACAAAATCCATCAAACCAAAACTGAGGGACTGCACTTGAGGCTGCGCGGCAATCGCAAAGGCCTGCTGAACAGCCGCCGGAGATTCAATCAAACAGTGCACAGGCAAATCGGGGTGCCCGGCTGCACGCAGGGCCTGCGTGGCCCGCGCCACGTCGGCCACGCTTTCCACCTTGGGCAGCATGACATGGCACAGGCGGTGACCGGCCTGTCCCACGATGGTGGCCACATCGCTCTCGAAGGCGGGGTGGTCCACCGGGTGCACGCGAACCGCGACACGGGGCACGATGCCATGGGTGGGCGCGGCTTGCAGCGCCAATTCGGTGACCAGGGCGGCGTGCTCGGCCTCGCCGCCGGTGGGGGCACCATCCTCACAATCGAGGGTGACGTCAAAAACGCAGGCGCCCCACTCTTCGGTCATTTCTGCCTGCAATTGCAGGCTCTTTCTCATCCGCACCTCAACGCCGCTGTAATGGTCACAGACCGGGAGCAGGCCCTGCTTGGCCTGGGCCTCCAACAAAACGGCGCGAGGGTGGTTCACGAAACGCAGCGCTTACAGCAAGTGGGCCACACCGGCTTGTTCGTCGGTCAGCTCTTTGAGGGTCTTGTTGATGCGCTCTTGGCTGAACTCATCGATCGCCAGGCCTTCGACAATTTTGTATTCCCCGCCCTGGGTGGTCACGGGGAAGCCGAACACCACGCCAGCGGGAATGCCGTATTCGCCGTTAGAAGGCACGCCCATGGTGACCCAGTGGCCGTTGGAGCCCAAAGCCCAGTCGCGCATGTGGTCGATGGCGGCGTTGGCAGCCGAAGCGGCCGAGGACAAGCCCCGCGCGTCAATGATGGCCGCGCCGCGCTTGCCCACGGTGGGCAAGAAGGTGTCGGCATTCCAGACTTGGTCGTTGATGGTGTCTTTGACGCTCTTGCCGTTGACGGTGGCAAAGCGGTAGTCGGCGTACATGGTGGGCGAGTGGTTGCCCCACACGGTGAGTTTTTGAATGTCGCCGACCGCGCAGGAGATTTTGGCCGCAATTTGGCTGGCCGCGCGGTTGTGGTCCAAACGCAACATGGCGGTGAAGTTCTTGGCCGGCAGATCGGGGGCCGACTTCATGGCGATGTAGGCATTGGTGTTCGCGGGGTTACCGACCACCAGCACCTTGACATTGCGCGAAGCCACGGCGTTCAGGGCCTTGCCCTGGGCGGTGAAAATCTGGGCGTTGGCGGCCAACAGGTCGGCGCGCTCCATGCCGGGGCCGCGAGGACGGGCACCGACCAAGAGGGCGTAGTCAGCGTCTTTGAAGGCCACCAAGGGGTCGCCCGTGGGGATCACGCCAGCCAACAAGGGGAAGGCGCAATCTTCCAGCTCCATGATCACGCCCTTGAGGGCTTTTTGGGCTTTTTCGTCAGGGATTTCCAAGAGTTGCAAAATCACCGGCTGGTCTTTG
>CAIUTG010000249.1 GCA_903902035.1 uncultured Curvibacter sp. | reverse complement strand
CGGGCGGCGATGTCGGTGGCCACCAGGGCACGAATTTCACCGCTCTTGAAACCTTGCAAAGCCTGCGTGCGTGCGCTTTGACTTTTGTTGCCGTGCAGGGCCATGGCCTGGATGCCATTTTTGGTCAAGAACTCCGCGACATTGTTGGCGCCGAATTTGGTGCGGGTAAAAACCAGCACCTGGCTCCAGTTGTGTTCCTGGATGATGTGGGCCAACAGGGCCTTCTTTTTGCCACGGCCCACGGGGTGGATGACTTGGCTGATGCGCTGCACCGTGGTGTTGCGCGGTGTGACTTGAATGCTTTGAGGGTCTTTCAGCAAGGTCGCGGCGAGTTCGCGGATTTCGTCGCTGAAAGTCGCCGAGAACAACAGGCTTTGTTTTTCTTTCGGCACCAGCGCCAGGATTTTTTTGACATCGTGGATAAAGCCCATGTCCAACATGCGGTCGGCCTCGTCGAGGATCAGCATTTGCACACTGGACAAGTCCAGGAAACCTTGTTGTTGCAGGTCGAGCAAACGGCCCGGGGTGGCGACCAAAATGTCAACGCCTTTTTTCAGTTTGGCGATTTGCGGGTTCATGCCGACGCCACCAAAGATCACGGCCGAAGTGAGTTGCAGGTATTTGCCGTAGTCACGCACCGACTCTTCGACCTGAGCGGCCAGTTCACGGGTGGGGGTCAAGACCAACACGCGCACCCCGGTGCCCCCGTTTTTGGCCACGGCGCTGCGGCTCATGGTCAGCTTGTGCAGCATGGGCAGGGTGAAGGCGGCGGTTTTGCCGGTGCCGGTTTGGGCCCCAGCCAACAAATCCTGCCCCGCCAAAACGGCCGGGATGGCTTGGGCCTGGATGGGGGTTGGGTTTTCGTAGCCCAGCTCGCGCACGGCTTTGAGGATCGCCGGGGCGAGATTCAATTCATCAAAAGTCATAAAAGGGTGCCGTCTTGGCACAAAAAGATCGGCCTGTCCGACGCGGTGTTGGCGTCGGCCCAGTCAAGGCTGATGGAGTTCAATAAAGGTTCAGCGGACCCCAGAAGTGGGTGCTGGCGTTGCGAGACTGGTGTCGGCAACAACAGGTATTGTCGCACAAGCCGTGTCGGGCTCTCACAGAGCGTTGATAATCGGGGGTTGTTGTTCTTTCAGTTGCAAGATTAAAAAATGGCCCAATACGTTTTTTCCATGAACCGCGTCGGCAAGACCGTGCCGCCCAAACGCCAAATCCTCAAAGACATTTCATTGTCTTTCTTCCCCGGTGCCAAGATTGGCGTGCTGGGCCTGAACGGCTCGGGCAAGTCCACGTTGCTGAAGATCATGGCCGGCATCGACAAGGAAATTGAGGGCGAAGCCATTCCCATGGCGGGCCTGAAGATTGGTTACCTGCCACAAGAGCCGCAGCTCGACCCGGAGCAAACCGTGCGCGAATCGGTGGAAAGCGGCATGGGCGAGATCAAGGCGGCCCAACAACGCCTCGAGGAGGTGTACGCCGCCTACGCCGAGGAAGACGCCGATTTCGACGCCCTGGCTGCCGAACAGGCCAAGCTCGAAGCCATCATTGCCACCGCTGGCGACGCTTCGGATCACCAGCTCGAAATCGCCGCCGACGCCTTGCGTTTGCCTGCCTGGGACGCCGTGATCGGCAAGCTCTCGGGCGGTGAAAAGCGCCGTGTGGCCCTGTGCCGCCTGCTGTTATCCAAACCCGACATGTTGCTGCTTGACGAGCCCACCAACCACTTGGACGCCGAATCCGTGGATTGGTTAGAGCAATTTCTGGCCCGCTTCTCGGGCACCGTGGTGGCCATCACCCACGATCGGTATTTTTTGGACAATGCCGCTGAGTGGATTTTGGAGCTGGACCGGGGCCACGGCATTCCCTACAAGGGCAACTACAGCACTTGGCTGGACCAGAAGGGCGCCCGCTTGGAGTCCGAGCAAAAGGGCGAAGAAGCCCGTGCCAAGGCGCTCAAGAAAGAGCTGGAATGGGTGCGCCAAAACGCCAAGGGCCGCCAAGCCAAGAGCAAGGCCCGGATTGCCCGCTTTGAAGAATTGAGCGATTACGAATACCAAAAACGCAACGAAACCCAGGAAATTTTCATTCCTGTGGCCGACCGCTTGGGCAGCCAGGTGATCGAGTTCAAGGGGGTGACCAAGTCCTTTGGCGACCGCGTGTTGATCGATAACCTGAGTTTCAACATCCCAGCCGGGGCCATTGTGGGCATCATCGGCCCCAACGGGGCGGGTAAGTCGACCCTGTTCAAAATGATCGCGGGCCGTGAGCAACCGGATTCGGGTGAAGTGGTCATTGGTTCCACCGTCAAGATGGCCTATGTGGACCAAAACCGGGACGAGCTGGGCAATGACAAAACCGTGTGGGAAGACGTGTCGGGCGGTCTGGACATTTTGACCGTGGGCAAGTTCCAAATGGCCAGCCGTGCTTACTGTGGTCGCTTCAACTTCAACGGCGGCGACCAGCAAAAGAAGGTCGGCCTGCTGTCGGGCGGTGAGCGCGGCCGCTTGCACCTGGCCAAGACCCTGATCGCGGGCGGCAACGTGCTGCTGCTGGACGAACCCTCGAATGACCTCGATGTGGAAACCTTGCGCGCCCTCGAAGACGCGCTGCTGGAGTTCGCGGGCACCATCCTCGTGATCAGCCACGACCGCTGGTTCCTGGACCGCATTGCCACCCACATCCTGGCCGCCGAGGGCGACAGCCAATGGACCTTCTTTGACGGCAACTACCAAGAGTACGAAGCCGACAAGAAAAAACGCCTGGGTGAAGAGGGCGCCAAGCCCAAGCGGGTGCGTTTCAAAGCCTTGAAGTAAGCCGCAGGCCCCAGCAGGGCCTTGGTCTTCAGGCTTTTTGTCGACTCAGAACGGCATAGAGCTGGTCTTTCAAGCGCAGCCGTTCCTTCTTCAATTCTTCCATGTGCTCGTCGCTCAGGGCGGGCACCGCTTCCAACTCAACCCGACGAATGTGTTTGTTCACCTCGTCGTAGCGCGCCGCGAGTTGGGTGAAATGGGCGTCGTTTTGGCGCAGGGTCTGGATGACGGCTTTGAATTCAGGGAACTCAGCGTGGACATCGTGGTCTTGCAAAGGCATGTTCATGGGGCACTCGATTTCGATTCAAAACGCCAGCCTACACCCAAAGCCCCGCCTGCCTTTGACTTGGCGCAAAAGGTTGGGTTTTCTGGCGCAGGTTGGTGCTAAAGCCGGGCCAATCGGTCCAAGGCCTTTTGCAGGGTCTCGTCTTGTTTGGCAAAGCAAAAGCGCACGATGTGCTGGTCAAAGCCCTGTTTGTAAAAGGCGGACATGGGGATGGCGGCCACACCGATTTCACGCGCCAACCATTGGCAAAAATCGGCCTCTGACAAATCGCTGACCGCAGAAAAATCGACCGCTTGAAAGTAACTGCCCTCACTGGGGAGCAAGCGCAAACGGGTGTTTTGCAGGCCCGCCCGAAACAGATCCCGTTTGCGTTGGTAAAACGCCGGCAAATCCAGGTAAGGCCTTGGGTCGGCCATGTAGCGGGCCAGGCCGTGCTGCATGGGCGTGTTGACCGTGAACACATTGAACTGGTGCACTTTGCGAAACTCGGCCGTCAAAGCGGCAGGCGCGGCCACGAAGCCGACCTTCCATCCCGTCACATGGTAGGTTTTGCCAAAGCTTGAAATGAGGAAGCTGCGCGCCGCCAAGTCGGCAAAACGGGCTGCGCTTTGGTGGGTTTGGCCATCGAAGACCATGTGCTCATAAACCTCGTCAGAGATCAAAAACGCCTGGGTTTCCCGCAGCAAATCTTGCAAGCGCAGCATATCGGCCTGGTGCCAGAGGGTGGCGCTGGGGTTGTGCGGCGAGTTGATGATGAGGGCCCGGGTTTTGGGCGACAGGGCTTGGGCAATGGCCTCAAAATCAGGTCGGAAACTGCCCGGTGTGAGCGGCACCCGCACGGCCACGCCACCCGCCAGTTCGATGTTGGGCACATAGCTGTCGTAGCAGGGCTCCAGCACGATGACCTCGTCGCCCGGCCGCACAATCGCCAGGATGGCGGTCAGGATGGCCTGGGTGGCCCCTGCGGTCACGGTGATTTCGTCCGCCGCGCTGTAGTGACGGCCATGCAAGGCCAGGACCTTGGCCGAGATGGCTTCACGCAGGGGCATCACCCCCGCCATCGGGGGGTATTGGTTCAGGCCTTCTTGCATGGCGGCTGTGACGTGCGCCACCAGCGCCGGGTCGCAGGCAAAGTCAGGAAAGCCCTGTCCCAGGTTGACGGCCCCTGTTTCTGTGGCCAGGGCCGACATGACCGTGAAAATGGTGGTGCCCAGCTGGGGAAACTTGCTCTCCAGGGGCGGGCATGAGGCGGACAGCGGCGGCATGGGCTTATTCAAAATTGGCCTCGTCGGCGGGCGCATCGGCTTTGCCATTGAGGGCCTGGGTGATCAGGTTGCGGCTCAAGCGCTCGCTCAAGAGTTCGGCAAACTCAAAGACAAAATTGCGCAAATAAGCGCCCCGTTTGAAGGCCACTCGGGTCGTGTTGTGACCAAACAGATGGCCCAAGGGGCGCACCACCAAATCGCTTTCAGCGTCGTCCTTGACCGCCATTTCTGCCACCAGGCCAATGCCCAAACCCAGGCGCACATAGGTTTTGATCACGTCGGAGTCAATCGCCTCCAAGGCGATGCGAGGGGTCAGGTGGTGTTTGCTGAAGGCCGTGTCGATCCGCGTGCGGCCCGTGAAAGACGGGTGGTAAGTGATCAGCGGTTCCTGGGCCAGGTCTTCCAGGGTGAGGTGGGTTTTGTGGACCAGGGGGTGGGTGGGCGGCAAGACCAGCATGTGTTGCCACTCGTAGCAGGGCAGGGTCACCAATTCGGGGTAATTTTGCAGCGATTCGGTGGCCATGCCGATTTCGGCCACCTCGTCCAGCAGCATGCGTGCCACCTGATCGGGGGCGCCTTGGTGCAGACTGATGTTGACTTTGGGATAGCTTTCGCGCAGTTTGGCGACGGGCACGGGCAAGACGTATCGGGCCTGGGTGTGGGTGGTGGCAATCGACAGGGTGCCCGAGTCTTGCGCGCTGTATTGCTCGCCAATGCGCTTCAAATTACCGAGCTCGCGCAGGATGACCTCGATGCTGCGCACCACATGCTCGCCCGGTTCGGTCACCCTTTTCAAGCGTTTGCCGTGGCGGGCGAAAATTTCAATGCCCAATTCCTCTTCCAGCTCAATGATGGCTTTGGAGACCCCCGGTTGCGAGGTGTGCAAGGCTTTGGCGGTCTCGGTCAGGTTGAGGTTGCGTCGAACCGCCTCCTGGACGAATCTGAATTGATGAAGGTTCATGCTGGATTTAAAAGGACAGGTTTTGCAAAGCCGCCTGGGCCAGGGCTTTGAGCACCTCGGGGTTTTCGCCCACCGAGGGCAGCAACTCAAAATGAATGTGCGGGTATTGACCCATCAATTGGGTGACCAGCGCCGGCAAGTCTTCCCGAGCGTGACGCCCCATGCCCAAAAACATCGGCAGCACCCGCAACTGGGTGACGCCGAGCTGGCTCAATTCGGCCACCACGTCGTTCAAGTGGGGCGCGGTCAATTCCAGATAGGCGCAGCGCACCCAGGCCTGGGCACCGATTTCAGCGTGAATGGCGTCGGCCACCGCCTGGATGGGCTGGCACCACAAGGGATCGCGCGAGCCGTGGGCGAACAACACCAGGGCGTGTTGAGGGGTGGGGGCAGTGACGGGGGGCAAGGGGGAGGTCATAAGCCCCATTTTTACATCAACGCCTCAAGACCAGCCAACCCAGGGAGCCCAAAGAAATCAGGGAGTAAACCAAGGCCGGTGCTGCTGCCACAAACCAAGGGGTCCAGTTTTGCAAGTTGCCAATGTAACCAAACACATTGTTCAAGAAGAAGAAGCTGATGCCGGCCATCAACCCCCCAAAGACATAGCTGGCGATGTTGCCGCCCCGGAAATGCAAATAGGCAAATGGCAGGGCCAGCACCACCATCACCAGGCAGCTCAGGGGGTAGAACACCTTGCGCCAAAACTCGATTTCATATTGCTGGGCCGACTGCCCGTTGCTGCGCAGGTGCTGGATGTATTGGAACAGGTCCAGGGTTTTCATGCGATCGGGTTTGAGCACCATGGTCGCGGCCATCTGGTCGGTGATCTGGGTGGGCCAATCGAAATCGGCCAGATGCTTGCGCAAAAGCTGTTGTTCGCCAGCGGCGTTACTCAATTCGATGCGGCCAACGTCGTGCAGTCGCCACATCTGGTCCATGATTTCAGCGGTCTTGCCTTCGGTGATGGCCAGCAGCCGGCCTTGCTCATCAAATTCATACAGACCGACCCGACTCAGCACGCCAACGGTGCTCATGTTGCCGATGTTGACGTTGAAGCTGCGCTGACCTTGGTGTTCTTTCAGCCAAGTGCCGATCTGACCATTGCTCATGCGACCGTGGTAGCGCACTTGCATCAGCTGGACTTTGAGGTCGGTCGCGGGGGCCACATAGTCACCCAAGACAAAGGTGGTGGCGGCAAAGACCAGGCCAAGTGACAACAAAATGCCCAAGGCCTTGCCCGGCCCCAGGCCACTGGTGCGCAAAATGGTGAATTCTGAACTCAAGGCCAAACGGGCCATGACGTAAATCGTGCCGATCAAGACGGTGATCGGCAAAAGCTCATACAAGTGACTGGGCACCTGAAGCAACACATACACCAGGCCCAAACCCAGGTTGTAGCCCGCCAGCGCCTGGGTGATCCAGCGCAGTTCATCGACCAGATCAAAGAAGAAAAACAAGCCCAAGAAACCCAGGGTGACAAAAGCCACGGCAAGGCTGATCTCTTTGAACAAGAAACGGCGAATGATTTTCATGTCAAGCCCACCAGCGTCGCCATTGGCTGAAATCCCAGTTGAATATTTGCCGCAGCAACAAGCCCATGCCCAACAAGAAAACCGTGCCGTGCAAGGTCAGCAGCAAAGGCGCTGTTTGCAACAGGCCCGCCGCGATCCAGGATTGCGAAATATTGACCAGGTTGAAATAAACAATGAAACTGAACAAGGCCAGCAACAGATTGCTGCTGCGTCCGGCCCGAGGCTTCACTGCAGACAAGCCCAGGCCGATCAGCACCAGGTTGAAAGCACTCAAAACCAGACTCAAGCGCCAAGCCAGCTCGCCTTGGCTGATCGGGTTGGGGTCGGCCCACAAAGCCCAGGTCTCTTTGGATTTGATGGGCACGCTGCCCTCATCGGGCACCACCACGTCAGCCAGGATCAGGGTGTAGGCCGCAAAATCCACCACGCGAGAATTGGCGTCGGGGGATTTGGCCAGCTCCACCCGCTCGCCATTTTTAAGGAGCAGAACTTTTTGCCCGTTCTCGGTAGACAACTCAGCACTTTGCGCCATGGTCAAGGTCTCTTGCGACGGGTCGCGATTGGCAATGAAAACGCTGCGGGCGCTTTGACTGTCGAGGCGGTCTTTGTCGATGAAGAACACCCGCGAACCATCGGCGGACTCCTGAAATCGCCCCGGTGCCACGCGTTCGATGTCGCCGCGTTGTTCAAACTGGCTGCGCAAGCGTTGAATTTGCTGGTTGGACCAGGGGATGCCGAAAAAGGTCAGGGCCGCAATCACCAGCAACAGGGGCCAGGCGAAGCGAAACAAAGGCCGAATAAATCCGGCCAGACTCAAACCGCTGCCCAGCCAGATCACCATTTCACTGTCCAGATACCAGCGTGACAGGGTGGACACCACGGCCACAAACAGGCTCAAAATCAGGATCACGGACAACTGGCCAATCAGCGTGTAGCCCATCACCATCATCACATCAGACGGGTTCACCGCGCCCTTGGACGCCATGCCCAGCGTGCGCACCAGCATCAGGGTCATGACAATGGTCGCCAAGGCCACCAAGGTCGCACTGAAACTGCGGCCCAGCTCCTTTCTGAGTGAGGAATCGAATAACATCGCAATAAGTAGAAAAGGGGTGATTATGAACTTTGAATGTCAAGTCTTGGACCTGGCGGCGGCGGCCAAGTTGAAAACAGATGCGCTGCTGGTTTTGGTCCCCGAGGGTGTCAAACTGGGCTCGGACGCCGTTTCATTTGTGCTGAGTCACGCGCTCAAGGCGGGTGACTTCTCTGCCAAGCCGGGCCGCCTGTTGCCGGCTTACCGAGTGGCCGGGGTGGCCGCCGACCGTTTGGTTTTTGTGGGCGTGGGGGAGGGGTTGGCACGCCAAGTGCGCGCTGGCTTGCGAGCCGCCCTGGCCCAACTCCAAGGCAATCACTTGAAGAAACTGGGGGTGGTTTTGGCCGCGCCTTCGGCCTCAGAGGCGGTGGTGCGTTCCGTGGTGCAAACCGTGGCTGACGCCACCTATGTGTTCACCACCAGCAAACCCAAGGCCGAGGCACGCAGCTTGAAGTCCTTGGTCCTGGGGCTGCCCGAGGCGCCCGACGCCTTGGTGCGGCAGGCCTTTGAGCGGGCCGTGGCGGTGGTGTCCGGGGTTGAGTTGGCCAAGGAATGGGGCAACCGTCCCGGCAACATGGCCACCCCGACCTTGCTGGGTCAGGCGGCTCAGGCCCTGGCCAGTGATTCAAGCAAAATCAGCTGCGAGGTCTTGACCCCGCGCGAGGTGGCCAAGCTGGGCATGGGCTCATTCATGGCCGTGGCGCAAGGCTCGCATGAGCCACTGCGCTTCATTGTTCTCAAATACCAAGGCGCGGCCAAATCCGAAGCCCCCATCGTGTTGGTGGGCAAGGGCATCACCTTTGACACCGGCGGCATTTCGCTCAAACCCGGTGCCGAGATGGACGAAATGAAGTTTGACATGTGCGGAGCGGCCAGCGTCTTGGGCACTTTCCGGGCCTTGGCCGATTTGCAGCCCAAGCTGAATGTGGTGGGCTTGATTGCGGCGGCGGAAAACATGCCCGACGGCAAAGCCATCAAACCCGGCGATGTGGTCACCAGCATGAGTGGGCAAACCATTGAAATTTTGAACACCGATGCCGAAGGTCGGCTGGTCTTGTGCGATGCCCTGACTTACGCAGAACGCTTCAAACCGCGCGCGGTCGTCGATATTGCCACCCTGACCGGGGCTTGTGTGATTGCCTTGGGGGCCGTGCGTTCAGGCCTGTATTCGACCAGCGATGCGCTGGCCCAGGCTTTGCTGAGTGCCGGGGAGTCGGCCCAAGACCTCGCTTGGCGCATGCCGTTGGACGATGACTATGCCGAAGGCCTGAAGTCCAATTTTGCCGACCTTGCCAATGTGGCTGGCCGCCCAGGCGGATCCATCACAGCGGCTAAATTCTTGCAACGCTTTGCCACCGCCTTCCCTTGGGCTCACCTGGACATTGCGGGCACGGCCTGGAAGTCTGGGGCCGCCAAAGGCGCCAGCGGCCGCCCCGTGCCCTTGCTGGTGGACTATTTGTTGGCCGAGGCGGCGCTCGCACCTGCCAAGACAAAAAAAGCCCAAAAGGCCCAAAAGAAAGCATGACCGAGATTGCGTTTCACTTCAACATGCCGGCCAAGCTGCCCTATGCCGTGCGATTGCTGCGCAAAGCGGCCCTCGCGGGGGCCAAGGTGACCGTGGTGGGCGAGCGAGACGATTTGGCTTTTCTGGATGAGCAATTGTGGGCCACCGCTGCCACCGATTTCATTGCCCATGTCTGGGCAGATGCTCAAGCGCCGCTGCGCGACTTGTCCCCGGTCTTGCTGGCCACCGAGGTGCCTGAACAAGGCCCCCATCAGGTTCTGGTGAATGTGGGGCAGGGGGTGGCGCCGGGCTTTGAGCGTTTTGAACGGGTCATTGAAATGGTCTCGCAGGCCGATGCGGATCGTTTGGCCGGTCGTGATCGCTGGCGCTATTACACCGAGCGGGGCTACGCCATCCAGCGGCATGACCTGAAGGTGGCGAGTTCAATGGCGACCGACTGAGGGGCCATGCAGTCGCCACCCCAGCGTCATTTTTTTTAAAGAGGAGTTGTCATGCAAAATCAAATCAATGGCCTTTCCAAAGCGCGTCTTGGCGGGTTGGCTCTGTGCGCCGGCTTGGTGGTACTTCCCTGGCAAACCGTTCAGGCCCAGGCGGTGCAGGTTGTGAAAATCGGGCATGTGGGCCCCGTTTCTGGGGCGCAGGCCCATTTTGGGCGAGACAACGAGAACGGCGCGCGCATGGCAATTGAGGAAATCAATGCCCAGAATCTGGTGATTGGCGGCAAGAAAATCCGCTTTGAATTGCAGGCCGAAGACGATGCCGCCGACCCCAAACAGGCCACCACCGTGGCCCAAAAGCTGTGTGACAGCCAAGTGGCCGGGGTGGTCGGCCACCTCAATTCGGGCACCAGCATTCCGGCTTCCAAAATTTACAACGACTGCGGCATTCCTCACATCACGGGTTCTTCCACCAACCCCGATTTGACCAAGCCCGGCTACAAAACCACGTTCCGCCTGATCGCCAATGACAATGATTTGGGCGCCAGCTTGGCCAGCTACGCCGCCGATCACCTGAAACTCAAGCGTGTCGCCATCATTGACGATCGCACGGCCTATGGGCAGGGCGTGGCCAAGGTGTTCAAGCGCGTCGCCCTTGAAAAGGGCATGACGGTGGTCGATCAGGAATACACCACCGACAAGGCCACCGACTTCATGGCCATTTTGACGGCCATCAAGGCCAAAAACCCCGACGCCATCTTCTTTGGTGGCATGGACCCACAAGCCGGACCGATGTTGCGCCAAATGGCTCAGTTGGGCCTGACCCAGGTCAAATACTTTGGTGGCGATGGCCTGTGCACGGCCCAGTTGCCCAATTTGGCCGATCACGTCAAGACCTTGGACAACGTCGTCTGTGCCGAGGGCGGGGCGGCGCCTGCCAAGCTGACGGGTTTTGCCGCCTGGCGCAAACGCTACGATGCCAAATACCCCAACCAATTCCAGATCTACAGCCCCTATACCTATGACGCCACCTTCGTTTTGGTGGACGCCATGAAACGGGCCAATTCGGTGGACCCCAAAATTTACACGGCCAAAATTGCCAGCACCCAATACCAAGGCCTCACCGGCAGCATAGCTTTTGAACCCAATGGCGAGCTCAAACACCCCGCCACCACCTTGTCGATTTATCGGGACGGTAAAAAGCAAGTGGTGAATTGACGCCTCCATTAGAAACACGCCCAACAGGTATCGGACACCCTGGTTGGGCTCAAGTAAGTCGGTTTCCTGTCGAACACTGATACAGTTGTGTCTAGTTGTTTAAAGGAAACTGCCATGAAAAAATCGATCTTCCTCGGCTTGATTACTGCCGCGTTGGCTGGCTTGGCGACGGCTTCTTGGGCCGCAGAGGCCGCTGGCGAAGGCCATGCCGAGCATGGTGGCCATGAGCCCACCTTGGAGTTGGGCCTGGATGGGGGGGTCGATTCGGGTTCTCATCAGAACTTTTTTGCAATTTCCGTGGCCAAGCCGATTGAGCACACGGGTTTCAAAGTCTTACTGGAATATGCCGACGGCCGTCATGGCGATGTGGGCAGCAATGTGACGACCGCCAAAGTGGTCAAGGAATTGTTTTCCGTCGGTCATGTTGAGGTGGGTGCCGTGGGTGGATTTGCCCACGCCGTGGAAGCCGACAAAAGTGGCAATGGCTGGGTCTTGGGGGCCGAGGCGGCTTACCCGCTCAATGCCTGGAGCGATGCCAAAATTGAAGCCACCCGTTTCAATGGCGTGGGCCATCTGAGTCAGGAAAAATCGAACGTGATTCAGGGCGGTGTGGTATTGAAATTTGACTGATGGGGTGGCCCAAGACTTTTGGGCTGGTCGGGTCAAGCGGAGCAGGATACAAGCATGAGCGATTTGCAAGCGAGACTGGCCAAATTACGCGCCAGCAATCAAACCATCAAAGCCGTGGCCGACCGGATTGATTCGGCCAAGGTGCTGGCCAGTGGCGTCATGGATGAGTTGGATGACGTGATTGAGGCGCTCCCGGCCGAGGCACATCCACCCGCGCCGGTTCAGGCCGTGGTGTTGGACCCCATCGTCACCGATTCCGTGGTGGAAACCGTCGAATTGGACGAGCCCACCCCTGTGTTTGTCAAAGATGTCCCGCCCCTGGTGGCTGGGGCCTTGCCTGAGACCCTGGACATGGAAGAAGAGCCCCCCGAGGCCGAGGAACCCGAAGCGCCAGTGGCTGAACCACAAAAAGTGCGTCGCGAAGGCGGTGGCTAAGAACCTATCCGTAAATAGAATATAATCTCCTTCCATACGCGCGGTACGCGTGTGGAGGGGCGATGGCAACAGCAAAGGCATGGGAAGTCACTGACGAATTTTGGAGCCGCGTCGAACCGTTGATTCCGGTTCGCCAACGAGTTGCG
>CAIUTG010000248.1 GCA_903902035.1 uncultured Curvibacter sp. | reverse complement strand
TTATGGCATGGGCACCGGCAAGGTGGTGGGTCGTGATGAACTTTGCGACTACTACCGCGCCGTGATGGCCTTGATGCCGCAAATCACATTCACTTTAAAGGCGGTGTTCATGGGCAACCGCAGCATGACCATCCACTACCTGATCAATCCTGGTGGTGCCATCAGCGATTTCATGGTTTTTGACGAATTCGGAAAAATCCGGGAAATTCACACCAACTTTGCCATCTGAACCTCCCAACACCTCGCCCCGATTGGCAACCTTGTTTAAAAGAATCTGAGGCAGTAAAATTGGTCCTATGTGTTTGTCTCGCGCCCGGTGGCTGAGATGGGGTGCTTTGGTTGCTTGTCTGGTGACCTTAAATGCCGCGGCCGCCCCCACCCAACCCATTGATGATGTTGAAAAATTACTCCAGGACCAAGGAGTGATGGACCAACTCAACCAAATGCGCCAATCCTTGAGCGGGCACGCCTCGGATTTGGTGGGTTACGCCATGGGCTTTTTGGGGGTGCCCTACCGCCGTGGCGGCAGCACCGCCGAAGGTGGTTTTGACTGCAGCGGTTTTGTGCGTGCCATGTTTGAGCAGACCGCCGGCAAATTGCTGCCCCGCAAGGCCTCGCAGCAAGCCGCCGAAACCGAAAAAATCGACAAGCATGATTTGCAGCCCGGTGACTTGGTGTTTTTCAACACCATGCGCCATGCCTTCAGCCACGTCGGCATTTACATCGGTGACAACAAATTCATCCACTCACCCAGACCAGGGGAAAGCGTTCGGGTCGACGATTTGCGTCAAGCCTACTGGCAACGACGTTTTGACGGTGCCCGCCGCGTGCCCGTGAAACCTGGCGACAGCGACAACCTGGACGCCTCCAACCTTCCCAAATAGGGGCGCTGATTCAAGGGCGGGCGGGCCCTTGGTGATCACTCACCAAATTCCATAAAAAAAGCGGAACTGTTAAAAGTTCCGCTTTCTGGGTTGCGCCGGTTTTTAAACCAGCTGGGCTTGACCTTAGCGCTTCACGGGCGGCAAGTCCGTGCAACTGCCATGCGCCGCTTCAGCCGCCAAACCAATCGACTCGCCCAAGGTGGGGTGCGGGTGGATGGTTTTGCCGATGTCGATTTCATCAGCGCCCATTTCAATCGCCAAGGCCACTTCGCCAATCATGTCGCCCGCGTGGGTGCCGACCATGCCGCCACCCAGAATGCGGTGGGTTTCAGCGTCAAACAAGAGCTTGGTAAACCCTTCGTCGCGGCCATTGGCGATGGCACGGCCTGACGCATTCCAAGGGAACAAGCCCTTCTTGATCCGAATGCCTTGGGCCTTGGCCTGGTCTTCGGTCAAGCCAACCCAGGCCACTTCGGGGTCGGTGTAGGCCACGCTCGGGATGACGCGGGCGTTGAAGGCCGCGCTGGCCAACACCTTGTCGCCCTTTTGTTCACCGGCAATGACTTCTGCCGCCACATGGGCTTCGTGCACGGCTTTGTGCGCGAGCATGGGCTGGCCGACAATGTCGCCAATCGCAAAGATGTGCGGCACATTGGTGCGCATTTGGATGTCGACGTCAATGAAGCCGCGCTCCGTGACGGCGACACCGGCTTTGTCGGCGCTGATCTTTTTGCCATTGGGCGAGCGGCCCACGGCTTGCAACACCAAGTCATAGACCTGGGGCGCAGGTGCGGTGCCACCGGGTTCAGCGCTTTCAAACGTGACCTCAATGCCTTCGGGCAAGGCACGGGCAGCCACGGTTTTGGTTTTGAGCAGGATGTTGTCAAAGCGATGGGCGTTCATTTTTTGCCAGACCTTGACCAAATCGCGGTCAGCGCCTTGCATCAGGCCGTCCATCATTTCCACCACGTCCAGGCGAGCGCCCAGCGTGCTGTAAACCGTGCCCATTTCCAGGCCGATGATGCCACCGCCCAAAATCAACATGCGCTTGGGCACTTCCTTCAGCGCCAAGGCCCCGGTGGAATCAACCACGCGCGGGTCGTTGGGCATGAAAGGCAATTTCACCGACTGCGAACCCGCTGCGATGATGGCGTTTTTGAAACCCACGGTTTGGGTTTTGCCGGTTTTTTCTTGCCCCGTGCCGGTGGTTTCTTCCACCTGCAACTGGTGCGGGCTCAAAAAGTGCCCCGTGCCCCGCAAGACGGTGACCTTGCGCATCTTGCCCATGGCCGCCAAGCCGCCGGTGAGCTTGCCAATCACTTTTTCTTTGTGCGCACGCAGCTTGTCGATGTTGACCTGGGGCTCACCAAAGGTCACGCCCAAGTCCGCAAAGTGGGCCACCTCGTCCATCACCGACGCCACGTGCAGCATGGCTTTGGAGGGAATGCAGCCCACGTTCAGGCAGACCCCGCCCAAGGTGGCGTAGCGTTCGACCAAGACCACTTTGAGGCCCAAATCGGCCGCACGGAAAGCGGCCGAATAACCGCCGGGGCCACCGCCCAAAACCAGCAGGTCGCATTCCACGTCGTTTTGACCCACAGGCGCTGAAGCCACCGGGGCCGTCACTGTGACCGGCTGCGGGGCGCTGGTGGCAGCAGCAGGCGACGTCGAGGCAGGAGCTGGAGCAGGTGCCGCAGCAGCCACAGGGGCCGCCGTGCTGGCCGCGTCCGAGCTGTCCAAGGTCAACACAACGGTGCCTTCCGACACCTTGTCGCCGAGTTGGACCTTGAGGGCTTTGACCACGCCGGCGTGGGAGGACGGAATTTCCATCGAAGCCTTGTCGGACTCGACGGTGATCAGGGACTGTTCGGCCTTGATGGTGTCGCCCGCTTTCACGAGCACCTCGATCACGGTCACTTCGTCGAAGTCACCGATGTCAGGAACTTGAATGTCAATCTGTGCCATCTTCAATTCCTCACAGCAAGACGCGACGGAAGTCGGCCAGGATTTGTCCCAAGAAAGCGTTGAAGCGAGCAGCGGCAGCGCCGTCGATCACGCGGTGGTCCCAGGTCAAGGACAAAGGCAACATCAAACGCGGCTGGAAGGCCTTGCCGTCCCACTTGGGTTCGATCTGGCTCTTGCAGACGCCCAAAATGGCAACCTCGGGGGCATTGATGATGGGCGTGAAATAACGCCCGCCAATGCCGCCCAAGCTGGAAATCGTGAAGCTCGCGCCCGACATGTCGGCGGGGCCCAACTTGCCATCGCGTGCCTTCTTGGCGAGTTCGCCCATTTCCTGGCTGATCTGCAAGACGCCTTTTTTGTCGGCGTCTTTGATCACCGGCACGACCAGGCCGTTGGGCGTGTCAGCGGCAAAACCAATGTGGTAATACTGCTTGTAGATCAAAGCGTCGCCATCCAGCGAGCTGTTGAACTCGGGGAACTTCTTGAGCGCGGCCACGCAGGCCTTGATCAAGAAAGCCAGCATGGTGACTTTGACGCCGCTCTTTTCGTTTTCCTTGTTGGTCAACACGCGGAAGGCTTCGAGCTCGGTGATGTCGGCGTCGTCGTGGTTGGTGACGGCCGGAATCACGATGGCGTTGCGCGTCAAATTGGCGCCGCTGATCTTCTTGATGCGGCTCATTTCCTTGCGCTCGATCGGGCCAAACTTGGCAAAGTCAACCTTGGGCCAAGGCAACAGATTCAATTCGCCCCCGCCCGTAATGCCCCCTGCGCCAGCACCGGCTGCAGGCGCCTTGGCCGCTTGGGCCAAGGTTTGCACCGCGCCGGCCATGACGGAAGCGGTGAATCGCTGCACGTCGGTTTGGGTGATGCGGCCTTTGGGACCCGAGCCCTTGACTTCACTCAATGGCACGCCCAATTCACGGGCAAATTTGCGCACCGACGGCGACGCATGGGCCACGCCCACCGCCAAGGCCGTGGGGTTGTGGGCCGGCACGGCCAAAGCCGCAGGCGCAGCCGCACTGCTGGCAAGCGCAGGCGCAGACACAGGCGCTGAAGGGGTGGCAAGGGCTGCCGGGGCCGACGCCACAGCGGCCACAGCCACGGCACCCACCGCGCCTTCCAGCACCAAGACCACATCCCCGATGTTGACCTTGTCGCCCAGCTTCACGCGCAGCTCTTTGACCACACCGGCGGCCGCGGAGGGGATTTCCATCGACGCCTTGTCCGATTCCACGGTGATCAAGGACTGTTCGGCTTTCACCGTGTCGCCCACCTTGACCAAGACCTCGATCACGGCCACATCTTTGAAGTCGCCAATGTCGGGCACGCGCACTTCCACCGGGCCCGAAACCGCAGGTGCGGCAGGTGCAGCAGGTGCTGCGGCGGCGACCGATGCGACAGGGCTGGTGGGGGCTGGCGCTGGAGCGGCCACCGCTGGGGCCGGAGCTGGGGCCGCACTGGCCGCTTCACCGGCCACTTCGAGGGCCACAATGACCGAGCCTTCCGACACTTTGTCGCCCAGCTTGACCTTGATTTCCTTCACCACCCCGGCGTGCGAGGACGGAATTTCCATCGACGCTTTGTCCGATTCCACGGTGATCAGCGACTGCTCGGCCTTGACCGTGTCGCCTACTTTGACCATCACCTCGATGACGGCCACGGAGTCGAAATCCCCAATATCGGGAACTTGAATGTCTAGCAATGCCATGTTTGTCTCTCCCGTCTTTAGGCGTACAGCGGGTTGATCTTGTCGGCTTGGATGCCGTACTTTTGAATCGCTTCGGCCACCTTGGCGACCGGCAATTTGCCTTCATCGCTCAACGCCTTCAGCGCGGCCAAGACGATGTAGTGGCGGTTCACTTCAAAGTGTTCGCGCAGTTTGTAGCGGAAGTCACTGCGGCCAAAGCCATCGGTGCCCAGCACGGTATACGAACGGCCCTTGGGAATGAAGGGGCGAATCTGCTCGGCATAGGCCTTCATGTAGTCGGTCGAAGCCACCACGGGGCCGCTGAGCTGCGACAGCTGTTGCGTCACAAAGGGCACGCGCGGCGTTTCGAGGGGGTGCAGCAGGTTGAAACGCTCGGCGTCTTGGCCATCGCGTGTCAACTCGTTGAAGCTGGGGCAGCTCCAAACGTCGGCCGCAATGCCCCAATCCACGGCCAGCAGTTCTTGCGCTGCCAAGCTTTCACGCAGAATCGTGCCGGAGCCCAGCAATTGCACGCGCTTGTCGTTGTCAGCGCCGGGCTTGCACAGGTACATGCCCTTGATGATTTGCTCTTCGGTACCGGGGGTCAGCCCGGGCATGGCGTAGTTTTCATTCAACAACGTCAGGTAGTAGAAGACGTTGTCTTGCTTTTCCACCATGCGCTTCAAACCGTGGTGCAGGATGACGCCCACTTCATGCGCGAAGGTGGGGTCGTAGCTGATGCAGTTGGGAATGGTGTTGGCCAAAATTTGGCTGTGACCATCTTCGTGTTGCAAGCCTTCGCCGTTCAAGGTGGTACGGCCCGAGGTGCCGCCCAACAAGAAACCACGCGCCTGCATGTCGCCTGCAGCCCAGGCCAAATCGCCAATGCGCTGGAAGCCGAACATGGAGTAGTACACATAGAACGGCACCATGATGCGGTTGCTGGTGCTGTAGGAAGTCGCCGCCGCAATCCAGCTCGACATGCCGCCGGCTTCGTTGATGCCTTCTTGCAGAATTTGACCGGCTTTGTCTTCGCGGTAGTACATGACCTGGTCTTTGTCGACCGGGGTGTATTGCTG
>CAIUTG010000247.1 GCA_903902035.1 uncultured Curvibacter sp. | reverse complement strand
GGCTTCAATGTTCACGCACAGGTAGTGGGCCTTGGCCAGCTTGTTGATCAGGTAAGCCAGTTGACGGCGACCCCAATCTTCCACACGGTGCACCTTACCGCCGCCAGCGACGATCATGCCCTTGTAGCGTTCCAGCATGGCAGGAACTTGTTCGCTTTGATCCGGATGGATCAGCAAAACGATTTCATAATGACGCATGGTTTCTCCTTGAGGTTAAAGCCACCCGCGGCGTCTAAGCGCGATGTGGCAAGGCAAAGCCGATGATTATAGCCCAAGCTTCTTTGGCCGTGCTAAAGTCGGCGCCCTCTCCTAGGAAACACCCCATGCCCGCCCTTTTGTCTGAGATCGATCCCGACGGCTTGCTAGAGTTCTCTGTGGTTTACACCGATCGGGCGCTCAACCACATGTCCGCGCGTTTTCGCCGCGTGATGCTGGACATTGGCGACACCCTCAAAGAGGTCTACCACGCCCATTCTGCGGTGTTGTTGCCCGGCAGTGGCACCTTTGGCATGGAGGCGGTGGCCCGGCAATTTGCCAATGACCAGCCGGTCTTGATTCTGCGCAACGGCTGGTTCAGCTACCGTTGGACCCAGATCATCGAGCAAGGCAAGATCACCGCCCAGGCCCAGGTCCTGAAAGCACGCCCAAGCCACCCCGACCAGCCCCAATCCCCCTGGGTGCCCGCGCCCATCGAGGCGGTGGTGAGCGCAATTCAAGAACAAAAACCCGCAGTGGTGTTCGCGCCTCATGTCGAAACCTCCTCGGGCATGATCCTGCCTGACGACTATCTGAAGGCCGTGGCCGATGCCACCCACGCGGTTGGCGGCCTGTTTGTGCTGGATTGCATTGCCTCTGGTGCGGTTTGGGTAAACATGCTCAGCACCGGTGTGGATGTGTTGATTTCTGCGCCACAGAAGGGCTGGAGCAGCTCGCCCGCCTGTGCCATGGTGATGTTGAGTGAGCGTGCTCGCGCTGCCATTGAGCACACCACCAGCACCAGCTTTGCCAGCGACCTGAAGCGCTGGCTGCAAATCACCGAAAGCTACGAAAACGGCGGTCACAGCTACCACACCACCATGCCCACCGATGCCTTGGTGCGACTGCGCGATACCATGCTGGAAACCCGGCGCGTGGGTTTTGCCAAGGTCTGCGACGCCCAATGGGCATTGGGTCACCAGGTTCGCGCCCTGTTTGAGTCGCGCGGCTTGGCCAGTGTCGCCGCACCTGGCTTTCAGGCCCCTGGCGTGGTGGTGAGCTACACCCAAGACCCCGACATCCAATCCAGCAAAAAATTCCTGGCCATCGGCCTGCAAACCGCCGCTGGCGTGCCTTTGCAATGTGACGAAGGCCCCGATTTCAAGACCTTCCGAATCGGCTTGTTTGGCCTGGACAAATGGCAAAACGTGCCGCGCACCGTCGCCCAACTGGCCCAGGCTTTGGACCAACTGGGTCTGAGGGCACCCGACACGGTGACACCATGAAACTCAAAAAGAGGGCCGATTTTTTCTCGTCCCTCTTGAAATGGCGGCCCAACCACCTCAACTCACAGAAGTTCCGTCATTTTTTGACTTTTTTCACCCCCAGACAACGCTCACACATGACCCATCCCAGCGAACCGACCTCCCCCGTTCCAGCAGAACCCGTGGCAAACGATATCCAGGCGGCTGAAGCGGCCAGCCAACCCGGCAGTGCGCCTGCGACGGACCTTCTGGCTGACATCCAAGCCGAACTGGCCGATCTCAAGGCCAAAAGTGCTGAACTGGCCGACCAATATTTGCGCGCCAAGGCCGAGGCCGAAAACGCCCGCCGCCGGGCTGAAGACGAAATCAGCAAGGCCCGAAAATTTGGCATTGAATCTTTTGCCGAAAGCCTGCTCCCGGTGGCCGACAGCCTGGAAGCCGGCCTGGCCATCCAAGAAGCCACCAACGAGCAAATCCGCGAAGGCGCTGCCGCCACCTTGCGCCAACTCCACGCGGCCCTTGAGCGCAACAAGGTTTTGGCCATCAACCCGGCCGCCGGCACCAAGTTCGACCCCCACCAACACCAAGCCATCAGCGTGGTCCCCGCAGACCAAGAGGCCAATACCGTGGTCATGGTGCTACAAAAGGGTTATGTGATTGCCGAGCGTGTTTTGCGTCCGGCGCTGGTCACCGTCGCGGCCCCCAAATAATTCGACCCGATCCTTCAAGGGCAGCATTTTTAAAACCATGCCCTTGAAAGTAAAGCACTGACCCACACCTTCTTTTATGACAGGCTTGCGCTCTCCCCTCTTGGCGTCAAGCCCCCTCATTCACCCTTTCAAATATTCTGGAGAAAAACATGGGAAAAATCATTGGCATTGACTTGGGCACCACCAATTCATGCGTCGCCATCATGGAAGGCAACTCGACCAAAGTGATCGAGAACAGCGAAGGCGCGCGCACCACGCCCTCCATCATCGCCTACCAGGAAGATGGTGAAATTTTGGTGGGCGCTTCGGCCAAACGTCAGGCCGTGACCAACCCGCGCAACACCCTGTACGCCGTCAAACGCCTGATTGGGCGCAAGTTCGGCGAAAAAGAAGTCCAAAAAGACATCGATCTGATGCCTTACACCATTGCCAAGGCCGACAACGGCGATGCCTGGGTGGAAGTGCGTGGCAAAAAAATGGCGCCGCCCCAAGTCAGCGCCGAAGTGTTGCGCAAGATGAAGAAAACCGCCGAAGACTACCTGGGCGAAGAAGTCACCGAGGCCGTCATCACCGTGCCCGCTTACTTCAACGATGCCCAGCGTCAAGCCACCAAGGATGCGGGCCGCATTGCGGGTCTGGATGTCAAGCGCATCATCAACGAACCCACCGCCGCAGCGCTGGCTTTTGGCCTGGACAAAAATGAAAAAGGCGACCGCAAAATTGCCGTTTACGACTTGGGCGGCGGCACCTTTGACGTGTCCATCATCGAAATTGCCGATGTCGATGGCGAAAAGCAATTCGAGGTGCTGTCCACCAATGGCGACACCTTCTTGGGCGGTGAAGACTTCGACCAACGCATCATCGACTTCATCATCACCGAATTCAAGAAAGAATCCGGCCTCGACCTGTCCAAGGATGTGCTGGCC
>CAIUTG010000246.1 GCA_903902035.1 uncultured Curvibacter sp. | reverse complement strand
TTACTGTTTCAATCCCCTTCGAATCGGGGCCGTTCTGTCTTCGGTTCCAAAACGAACGGGATTGCAATCGACGTGACGTTTCAATCCCCTTCGAATCGGGGCCGTTCTGTCTTCCGTCATACCGGCAGGTCGTGGCCGCTGCGTTGGCCAAGGGCGAACCCGCCCCCAAGCGCCCCAAGCGCAAAGACCCGACCAATGCGCGCCACTTCAAGGCCGCCACACCCGGCGCCTTGATTTTGTGCCCCACCCGTGAACTGGCCCAGCAAGTGGCCCACGATGCGATTGACCTGGTGCGCCATTGCCAAGGCCTGCGTGTGGCCAATGTGGTGGGCGGGATGCCTTATCAATTGCAAATTGCCAAGCTGCAAAACGCCGATTTGGTGGTGGCCACCCCAGGTCGTTTGTTGGACCTGCAACGCTCGCAGCAAATCAAGCTGGATCAAGTCAAGTTTTTGGTGGTGGACGAAGCCGATCGGATGTTGGACTTGGGCTTCTCTGACGATTTGGCCGAGCTCAATCAGCTCACCCAAGCGCGCCAGCAAACCATGATGTTCAGCGCCACCTTTGCGCCGCGCATTCAGCAGCTCGCCTCGCGGGTGATGCGCACACCGCAAAAAGTGCAAATTGATTCGCCGCAAGAAAAGCACGCCAACATCAAGCAGATGTTGTATTGGGCCGACAATGCCCAACACAAACGCCAAATGTTGGACCATTGGTTGCGCGACACCGGCATTGATCAAGCCATCGTGTTTGCCAGCACGCAGGTGGAATGTGACGGCTTGGCCGCTGATTTGCAGCAGGTGGGTTTTTCCGCTGTGGCCTTGCATGGTGCGTTGAGCCAAGGTTTGCGCAACCGCCGCTTGATGGCTTTGCGCAATGGGCAGGTGCAGATTCTGGTGGCCACCGACGTCGCTGCGCGCGGCATTGACGTGCCCACCATCACCCATGTGTTCAACTTTGGTCTGCCCATGAAGGCCGAAGACTACACCCACCGCATTGGCCGAACGGGTCGTGCGGGTCGCGACGGTTTGGCCGTGACGTTTGCCGAGTTCCGTGACCGCCGCAAGATTTTCGACATTGAAGCCTACAGCAAGCAGAGCTTTAAGGCCGAAGTGTTGCCTGGCCTGGAACCCAAGCAGCGTTTCCCCGATTCGCGTCCTGGTGGCAATTTCGGCGGCAAGGGCCGCGAAAACCGCGAATTCGGTTCCCGCGATCGCAAATTTGGCGGTGGCGGCCATGCACCCAGTGGTGCGGGTGGCGGCTTCCGGGGCAAAGACAGTTTCCGTGGCGAGCGTGACGCACAAGGCTATGGCCGCAAACCCGGCTTTGGTGACCGTCCCAGCTTTGGCGACCGCCCTGCCTTCGGTGGTGAGCGGCCCCAATTCGGCGACCGTCCACAGCGTCCCGACCGCGCCCCCCGTCCAGAGGGTCGCCCAGCCGGCCGATTTGAGGGCCGTCCTGAAGGTCGCTCCGAAGGCCGTACCGGCGGCGGTGGCACCCGTGTGGCACGCGCCCCGGCCGGCGGCAGCTTTGCCCCTTACGAGGGTCGCAAGCGAACCGCACGTTAAAGGCCAAGCGCCTTCTCAAAAAAAAGCGCCCGAGGAGGGCGCTTTTTTTTATGCCGGGTTTTAAGCTCAGGCCGCGACCCGCTTGGCCAAATGCGCCAGGGCTTCTTCGACTTGATCCACCAGGACCAGACACAGGTCGCCGGGTTGGAGCCGATCCAAGGCCAAATCGATGGCGTTGAACTCGCCCTGTACCTCGTCAATCTGACGGGTGCGAACGGCACCGCTGAGGCCTTGACGCAGCAAAGCCACCACTTCGCCATCGGCACGACCGCGTTGGCAGGCGTCTTCGTAAAGCACGACTTCATCGAAGGCTTGGCCCAGGATGGAGGTCTGCTCCGTGATGTCTTCGTCGCGGCGATCCCCCGCACCGCTGATCACCACGCTGCGGCGCTTGGCCGGCATGGCCTCAACGGCCGACACCAGGGCGCGCATGGCGTCGGGGTTGTGGCCATAGTCGGCGATCACCGTTGCCCCCTTGAATTCCATCACATTGAAGCGGCCCGGGGCATTGTCCGAGTCGTTCACAAAACTGGCGACCCCGCGCCGGATGGTGTCCCAGTTCAGGCCCACGCCCCAAGCGGCGGCCGCGGCGGCCATGACGTTGTCGATCTGGAAGCCAATCGTGCCGTTGCGGGTGATGGGCACATCGCGCAGCGGCAGTTGTTCGCGCCAGGAGCCTTCGGCAAAAATCAGGGCATCGCCATCCACATACACCGTGCGCCGACCTTGGGCGCGGTGGGTGGCCATGATGGGGTGGTTGCGGTCGCGGGCGAAGAAAATCACCTGACCCGGACAGCTTTCGGCCATCGAGGCGACCACCGGGTCGGCCGCGTTGAGCACGGCAAAGCCGTTTTCAGCCACGTTTTGCACAATCACCCGCTTGACCACCGCCAGGTCTTCGACGGTGTTGATGTAGTTCATGCCCAAATGGTCGCCTTGGCCCACATTGGAGACCACCGCCACTTGGCAGCGGTCAAAGCCCAGCCCTTCGCGCAAAATGCCACCGCGTGCGGTTTCAAACACCGCAGCATCCACATCGGGGTTGAGCAAGACATTGCGGGCGCTTTTAGGGCCGCTGCAGTCGCCGCTGTCGATTTGGCGGCCATTCACATAAACGCCGTCGGTGTTGGTCATGCCCACGCGCCAGCCGTTGGCCGAGAAGAGGTGGCTGAGCAAGCGCGCGGTGGTGGTTTTGCCGTTGGTACCGGTGATGGCCACCACGGGAATTCGCCCTTCGTCATTGGCTTCATAGAGGTGGGAAATCATGGCTTCACCGACCTGGCGGCCCTTGCCGTAAGAGGGCGCCAAGTGCATGCGCAGGCCGGGGGCGGCGTTGACTTCGACAATGCCGCCGTGCTGTTCTTCCAATGGCCGCAGCACGCTCTCACACACCACATCGACGCCGCAGATGTGCATGCCGACCATCTGCGCCGCCGCGACCGCACGGGCGGCGACTTCGGGGTGCACGTCGTCGGTGACGTCGGTGGCGGTGCCACCGGTGCTGAGGTTGGCGTTGTTGCGCAAGATCACGCGTTGGCCTTTGGTGGGCACCGAGTCAGGGACCAGGTTTTGCAGGCTCAGGCGGGCAATCGCGATGTCGTCAAACCGGATTTTGGTGAGCGAGGTGCTGTGACCCGTGCCGCGACGCGGATCGGCATTGACCATGTCCACCAGTTGACGCACGCTGTGCACGCCATCGCCGATCACCTGGGGC
>CAIUTG010000245.1 GCA_903902035.1 uncultured Curvibacter sp. | reverse complement strand
TCAGCGGCCACCAAATCGACATTCAAGAATTCACCCTGCGCGGCGCACCCGGTGCGGGTGGCGACGGCGGCAGCCTCAGCGCCCAAGGCCAGGCGCAATGGACGGGTCAGCAATTGCAGCTGGCGCTCAAGACCCGCGCCAGCCAACTGCGGGTATCCAGCCGGGCTGACCGCCGTCTGGCCCTGTCGGGCGAGCTCGACACCCGCCTCGAACAAGGTCGCATCCAGGTCAGCGGCAGCCTCAAGGCCGATCAGGCGCTTTTCATCCTGCCCGATGAGACCGCCCCCAGCCTGGGGACAGACGTCAAGGTGAAACGCCCGCCGCCCCCCCAAGCCAAAACCCCACCCGCCAGCCCGCCCAGCGCCATGCCGGCACCCGAGGTGCAAGTCAGTCTGGACCTGGGCAACGACTTCCGCGTGCAGGGTCGCGGCCTCAGCACCCGCTTGCGCGGGGCGTTGACACTGCGGCTGAATGCCGACAGCGCCGAGCCCCGCATCACTGGCGAGCTGCGCACCTCGCAGGGCAGCTACAAGGCTTACGGCCAACAACTCAAACTGGAAACCGGCGTGCTGCGCTTCAGCGGTGCCTATGACAACCCGGCACTCGACATCCTGGCCATCCGGCCCAATCTCTCGGTGCGCGTGGGTGTGCAGATCAACGGCACAGTGCTCTCGCCCGTCGTGCGCCTCTTTTCTGAACCCGAAATGGCCGACGCCGACAAGCTGGCTTGGCTGGTGTTGGGGCGGGCTGCAGCCAGCGGCGCATCCGAGTCGGCGCTGTTGCAGCAGGCGGCGCTGGCCTTGCTCGGGGGCGGACGCGGCCTGTCCGAAGACCTGGCCCAATCCCTGGGGCTGGACGAAGTCTCGTTCAGCGGTGTCAGCAACACCGACACGGGCGTCACCAGTGCTGCGCTGACCCTGGGCAAGCGCTTATCGAAAGATTTTTACGTGTCCTACGAGCGCAGCCTGGCGGGCACCATGGGCACCTTCTACATCTTTTACGACCTCACCCGCCGCATTGCCTTGCGCGCCCAAACGGGGGAAGAAAGCGCCATCGACCTGATTTTCACTTTCAATTACGACTGAGCCCAAGGGCCTACAATTCCGGGCATTGTTGCTTGCCTGCTCCCCGTAGTTCAATGGATAGAACGAGTGCCTCCTAAGCGCTAAATACAGGTTCGATTCCTGTCGGGGGGACCATCTCCAATGCGCTTGATTTTGCCAACCTCATGCGGGTTAAAAGTGACCATGGGTTGCAAATCGATCCAGCAGCTGGACAGCGGCGCGCACCATTTCTGGCTCAAACTGGTTGTGCCCACAGGCGTCCAGCCAAATCAATTGGCTGTGCGCCAGGTGGGCATGAAGTTCCCAAGCGCTTTGAGGGCGGCAAACCCAATCAAGTCGCCCATGTACCAGGGCCACGGGCAGGCTGCGGGGCAGAGATTGGGCCCTTTCAAGCAGGGGCATATCGGACCAAAAGCAAGCATGGCTCAAGTAATGACCTTGCAGCTTGTATTTGGCCTGCAATTCGGCCGCTTTCTGGCTGAGGGGCGGGGGATTTTCAGCAGCGACAAATTGACGCGCCGTGACAGCGCGCTCCCAGGCTTGCCAAGCCAGGGCACACGCCAGAGCCTTGGCTGGGTCGTGACTGTTCAAACCCTCGTGCAGGTATTCAAACAAGTGGCCTTGTCGCGCTGGTGGGACGGGCTTGGCCAGTTCTGCCCATGCGTCTGGCAAGAGTTGGCGCATGTCTTGAAAGAACCAATGCAGGTCTTGCCCACGCCTCAGAAAAACACCCCGCAACAACAGTCCCAAACATTGGGCCGGATGTGCATGCGCATAAGCCAAACCCAGCCCCGCCCCCCACGAGCCCCCGACCACCAGCCAGCGTTCAATGCCCAAATGCTGTCTGAGCGCTTCGATGTCTTGCACAAGGTCCTGGCTGGTGTTGTGTGTCAAGGCGTCCTTGGCCTTGCTGCGCCCGCAGCCCCGTTGATCAAACAGCAGCACCCGAAACCGTTGTGGATCAAAAAGTTGTCGGTGCTGTGCATGGCAGCCGCTGCCAGGGCCGCCATGCAAAAAAACCACGGGCACACCTGGCCGCGCACCACATTGCTCGAAATAAATTTGATGCCCATGCCCCACATCCAGATAGCCAGTTTTGTCAGGCGAGGTGGGTGGAAACAGCAGGGCTTGTGGGGGTTGATGGACCATCCCTTGAATACTAACGGCATCTGCCGGCGTGGTTTTTTGAGGGGCGATTCATCAAGGGGCCACGGGTCACTTTCATGAAATTCATGAGGCTCGAATCCATAATTTAGCGATGCAGCTCGGCAAACGATGACGCACACTGACTCCGTACCTGTCCGTACAACAAGCTTGCATTTCGCAGCCTGTAATTTTTAGGAGACTCATCATGAAATGGCAAACCCCTGCGGCCACTGATCTGCGTTTTGGCTTTGAAATCACCATGTACATCGCCAATCGTTGAGCAACAAAATCAGCCAGCCAATCACCTCGGTGGTTCGCTGGCTGTCCCTTTTTACTTCACCCAGGCGGGCCCATTGCGCATTCATGTTTTAGGTTCAGCAGCCGGTGGCGGTTTTCCTCAATGGAATTGCAACTGCCCCAACTGCCATGCCTGTCGCCAGCACTCCCCTCATTTCAAGGCGCGGACCCAGTCCTCCATCGCCGTCAGCGCCAACCACACCGACTGGGTGCTTTTCAATGCCTCGCCCGACGTCTTGACTCAGATCCAGCGCTTTCCTGAGTTGCAGCCTGCGCGGGCCTTGCGTGATACGGCCATTCGTGCCATTTTTTTGATGGACGCCCAGATTGACCACACCACAGGCTTGTTCATGCTGCGCGAACACCGCCAGCGTTTTGCGCTGTGGTGCCACCACCTGGTGCGGGAAGACTTGACCACGGGCAATCCAATTTTCAAAATTCTTGAACACTACTGCGGCCTTGACTGGCACGACGTTCCCTTGGGCAACGCGGGTTTTGTCATCCAAGGCGTGGACGGTTTGCGCTTCTCCGCTTTGCCTCTGCTCAGCAACGCGCCCCCTTATTCGCCTCACCGCGACCGCCCCCAGCCCGGCGACAACCTGGGGGTCACGGTGACCGATACCCAGTCAGGAAAAAAACTCTTTTATGCGCCCGGCCTCGGGGTCATGGAGCCACCTGTGTGGTTGGCCATGCAAGACGCCGACTGTGTGCTGGTAGACGGGACGCTGTGGACCGATGACGAGATGATCACCCTGGGCGCGTCCACCAAAACAGCAAGGGCCATGGGGCATTTGCCACAAAGCGGTGCTGGCGGCATGCTGGAGTGGCTGGATCAATTGCCCGCCAAGACCCGCAAAATTTTGATTCACATCAACAACACCAACCCGATTCTTAACGAGCAAAGCCCCGAACGTGCCGAGCTCACCCGACGCGGCATTGAGGTGGGTGTTGACGGCATGGACATCCATTTATGAACGCCTCCCAAGCCCCCTGGAGCCATGAAGAGTTTGAAGCCAGGCTCCGTGGCAAAAGCAACAGTTACCACATCCATCACCCGTTTCACGTCATGATGGGCCAAGGCAAATTAACGCCCAAACAATTACAAGGCTGGGTCGCCAATCGGTTCTACTACCAAATCGCCATCCCCATCAAAGACGCCGCCATTTTGGCCAACTGCAACGAGGTGAGCATTCGCCGTGAATGGGTGCAGCGGATTCTCGATCACGATGGCTACCAGATCGGCGGCCTTCAAGACCCCGGGGGCATTGAAGCCTGGATCCGTCTGGGGGAAGCGGTTGGGTTGACGCGCGACGAGGTGACCTCCTTGCGCCATGTGGTCCCTGCCGCCCGGTTTGCCGTTGACGCCTATGTCAACTTTGCCCACCGTCAACCCTGGCAAGAAGCGGTCGCCGCCAGCCTGACCGAGTTGTTTGCGCCACACATCCACCAGCAACGCATCGACACCTGGCCGAGCCAATACCCCTGGGTCGATACTGCGGGTCTGCAATACTTTAAAAACCGTTTGAGCCAAGCCCGACGGGATGTGGCGCACGGCTTGCATTTCACGCTCAACCACTTCAGCCAAACCCGTGCGCTGCAAGAGCGTGCCCTGGAAATCCTGCAATTCAAGCTCGATGTCTTGTGGGCCTTGGCCGATGCTATTTTGTTGAGCCAATGCGAAATCGCCATCACAGGCCCCAAAGCATGAAGCCTGCCCAAACCATGGACCTGCAATCCTGCCCCCGTGTGGCTCGCCTGTTCAGATTGCAATGGGAGCCAGCTCAGGAAAGCTGGGTCTTGCTCTACCCCGAGGGGATGGTCAAACTCAATGACAGCGCCGGTGAAATCATGAAGCGGTTGGATGGCACCACCAGCGTGGCAACGCTGATTGCCCAATTGGAAGCCACGTTTGGCACCAAAAATCTCGCCCAGGATGTGCTCGCATTTTTGACCCTTGCACAGGGTCAAGGCTGGGTCAACGCATGAAACCGTCCCACATCGGGCCACCCCTTTGGTTGCTGGCCGAAGTGACCTACAAATGCCCCCTGCACTGTGTGTTTTGCTACAACCCGGTCAACTACGCCCACACGCCCGATGAATTGTCCACCGACGAATGGCTGCGCGTCTTGCGCGAAGCCCGGGCGGCAGGCAGTGTCCAGTGTGGTTTTTCGGGGGGCGAGCCCCTGCTGCGTGACGACCTGGAAACCCTGGTCGCGCAAGCCCACCAGCTGGGCTTCTATACCAACCTGCTCACCTCTGGCGTGGGCTTGACCGAGGTGCGTGCCAGGGCTTTGAAAGACGCGGGGCTAGATCACATTCAGCTGTCTTTTCAAGACTCAACCCGGGAACTGAATGATTTTTTGTCGCACACCAAAACCTTTGATTTGAAGCAGCGCACCGCAGCCTTCATCAAATCGCACGGCTGGCCGATGGTGCTCAATTGCGTGATTCATCGCTTGAACATCGACTACATCGAACAAATCATCGATATGGCGGTGGCATTGGGCGCAGAGTACCTGGAATTGGCCAACAGCCAGTATTACTCTTGGGCAGAACTCAACCGTGATCAATTGCTGCCCTCCCGTGAGCAACTCGAACGGGCGGAACGCCTCACCCACCACTGTCGCGCAAAATATGGTGACCGCATCAAGATTTTTTTCGTCGTCCCCGATTACTACGAAGACCGCCCCAAGAAATGCATGAACGGCTGGGGCAATGTGTTTTTGACCATCACACCAGATGGTTTGGCGTTGCCTTGTCACACAGCCAGAATGCTCAAACAGATTGCCTTTCCGAATGTTCGCGACATGAACGTCAGCGACATTTGGTATCGATCCGAGGGTTTTAACCATTACCGGGGCGATGCTTGGATGAAGGCGCCCTGTAAAAATTGCCCCGAAAAAGAAAAAGACCTGGGCGGTTGTCGCCGCCAAGCCCATCTCTTGACAGGGGACGCCAGCAATGCGGACCCGGTGTGCGACAAATCAGCGCACCACGACCAGGTGCTGGCAGCAGTTGAGTATGCGCAAGTTCCCGACGCGCAACGCACTCAGGTCAAGCCGCTGGTCTTTAGGAGCCCTAAAAACTCTTTGGCCAGTTCAGTGTGAATTCGGCAAGCTGGCTGTATCCTCTCTTGTCAGTCCAAGCGGGCAGAGTCCCAACATCGGGTTTTCCTCTAGTAAAAGGGCATTTCTTTCTGAAATATCACATCTAGAATATCACGCACATTATTGTGATATTTCATGCCACGCCAGCAGGAGACCCTTATGAGCAAGACACCCGATTCCTTCAAGCCCACCTTGCGTTTGGCCGCGTTGCTGGCCCTGTGCGTCTGTGGCACTTTGGCCCAAGCCCGCACCTTCCGCTCGGCCGATGTGCACGCCAAGGACTTCCCGACCAATCAGGCCGTTTTGTACATGGGCGACGAACTGAAAAAGGCCACCAATGGCAAGGACTCGGTCAAGGTGTTTGGTGACAGCGCATTGGGCTCGGAAAAAGACACCATCGAACAGGTGAAGATTGGCGCGTTGGACATGGTCCGCTCCAATGTCTCGGCCTTTCACGGCATCGTGCCCGAGTCGCTGATTCCTTCACTGCCCTTTATTTTCAGGGACGTGAACCACTTCCGCAGCACCATGTATGGCCCCACAGGGGACAAGATTTTGGCCGCTTTCGAGAAGGCTGGCTTTGTGGGCTTGGCATTCTATGAAAGCGGTGCGCGCTCCATTTACAGCAAGAAACCCATCAAGACCGTGGCAGATATGAAGGGTCTGAAGATTCGGGTGCAGCCTTCTGACCTGTCGGTGAGTTTCATCACGGTGTTGGGCGGCTCCCCCACCCCCATGCCTTATGCCGAGGTTTACACCGGCCTGAAAACGGGCTTGCTGGACGGCGCGGAAAACAACATCCCTTCCTACGAAGAATCCAAGCATTACGAGACGGCCAATGTGTTCTCCGAAACCCAGCACATGATGTCGCCCGAGGTCTTGGTGTTCTCCAAGAAGATCTGGGACACCTTGACGCCGCAGGAACAGACTGCCGTGCGTGAAGCGGCCAAAAAATCCGTGCCCTATTACACCCAATTGTGGGAAGCCAAGGAAAAGTCCTCCAAAGAAGCGCTGGTGAAGGCCGGGGTCAAGTTTGTGCCCGCCGCGCAAATTGACCACAAAGGCTTTGTCGCCGTTGAAAAACCTGTATGGGACAAATTTGCCAACACCCCCGAGCTGAAGGCCCTGGTGCAAGAAGTGGTCAACGCCAAGTGAGGAATTAGCCATGGCGGTTTTTCAGCGCATCTGCGCCGTCCTGTCTGCGCTGGCTCTGAACGTGGCGCGGGTGTCATTGGCCCTGCTGGGTTTGGTGGTGATTTATGGCGTGGTCATGCGCTACGCCTTCAACGATGCCCCCGCCTACATTGAGCAAGTGGCGCTGATCTTGGTGATCTCGGTGGCCATGTTCGGTGCCGCAGCCGGCGCCCGTGACCGGGGCCACATTGGTCTGGATACCGTGATCAAGATGCTGCCCCATCATGCCCGTTTGGTGATGACGGTGTTGGTGGATCTGATCGGCTTGGTCTTCGGTTTGATTTTGCTCTTGGGCAGCTATGAGATGGGCTTGTCCACCTTGCACGACCTGATTCCCACCCTGGGCATTTCAGAAGCCTTCCGCTACCTGCCTTTGTCCGTGGCTGCGGCCTTGATTGCCTTGTTCTCCATCGAACACATGTTGTCGATTGAATGGAAGGCCCCCGAACCTTCCCAGGAAGCCTAAAGTGGAACTGACTGTCCTTTGTTTGAGTTTTTTGCTCTTTTTGCTCATGGGTGTACCGGTGGCATTTGCCATCGGCTTGAGCTGCATCGCCACCTTCTTCGTCGAAGGCCTGCCCTTCGCCACGGCCATTCAGATGATGGTCTCGGGCATGAATGTGTTCTCGTTTCTGGCCATCCCGTTCTTCATCTTCTCGGGTGAGCTGATGCTGCACGGCGGCATTGCCGACAAGATTCTGAACTTCGCCCGCAGTCTGGTGGGGCACATGCGCGGGGGCTTGGGCCTGGCGAATGTGGTGGCCAGCACCTTGTTTGGCGGTGTTTCGGGCTCCCCCGTGGCCGACACCTCGGCCATGGGCGGGGTGATGATTCCGGTCATGAAACGTGAAGGCTACAGCGCAGACTATGCCGTCAACGTCACCACCCACGCGTCCTTGACCGGGGCTTTGATGCCCACGTCGCACAACATGATCATTTACGCCTTTGCCGCACAAGCCGCGGTGGGCGTGATTGATGGCCACACCATCAAGGGCGTGTCGATTGGTGACCTGATGTTCGCCGGTCTGATCCCCGTGTTCTGGATCATGGTTTGCATGCTGATCGCCGCCTATTGGCAGGCCCGTCAAAAAGGCTTTCCCAAACGCGCCGACGGCAGCTCCATGTTGGAGGTGTTCCCAGGCTGGGGCACCGTGCTGCGCACCTTGGTGGCGGCGGTACCGGGCCTGATGGTGATTGCGGTGATTCTGGGCTGCGTCATGGGCGGTGTGACCACCGCCACCGAGGCCGCCGCCATCGCAGTGACCTACTCCTTGTTGTTGACCACCCTGATTTACCGCAGCATGACTTGGAGCAAGATCAAGCTGTCTTTGGGCAAAGCTGCCAAAACCACCGGCGTCATCTTGTTGTTGATCGGTGTCTCCAACATGCTGCGCTGGCAAATGGCCAACTTGGAAATCCCCGAAGCCATTGAAACCGCTTTGCTGACCGCCACCCAAACGCCTTGGCTGATGTTGCTGTACATCAACATGATTCAGGTGTTCTTGGGCATTTTCCTGGACATGGCCGCGCACATTTTGATCACCACCCCCCTGTTCCTCCCCCTGGCAATTCAAATGGGTGTGGGGCCAGTGCAATTTGGCATGATGCTGCTCCTGAACTGTGCGCTGGGCTTGGTGCACCCGCCCGTGGGGACCGTGCAATTTGTGGGCTGCGCGATTGGGGAAATCTCGATTGACCAGGCCACCAAAACCGCCTGGCCTTATTATCTGGCCATCTTCACGGCCATCAATTTGGTGACCTATGTGCCGATGTTCTCGACGTGGTTGCCCAGCTTGATTTCAGGCCACCCGGTTTTGTGAAACAGCGCGGCTCAAGCCCGCAATTCTGAGGGCATGGCCGCCGCAGGAATGATGGCCCCGGGGTGTTGAATCACCTCTGCGGCCAGACAATTGCCCGCCAGCACCGCCTCCTGGGGCGTTTTTCCTTTGAGGCGGGCTGAGACATAGCCCGCGGCAAAGGAATCCCCCGCTGCGGTGGTGTCCACCACCCGCGCCACCCTTTGGGTTGGCAAGGCCAATGGGGCCTGCCCCGGCAGGTACAACAAGGTGGGCTCAGCCCCCCGTTTGACCACGACCTCCGCACCCGCCCGGTTCGACAACGACTGCACACGCTCCAAGACCTGTGCTTCGGTGGCCAGGCTGGCACCGTGGGCCCAAACGGCTTGCTCGTCGTTGAGCGTGATCAGGGCCACATCGGCGCAGGCATAGGCTTGTGCGTAAGCCGCTTGCGCCTCTTGCGCTGAAGCCCAGAGCCGGGGACGGTAGTTGTTGTCGAACACCACCTTGCCGCCCTGAGCCCGCAAAGTCTGCGCGGCTTGAAACAACCTTTGCCGTCCGGCGGGCGGGAGAATGGCCAGCGAGATGCCACTGAAATAAAGCACATCCACCGAAGCCAAGTCTTGTTCGAGCAAGCTGGGGGCCTCGCTGAAATAATCGCGGGCCGGGCTGTTTTGCCGCCAGTAATGGAACTGGCGCTCGCCTTGCTCATCCACCGTGATGGTGTAAAGCCCTGGCGTTCGATGGGGGGGGCGGCTGACATGGCGGGTGTCGATGTGCTCCGCCTGCCAAGCGGCCAGCATTTCATCGCTGTAAGGGTCTTGTGCCCCCAGCGCAGTGGCGTAGCCCACCTGGTAATGCGGGCCCGCCAGACGGGCCAGGTAGACCGCCGTGTTCAAGGTGTCACCCCCATAGCCCCGGACCATGGTCTGCGCACCGGTGCTGCGCAGTTCAATCATGCACTCGCCCACCGCCACCAGCCGGGGCTTGACCCGGGCGGGCTCAAATAAAGAAGGGTTCATGAGGCCGTTGGTGTGCTTGTATCGTTGGGGATGCGGTTGACAAAGAACTCGGGGCGGAAAGCCCGCGTCACTTCGACGACCGGCAAAACATGGCCCAGGTGCTCGCGCATGGCGGCAGCCGCTTTGGGCCCTTGACCCGTGGCCAGGGCATTGACCACTTCGGTGTGTTCGTGCACCACGCCCGCCATGCGACCCGCCAGAGGGAGGGTCAAATGACGGAAACGATCGATCTGAATTTTGGCTTGCTGAATCGTTGCCCAGATCCCCGGAAAGCCTGCGATGTCGGCCAAGGCCGCATGGAATTCTTCGTCCGAACGGTGAAAGCCTTGGTAATCCATTTGGCCCACGCAATCTTGCTGTTTTTGCAAAATGGCACGCAAATGGGCCATGGCGCTGGGCGTGATTCGCTCGGCCACCCGCTCAATGACGGCCACCTCCAAGGCGGTTCTGACCAACATGGCTTCTTCCAAACCATTGATGGGAATGCGCGCCACAAACGTGCCCACGCGCTGAAAAATTTCGATCAAACCCTCGTCCGCCAAGCGCTGCACAGCTTGGTGAACCGGAGTTCGACTCAAGCCCATTTCGGCCGCCAAATCATGTTCAGAAATGCGCTGGCCGGGTTCCAGAGTCAGGTCCAAGATGCGCTGACGAATCAATTGATAAGCCCGCTGCGCCGCATTCGCGACGGTGTCTTTAGAGGGGCTTCTGGGTTGACGTCCACTGGGTTTCATAGGGGAAGATTGTAAATTGCGTACCCACCTGCTCAAGGAGCCCGCTGGGTCAGCGGGACATCCCTGCAGGCTAAAACTCAAATGCGTTCCTTCAACGCGTTGGCAGGAATTGGGTTGATGAGCTCTCTGGCATCCCCGTTTCGAAGTGTCGAAAAATGCACGGTGAGCGCCTCCACCAAAGGAGCCTGTTGCGATAAATCGTCGCCCCACAAACTTTTCTTAGCCAACCAAATGCTGATCAAATCTCGCACCGTGAGCGAGCCACTGTCCAAGCGCTCCCAGGCCGAGCGCCACCATTCGAGGTAGGACGCCTCATCGGACAAGGCCACCACATCCCCTCGGTACAAGCGCATGGTCGCGGCCAGCGCGAACACCAGATGGGGTGGCCAATGGCCTCGCTCGCGGTGATAGTTGCGCATCTGGGGCATGACCCGCACCGCAAACTTGGACCAACTGTTCAAGGCAATGGAGGCCAACCGGTGCTGGATGAAGGGGTTGCCAAAGCGGCGTAAAACCTCCTCGGCAAACACGGTCAACTCGTCTGCTGGCAAAGGCAATGCGGGAATGATTTCGTCGAACAAAACATGTTTCAAGAACGCCGAGACCTGCGCATCCTGCATCGCCTGCCCCACGGTGTTGAGGCCCGCCAGCAAGGCCACTGGCACCATCGCCGTGTGCCCCCCATTCAAGATGCCCACCTTGCGCAGCTTGTAAGGCGCGATGTCGTCCACCAACTGGATGTTCAAACCCGAACCGTGCAGCTTGAGCATCTCGGCCACCTTGGCGGGGCCTTGGATCAAGAGCAGGTGGTAGTACTCGGCCGTCACCAAGAAAGGGTCCCGGTAGCCCAGCTCGGCTTGCAGTTTTGGCATTTCATCGGAGGGATACCCGGGCACGATGCGGTCCACCAACGTGGAACAAAAGCTGCAAGCCGTTTGCAGCCACGCTTCAAAGTCTGACCCCAAGTTCCAGCGTTTGGCAAAGAACAGCACGGCGTCTTTGAGGGCCTCGCCGTTGTGGTCGATCAACTCCATCGGCAAGACCACCACGCCCGATTCCGTTGAACCGTCAAAGTGCTCAAAGCGCGCATGCAGCCAACGGGTCAACTTGGCCGGAAAGGCGCTGGGCGGGGCATCGTGGTACTGGTCTTCGGTGTTGGTGGCGATGCCGGCTTCGGTGGTGTTGGAGACCACGAACTGGATGTCGGGATTTTGGGCCAACAACAAAAATTCCGCCATGTGATGGCTCAGGTCCAACTCGCGTTGTACGCAACTGATGACGCGGTGGCTTTGCGCCACTTGACCCTGCTCATCCAGGCCCCGCACCACCGTGGTGTAAAGGCCATCCTGGCTGTCCAACAAGGGGGCCTTGGAACGTGAGGTGGGGCGCACGATGACCACGCCCGCATTCAAGCCACAACGTTCGTTCAAGAGGTCAATTTGCCAGTCAAAAAAGCCGCGCAAAAAATTGCCCTGCCCAAACTGCAAGACCCGAATGGGCAGGTTGAATGGCGTGCGGCGTTGCAGGGTGTTCATGCTCGGCCCGTTCACAGCGAAATGTCTTGACGCCAGAAAATGAAGTCGTGCTGCGCCAGCCGATCGGCCTTGGCCTGGTAGCGGCCACTGGCGGTGGCGATGACTTGGTTGAGCAAGTCCTTGGCGACTTCGGGAATGGGTTTGCCATCGATCACGGGGCCGCAGTCGAAGTCGATCAACTCGTTCAACTTGGTGGCGACTTTGGTGTTGCTGGCAATTTTCAAGACCGGCACGATGGGGTTGCCCGTGGGCGTGCCCAAGCCGGTGGAGAACAACACCACATTGGCCCCCGAGGCCACCATGCCCGTGAC
>CAIUTG010000244.1 GCA_903902035.1 uncultured Curvibacter sp. | reverse complement strand
TCCACAGCGGCTTTGATTTCAGGCTTGGTCGCGTCTTGCAGCACTTTGAAGGTCACAGCGTTGGAAACTTCAGCAACCATGGTGGCTTTTTCAGACACGATGGGAGCGACCAACACTTGCATCAAACGACCTTCGTCAAACTTGTTCGTTGCGGCGCTCATGCGAACATCTCCTTGAGTTTGTCGATGGCGGCCTTGGTCACCAACACCTTGCGGTAGTGAACCAAAGACAGGGGATCGGCGTAACGGGGCTCGACCACCAGCACATTGGGCAGGTTGCGCGAGGCCAGGTACAGGTTGTCGTCGACTTCGTCAGCGATGACCATCACCGATTGCAGGTTCATGGCCTTGAACTTGGCGGCCAAGAGCTTGGTCTTGGGGGCTTCAACGCTCAAAGAATCGACCACCGCCAAACGACCTTCACGGGCGAGTTGCGAGAAGATGGAAGCCATGCCGGCACGGTACATCTTCTTGTTGATTTTTTGACCGAAGTTTTCGTCGGGCATGTTCGGGAAAATACGACCACCCCCACGCCACAGCGGGGAAGAAGTCATACCGGCGCGAGCGCGGCCAGTGCCTTTTTGTTTGAAAGGCTTTTTCGTCGAGTGGTGAACCTGTTCGCGGTCTTTCTGAGCGCGGGTGCCTTGGCGTGCATTGGCTTGATAAGCCACGACGATTTGGTGAATCAGGTCTTCGTTGTAATCACGACCAAACACGGTTTCAGGCGCGTCGAACTTCGAAGCGGCTTGGCCTTGGTCATTCAGGAGTTCGAGCTGCATCAGTTCGCTCCTTTAGCGGCTTTGGCCTTGACGGCGGGACGCACGGTCACGAAGCCACCCTTGGAGCCGGGCACTGCGCCCTTGATCAACAAGAGTTGGCGGGCTTCGTCGATGCGAATCACGTCAAGGTTTTGGGTGGTTTTGGTCACGTCACCGAGGTGGCCCGACATTTTCTTGCCAGGGAACACGCGACCCGGATCTTGCGCCATCGAGATCGAGCCGGGCACATTGTGCGAGCGGCTGTTACCGTGGGAGGCGCGTTGCGAGCTGAAGTTGTGGCGCTTGATGGTGCCAGCGAAGCCCTTACCGATGGAAGTGCCTTGCACGTCCACTTTTTGGCCCACCGCAAACACCGCAGCAGCCGGCACTTGAGCGCCCGCAGCGTATTGGGCCGCCACGTCGGCAGCCACGCGGAATTCTTGAATGATTTCGCCCGCTTCAACGCCTGCTTTCGCAAGGTGACCGGCAACTGGCTTGGTCACGCGCGATGCTTTGCGCGAACCGAATGTGACCTGCAAGGCCACATAGCCATCGTTCTCTTGGGTTTTCACCTGCGTCACACGGTTGTTAGACACATCGACCACGGTGACAGGAATTGCATCCCCATCGTCCGTGAACAAACGCATCATGCCCACCTTGCGACCCAGCAACCCCAGGGAGGTGCTAAGACTCATGTGTTGTTCTCCAAAACTTCCACCGCAGTGACTTCAATTGGCCACCGCGTTTTGATGTGAAAGTGAGTTAATAAATCTCGGCCCAAATTGGACCAAGCCCTAAATTATAACGAGGACTTGCCACTTGTGCAAGCCCTCGCTGATTTAGCTGTTTAAACCGTCAAAAAGAAGTGCAGAAAACTTCTTATTGCAGCTTGATTTCGACGTCCACACCGGCAGGCAAGTCGAGCTTCATCAAAGCGTCAACCGTTTTGTCGGTGGGGTCCACGATGTCCATCAGACGTTGGTGCGTGCGAATTTCGAACTGGTCACGGCTGGTCTTGTTGACGTGGGGCGAACGCAGAATGTCAAAACGCTTCATGCGGGTAGGCAAAGGCACGGGGCCCTTGACAATCGCGCCGGTGCGCTTGGCGGTGTCGACGATTTCAGCGGCCGATTGGTCGATCAACTTGTAGTCGAAAGCCTTCAGGCGGATGCGGATTTTTTGTTTGGCTGACATGGCTAAATTCCTTTTTTATTTTTGAATTAAGCCAGGATCGTGGCCACCACACCGGCGCCCACGGTACGACCGCCTTCGCGAATCGCGAAGCGCAGGCCTTCTTCCATGGCGATGGGGTTGATCAGCTTGACCGTGATCGTCACGTTGTCGCCAGGCATCACCATTTCCTTGCCTTCAGGCAACTCGATCGCGCCCGTCACGTCCGTGGTACGGAAGTAGAACTGGGGACGGTAGTTGTTGAAGAAAGGCGTGTGACGACCCCCTTCGTCTTTGCTCAAGACGTAGATTTCAGCCGTGAAGTGGGTGTGGGGCTTGACGCTGCCAGGCTTGCACAGCACTTGGCCGCGCTCGACTTCTTCGCGCTTGGTGCCGCGCAACAAGATGCCGACGTTGTCGCCCGCTTGACCTTGGTCAAGCAGCTTGCGGAACATTTCCACGCCCGTGCAGGTGGTCTTCAGGGTGGGCTTGATACCGACGATTTCGATTTCTTCGCCGACCTTGATGATGCCGCGCTCGACACGACCGGTCACCACGGTGCCGCGACCCGAGATCGAGAACACGTCTTCGACGGGCATCAGGAACGGCTTGTCGGTCGGGCGCGGCGGCTGCGGGATGTAGCTGTCGACCACTTCCATCAGCGCGTGGATCGAGGTCTTGCCGATTTCGTCGTTGCGGCCTTCGAGCGCTGCGAGCGCCGAACCCATCACGATCGGAATATCGTCGCCCGGGAAATCGTACGACGACAGCAGTTCGCGCACTTCGAGTTCGACCAGTTCAAGGATTTCCGGGTCATCGACCTGGTCGACCTTGTTCATGTAGACGACGAGCGCAGGCAC
>CAIUTG010000243.1 GCA_903902035.1 uncultured Curvibacter sp. | reverse complement strand
CACATTCACCTCAAACGCGGTCGCGACGATCGCAAAATCACGCATCATCGCGCCACCCAAGAGCCCGATGCCGGCAAAAATCTTCACATCGGCAAGGCCTTTTGTGCCCCCCGTTTCAAGCCCGCCCCAGTAGGCCAAACCCAGTCCCATCAGAACGGCGATGGCCGAGCCGTGAACGCGGCCAAATGTCAGGTACCGTGACAACTTGACGGAGACGAAGATGACCAAACCAATGATGGCGAAGGCAAAGACCAAGCTGTTGTGGGTGAGGGCGTTTTGAAGTTCGTGCATTTTTTTTCTTAAATGTCGGGTGATCAAGTGGCATCAGACTGAGCCGTTTGCTTCCAGGTTTCATCTTCATCTTGCGGGCCGAGGCGGTTGATCAAGGCAATGGTCCCGGCGCACAACAGCACCGAGCCCAGGGCCGCCATCAGGGCCACCGGTCCGCCACGCAATGCCGCCACCACGTTTTGTTGTGCGGCCATGGCCACGACGACCGGGATGTACATCAACGACCAAAACTCCACCCCGGCTTCAGTCATTTTGGGCATCCAGCCATGCTTGCGCATCCAAATGCGTACCGCAATCAGCAAAATCATGGCAATGCCAACCCCGCCCACATTGGCTTTAACGCCAATGGCCAACCCCAGCAAATCGCCGATGTAGGCGCCCAGCAAGTGACAAGCGGCCAAGAGGGCTGTTCCGTAAATGATCATTGTTTTTCCTTTTTAATTGTTCGGCATTATAATTATCTATAATTACACGTAATTAGGGGTAATTACCAATGTCGCTGGCTACCAAATTCAAGTCACTGCACCAAGAGGTTGCTGACAGCTTGCGCGAGCAGATTTTCAGCGGGGCGTTGGTGCCGGGCGACTTTTTGGATGAAAACCAGTTGTGTGAAGTGCTTTCAATTTCACGCACGCCGCTGCGAGAAGCCTTGAAGGTCTTGACGGCAGAAGGCTTGTTGCGACATGAGCCCCGGCGCGGCTGCTTTGTGAACCAAGTCACGGAGCAAGACCTTGATGGTATTTTTCCAGTGCTGGCGCTTTTGGAGGGGCGTTGTGCTTTCGAGGCGACGAACCGGGCCACAGCGGCAGACTTGTCGGTGCTGGAAGCCATGCACCAACAACTCGAAGCGTTTGCCATGGCCGGCCAGCTCAATGAATACTATGAATTGAATTTTCAAATTCACGAAGTCTTCATCGCCTTGGCGGGGAATCGATGGCTCACGCAAATTATTGTTGATTTGCGCAAGGTGTTGAAGCTCTCGCGCCAGCAACAGCTGCGCGTGCCTGGGCGTCTGAACCACAGCCTGCAGGAGCACCAAGCCATTTTCAAGGCCATGAAAAACCGCGACGCTTTGACTGCGGAGCAAACCATGCGCGGCCACATCGAGAGTCAGCGGGAGGCATTGAAGCAGCTTCAAAGCTCAGTGTTCAACCCCGCCATTCAACTGCTTGAAAGAAAGGGAGTGACGAAATGAATCCACCCGATTGGCTGAGCCGGGGTGTCAGCAAACTGCTGCCATCAAAAAACGCGCAGCGTTCCTGTGCTGAACGCATGGAGGCCAACATCCGACTCGGTTCCGAGGCCATGTCGCCACGGATGTTGCGCCGGACCTATGAACTGCTCAAATCCATCGTCGATCCCCGTGTGAGTGAGGTCGAAGGAGGGCGCAGGGCGCAAATGTTTGCCGAGCTGTACAAGGCGGCCACGATCGACCGCCGCAAGGACGTTTGGCTGCTGATGAGTGAAATGTTTGTGGCTGACCAGAAAAAGGTCAAAGAGGCCCAGGCCAAGTTTTCAGCGGCCATCGGCACGCCCGATGAAGCGGTGGCGGAGGTGCATTACCGCCGTGCCACGGTGTCTCCGCGTCGGCGTTTGCTGCAACGGTTCAGCGTTTTTCCGGATGGGGTTCAATTCCTGGTGGACTTGCGGGCCGAGTTGCAGAGCGCCTTAAAAGCCGACAAGCGACTGCAGGCGCTGGATGTTGAAATGGAGTACATGTTCTCCACCTGGTTCGATGTGGGCTTTCTGGAGCTGCGTCGAATGAGCTGGAATTCGCCCGCTTCGTTGATTGAAAAGCTCATTCAATACGAAGCCGTGCACGACATCAAGAGCTGGGCCGATGTGAAAAACCGACTCGACAGCGACCGGCGTTGCTATGGTTTTTTCCACCCACGCTTGCCCGATGTGCCCTTGATCTTTGTCGAAGTGGCCTTGGTCGATGAAATTGCCAGCGACATCGTGCCCTTGTTGGATGAGTTGGGTGCCGAAGCCGATCTGCAAAAAGCCACGACCGCTATTTTTTATTCAATCAGCAACACCCAGGTCGGTTTGCGTGGGGTGAGTTTTGGCGACTCCCTGATCAAAGCGGTGGTGGAAACCTTGAAGCAAGAGTTCCCCCGGCTCAAAGTCTTTGCAACCCTGTCACCGATTCCCGGTTACCGATCCTGGCTGGAAAAAAACATCGCCGGTTTGCTGGAAAAGCTGGACACCAAAGAGCGCAACGCATTGGGACGTGCGGTGGGGTTTGAGCCGCCAGGCGCGAACCATTTCTTGGCGGCCTTGGCGTCGCCGTTGCAGTTGCCTGAAAAATCCTTGGTGCGGCATTATTTGATGCGTTTTGCGGCCGAATACCTGGGGCGACTCAATGCACAGGGTCAGCCCCATGATCCGGTGGCCAGATTCCATTTGGGCAATGGCGCTCGGGTTGACCGCTTGAATTGGGCGGGGGACCCCTCCCCCAAAGGGGTCAAGCAGTCTTATGGCTTGATGGTGAACTATTTGTACGATCTCAAACGTCTGGACAAACACCGGGGCCTGCTGGCCGATGGCACCGTGCCGGTTTCCAGCGCGATTGAAGACTTGATGTTAAAAAACTGAGTAAAAAAACGAACCACCCAAAACCTTGCGAGTAAAAAAATGAGTCAACTGGTCGACAACCCCAACCCCAACCACAATCACAACCTTTACAGCGCCCTGCGTGCCGCATTTCCTGACGACCTCACCGCCATCGCGGTGGAGGCCGACAACGGCCAGTCCTACACCTGGGCCGCGCTGGATGAGCAATCTGCACAAATGGCCAATTTGCTGACCTCCCTGAATTTGCCCGCCGGTGCCCGTGTGGCGGTGCAGGTTGAAAAATCCGTTGAGGCCATGATGTTGTATTTGGCCACTTTGCGGGCTGGCTTGGTGTTTTTGCCGCTCAACACGGCGTATCAAAGCGCCGAAATGGCCTACTTCCTGGGCAATGCAGCGCCTGGCGTGGTGGTTTGTACGCCCAAGAACCTGCCCTGGATCCGTGAATTGGCTCAAGCGGCGGGCACCCAACATGTGTGGACGTTGGACGACAACCAATCCGGGACTTTGCTCGATTTGGCGCGTGGCCTCAGCAAACAACACACCCCTGTGGTGAGCGGCCAACAAGACTTGGCCGCCATTTTGTACACCAGCGGCACCACCGGGCGCAGCAAGGGCGCGATGCTCAGTCACGGCAATTTGCTCAGCAACGCCCAAACTTTGAAAAAGTACTGGGACTGGCAAAAAGGCGATGTGCTGATTCATGCCCTGCCTATTTTCCATGTGCATGGTTTGTTTGTGGCCATCCACGGGGCTTTGCTCAATGGCAGCAAGATGATTTGGTTGTCCAAATTTGACCCCAAGGTGGTGCTGACGCACCTGCCCAAAGCCACTGTCTTCATGGGCGTCCCCACCCTCTATGTGCGCTTGCTGGGCGAGCCGGGCCTCACGCGCGAAGTGACCCAAAACATGCGCTTGTTTGTGGCTGGCTCGGCGCCCTTGCTGACCGAAACCTTCAAGGAATGGCAAGACCGAACCGGGCACACCATCTTGGAGCGCTACGGCATGAGCGAGACGGGCATGCTGACCTCCAACCCCTATGCCCTGGATGCCCGTTACGCCGAAGCCGAGCGGCGTGCTGGGACCGTCGGTTTCCCGTTGCCCGGCGTTTTGTTGCGGGTTCAGGACGACGAGGGCAAGACCCTCGCCATCGATGAGGTCGGGGGCATCCAGGTCAAAGGCCCCAATGTGTTCCAGGGCTACTGGCGTATGCCTGAAAAAACCGCTGAAGAGTTCACCTCCGACGGTTACTTCAAAACCGGCGATGTGGGCAAAATCGACGCACGGGGTTACGTTCAGATTGTGGGACGCGCCAAAGACTTGATCATCAGCGGGGGCTACAACGTCTACCCCGCCGAAATTGAAAGCTACATGAACGACATGCCCGGCGTGGCTGAAAGCGCCTTGGTGGGCGTGCCGCACCCCGACTTTGGTGAGGTGGGGGTGGCCGTGGTGATTGCCAAACCGGGTGCTCAAGTGGAAGCCGACCAGCTCATCACCACCCTGAAATCGCAAGTGGCCAATTTCAAAGTGCCTAAAAAATGTTTTGTGCTCCCTGAGTTGCCCCGCAATGCCATGGGCAAGGTGCAAAAAAACCTGCTGCGAGAGCAATACAAAAACCTGTTTCAGAAATGAAACCAGACCTCCCCAAGCTCACCCTCTTTTATGACGGTGCTTGCCCCTTGTGCGAGGCCGAAATCCGGTTTTTGTCGAAACGCAATGACCAAAACCTGCTGCATTTTGTGGACATCCATTCCGCAGCGTTTCAGCCCGAATCCCTGGGGGTTTCTTGCGAGCAGGCGCTGGCCGCCATGTATGGTCAATTGGAGGACGGCCCCTTGCTCCAAGGCGCGCCGGTTTTTGCACAAGCCTACCGACGAGCCAGGCTGCCATTGCTGGCTTGGTTTTTGTCGATTCCCAGCTTGCAGCCCGTCTTCAAGCTGGGCTATGGCTTGTTTGCGAAAAACAGGTACCGTCTGTCAAAAGCCTTTGGTCCCCTTGCTTTGTGGTGGGTCAAAAACTGACGGCAGTGCCACGGCCTGCCCGCGAGGGTTGCGCAGCCAGTGCGCCAAGCCCATCGCCACCACGCCGCCCACCATTTCGGCAGCGACAAAACCAGGCGCACTGGCGGGTGCGATGCCTGCAAAACTGTCGCTGAACATTCGACCGAATACAGCCGCCGGGTTGGCAAACGAGGTGGATGCGGTGAACCAATAAGCGGCACCGATGTAGGCCGCAACCATGGCAGAGGCCTTGCCGGTTGGTGCTCGAAGGATGGTCAACAGCAAACCTGCGGTCGCGACAGCTTCCGAAAGCCATTGGCCTTGGCTGCTCCGCACCTTCATGGACAGTTGGAAAACGTTCAGGTCAAACATGGCATTGGCCAGCCAAGCGCCCAACACAGCGCCCAGGAGTTGAGCCGCGATGAAAGGCCCGACATGCCACCACGCCAATTCACCGCGCAGCGCCAGCACGGCGCTGACCACGGGGTTGAAGTGAGCGCCACTGATGGCCCCGAGCGCTTCGATCAGCACATAAAGCGCCCCGACCGTGGCGGCGGTATTCGCCAGCAAAGCCAGGGCGATGTTGCCGCCAGAGAGGCGCTCGGCCATGATGCCCGAGCCAATCACGGTGGCCAACAAAACCATCGTGCCCAGCAGTTCGGCCAAGCATTGACGTGACAGGGGCATGCTCAGCTCAGGGCGATTTTTTGAAGTGAGGCCTGCAGTTCGTCCTGGCTCATCTCGGCCAATGGAAGCTGCAAAAGCTGCATCATTCGGTAGCCGATGGCTTGGCGGGTCAGCTCGAATGCACGGCGTTTTCCTTCGTCGCCGCCTTCTGCGTTCGAGGGGTCTGGATAAGCCCAGTGGGCTTTGACCACCTGACCCTGGCCGCCATAAAACACCGGGCAAGTCTCCGCCGCCGCGCTGTCGCAGACGGTGATGACGATGGCCAAGGGCGGCGCGTCTGGCGTCGTGAATTCATCCCAGCTCTTGCTGCGGTAGGTGGCGGTGTCAATGCCGGCACGGTTCAAAGCCTCCAGCGCGAAGGGGTTCAACCGCCCGCTGGGGCTGCTGCCCGCACTGTAGGCCTTCACATCCCGGCCGAGTTGTTGGGCCAAATGGTTGAGCATGCCTTCGGCCAATACGCTGCGAGCGGAATTGTGGGTGCACAAAATCAATACATGGGTGGTCATGACATTTCCTGGGGTATTTAGCAATCGCAAGCCTTGGCCGCGGGGCTCAGGCAGGCGGCCCCCTCGCAGCAGTTCTCGGTGAGGTAGCTCAGCAGGGCATTCACTTGGACGAATGAAGCGCGATAAACCAAATGGCGGCCCTGACGCTCTTGGCTGACGAGCCCTGAATGGGTCAGCTCCTTGAGGTGGAAGGACAGCGTATTGGGCAAAATCGCCAGCTGATCGGCCATGACGCCAGGGGTGAGCCCCTCATCGCCAGCCACGACCAAGGCACGAAAGATTCTGAGACGCAGCGCTTGTGCGAGGGCAGCAAGGGATTGGACGACATCGGTTTCTTTCATGGCGTAACTATACAACAATATTGGAATAATGGAATTTATTGCGATGGATTCCAATGGGTTCCAAGTGGTAGATCAGTACAATCGGACGATCAATTTCAAGACAAAAGTCAGCCCCATCGCGTTGGCTTCGTTTTTTTCCTGTTGATGCCTGGCGCCCTCATGAGGTGCGTTGGGGCTTCACCCTCCAATCAGAGTCGGGCTGGGGGATGCGACGGGGTGATCGAATTTACACAAGGAAATTTTTATGAGCCTCCAATGTGGCATCGTGGGCTTGCCCAACGTCGGCAAATCCACTCTTTTCAACGCCCTGACCAAAGCGGGTATCGCTGCCGAGAACTATCCCTTTTGCACCATCGAGCCCAATGTGGGCACGGTCGAGGTGCCCGACCCCCGGTTGGACCAGTTGGCCAAGATCATCACGCCCGAACGCATTGTGCCGGCCATCGTTGAGTTTGTGGACATTGCGGGCTTGGTGGCCGGTGCCAGCCAGGGCGAGGGCTTGGGCAACCAGTTTTTGGCCCACATTCGCGAGACCGATGCCATCGTCAATGTGGTGCGTTGCTTTGAAGACGAGAATGTGATTCACGTTGCGGGCAAGGTCGATCCGATTGCCGACATTGAGGTCATTCAAACCGAACTGTGTTTGGCCGACATGACCACCGTCGAGAAAAGCCTGCACCGCTACAACAAGGCCGCTCGCTCGGGCAACGACAAGGAAGCGGCCAAATTGGTGGCCTTGCTGACGCGTTTGCAAGCGGTGTTGGACCAAGGCAAACCCGCCCGCAGTTTGGCATTCAGCAAAGAAGAACTGGTGTTGCTCAAGCCCCTGTGCCTGATCACGGCCAAGCCCGCCATGTTTGTCGGCAATGTGAGCGAAGACGGTTTTGAAAACAACCCGTTGCTGGATCGCCTCAAGGAATATGCCGCCAGCCAAAACGCGCCTGTGGTGGCGATTTGCGCCAAGATGGAAGCCGACATGGCCGACATGGAAGACGAAGACAAGGCGATGTTCCTGGCCGAACTCGGGCAGGACGAACCCGGCCTGAACCGCTTGATTCGCGCCGCTTTTCGCTTACTGGGTTTGCAGACCTATTTCACGGCAGGCGTCAAAGAAGTGCGCGCCTGGACCATCCGCATCGGCGACACCGCGCCACAAGCCGCCGGGGTCATTCACGGTGACTTCGAGCGGGGTTTCATTCGCGCCCAAACCATCGCGTTTGAAGACTTCATCGCGCTGGGGGGCGAGCAAGGCGCGAAGGATGCTGGCAAGATGCGCGCCGAGGGCAAGGAATACGTCGTCAAAGACGGGGACGTGCTGAATTTCCTGTTCAATGTTTGACCGGTCTTGAAGGGCCGGGTGACTGACCGTTTGAACGCTACAATCGTGCCTCTTTTTTATGCAAATCGGTCAACACCTTCTCCCCAACAACCTGTTTGTCGCGCCCATGGCAGGCGTGACCGACCGGCCTTTTCGCATGCTTTGCAAGCGACTGGGCGCGGGTTATGCGGTGAGCGAAATGGTGACTTCGCGCCCCGATTTGTGGCACAGCCTGAAGACCTCCCGCCGCGCCAATCACGCGGGTGAGTCGGCCCCGATTGCGGTGCAAATTGCGGGCACCGATGCCCAGATGATGGCCGATGCCGCGCGCCACAACATCGACAACGGGGCGCAGATCATCGACATCAACATGGGCTGTCCGGCCAAAAAAGTCTGCAACAAATGGGCGGGTTCGGCCCTGATGCAAGACGAGGCGCTGGCCGTGTCCATCGTCGCGGCGGTCGTGCAGGCCTGTGCGCCGCACAACGTACCGGTCACATTGAAGATGCGCACCGGTTGGTGCCAGACGCATCGCAATGCACTGACCCTGGCCCGGGCATTTGAGCAGGAGGGCGTGCAGATGTTGACCGTGCATGGACGCACCCGCGAGCAGGGCTACAGCGGCGAAGCCGAATACGACACCATCGCCGCGGTGAAAGCCGCTGTGGCCATTCCGGTGGTGGCCAATGGTGACATCGATTCCCCTCAAAAAGCCAAACAGGTTTTGGCGCAGACCGGGGCCGACGCCCTCATGGTCGGGCGGGCGGCGCAGGGGCGCCCTTGGATTTTTCGTGAGATCGGCCATTACCTGCAACACGGCACCCGCATGGCCCCGCCTTTGGTGGCCGAGGTGCAGCGCTTGTTGTTGGAGCACCTGCAAGACCATTACAGCCTGTACGGAGAGGCGGTGGGGGTGCGCAGTGCGCGCAAGCACATCGGCTGGTATGTGCACGACTTGCCGGGTGGGGCCGCTTTTCGCGCCCGCATGAACACCTTAGACACCACCCAGGCCCAGTGGGCAGCGGTGGCCGCATATTTCAACGGTTTGGGTCAGTGTATGGACCGATTGCCCAATCCCGATCAAAGCGATAACCTTGACCTTCAAACCACGAGACAAACCCGTTCAGTCACTGCCCCATGAGTCAGCAAAACATCGAAACCTGCATTCGCGCAAAATTGGAAGACTATTTTCGCGACCTCGACGGTGAAACACCGCACAACCTGCACGACATGGTGATTCGCCTGGTTGAAAAACCCGTGCTCGAATTGGTCATGCAAAAGGCCGACCACAACCAATCGCGCGCTGCCGAATGGCTGGGTTTGAACCGCAACACATTGCGCAAAAAACTGCTCGATCACGGACTGATTTCCTGAGCCGTTTTCCGGGCTGCGCCCCTGTTTTATTTTTCTTTCTTTTCCCATGAACGCACTACTTTCCGTCTCTGACAAAACCGGCATCGTTGAATTGGCGCAAGCCCTGCATGGCCTGGGCATTCGCCTGCTCTCCACCGGTGGCACGGCCAAATTGTTGGCCGAGCAAGGCTTGCCCGTCACCGAGGTGGCCGAGGTCACAGGCTTTCCCGAGATGCTCGATGGCCGCGTCAAAACCCTGCACCCCAAGGTGCACGGCGGCTTGCTGGCGCGTCGTGATTTGCCCGAACACATGGCGGCTTTGGCGGCCCACTGGCCTTCGATGCGCGTGAAGACCTCCGCCATGATTTTCGAGAACTGCGCAGGGTTGGCCTGCTCGAGGAGTCCGCGAACGATTTCT
>CAIUTG010000242.1 GCA_903902035.1 uncultured Curvibacter sp. | reverse complement strand
GCCTTGGCTGCTGCCATCGCTGTATCCGGTGTGGTCTTGTCGATATCAGAAAAAATCCAACAGTGGGTTGGCATATCGACTGTATTGGCAGTCGAAAAATTGATGGGCTTAGTGCTTTCAGCTGTTTCCGTTGAAATGATTTTGGCTGGGCTCAAAAACTATTTTTTTAATTATTAGGGTAGAAGTACCTGTAATGATCTTGAATAGATCAACTCTTTTGAGCACATCTGGATGCTGAGGACGGTCATGGCCAGGCCGAAGTATTTGGTGACAACGCCCCTCAACTCAACTGACCACACAACGCAAAATGGTCGAGTCAGGCGAATTCACCCCCCAAAGAATGGAACAATTGGCAGATGAGCATTCTTCATCAGGATATTTATTTCTGGCTCGCCACACTGGGGGCTTTTCTGGTTGGATTGTCAAAAGGGGGCTTGCCGGCGATCGGCATGCTTGCAGTGCCTATTTTGTCCCTGCTGATGTCTCCGATGAAAGCCACGGTGATGTTGCTTCCCATTTATATCATTTCCGATGGTGTGGGGGTTTGGCTTTATCGTCATGATTTCAGCTCCACCCACTTGCGGATTTTGGCACCGGCTGGACTCGTTGGCGTTGGCTTTGGGTGGGCGACATCCTCGTGGATGTCTGAGCAAGTCATTGTTTTTATGATTGGTTTGATGGGGGTGGCCTTTTGCCTTCATGTCTGGCTGAGAAAAAGCCAAAACGATCCGATCCAGTCCGTTCAACGTGGCAAAGGTCGGTTTTGGGGGGCGGTTTCTGGCTTCACCAGTTTTATTTCACATGCCGGTGCACCTCCTTTTCAAATCTACATGCTGCCGCAAAAGCTCAGAAAGTCCCAATTTGCAGGAACGGCGACCTTGTTTTTTGCCATGATCAACCTCGCCAAAGTATTGCCTTATCAAATTCTTCGCCCCTACACAATAGAGAGCCTCTATGAAGTGTTGTTTTTGGTGCCAGCGGCCTTGGTAGGGACGGTCGCCGGGGCTTATTTGACTCGAAGAATCGCCGACCGGTGGTTTTTTCTGATGGTGCAGCTCAGCTTGTTTGGCGTTTCCTTGAAGTTGTTGTGGAACGCTTTGGGGTCATATTGGCTTTCAAGTCGCTGACATGCCTGCGATGGGAGATGAAGCGTTTTTTAATGACCCATTTCCCATTGAGAACGTCAAGCCAATGACAACGCCTGATGGCAGTCCCGGCTGAATTCGATCGCTTTATATGACCGGTGCTGGACAGGTCACAAGAACGATTCGATCTGCGGCCAGGATTGCTTAAACTCCAAAGATTGGAAGGAGTAAAAATGCTGCCCATTACCACTTTGATTGCTGGTCTTTTGACCCTCTACTACGTGCGACTGGCACTTGCAGTCATCCGCTTGCGAAAGAGCCAGCAAGTTTCTTTGGGTGCGGGAGGAAATTCAGATTTGGAAGTTGCCATTCGTGTGCATGGCAACTTTGCTGAATATGTTCCGCTGGGTTTGATCTTATTGGGGCTGTTGGAGTTTCACTCCGCACAACCAGTGGTGGTTGCGGTACTGGGGTGCACCCTGGTTTTGGGGCGTTTTTACCATGCACAAGGTCTGCGATTGTCCAACATCAAAAACCGTGTTCGCGGAATGGGGTTCACTTTTGGCACATTGGCCACCTTGGCGGTGCTCAATATCGTTTTTGCCATCAAAAACTTGAGCGGGTTCAATTGACAGGTGTGTTTCAACCCGGTTTTGGACCGTATTGCATCTCACCATTGCCAAAAGACCAGTTTTCTTTATGAACCTCAACTAAATTGATCCAGACATCTTGGGGGCGCACTTTGAGTTTTTCGACCAAACCATCACAAATGGCCCGATAGAATTTTTTCTTCAACTCAGTGGACCGACCCTCATTCAAGGTGATCTGAATGAAGATGATGCCGTCTGAGTATTCAATGCCTAAGTAGCTTTTGGGGGTGACCAAATCGGCACGATCGTGCCTGGTGATGACTTGGAATTTGTCATCTTCTGGCACATTGATGTGCTCTCGCATGGCTTGATAAACAACCTCGCCCACTTGCTGGGCAAAACCCTCTGCGTGCTGTGAACTCAAGTCTATTCTGACCAATGGCATTTGATCTCCTGCTGTGTCGTGCTGTGGTTGAAAAGGAAGTGTACCGCCCTCTGGATGATCTGTTTGATGAACATTCGGTTTGGGTGAAGCGAAGGGGTCGCATGAGAGACCCGGTAATATCGGGTGGAGGCCAGATGATTTTTAGTCCTTAACAGCCATGTCTTTTCAAGCAGACTTACAACCCCTCCTTGCACCTGTCCGGTGCGGTGGGGCGTTTCTTTTCGATCGGGGCGACCTACGCATTTGAGTGATGGGTGCAACGGCTTGGGCCCTGAATCCCCCTCTTTTAAAATGGCAACTCAAGCCCAATGGCCAAGCGAGGGCCTCGCTTGAAAGGGAGAATCACATGACCAAATTCATCACGAGCCGTTATTTTGCGGCCACGCCCTCAACCCTCTTCAACGCCATCAAGGACCAGGCTTGTCTAGCCACCTGGTGGGGGCCCAAGGGGTTTTCAAACCGGATCGATGTGTTTGAGTTTTACCCGGGTGGCCGGTGGGTGTTCGATATGGTGGGGCCAGATGGAACGACTTACCCCAATGAAGCCCTGTTTTCAGACATTGAAACCGATCGGAAAGTGGTGATTCAGCACACTTGCCACCCTCACTTTGAGTTGTCGATCACGTTAGTGCCGAAGGGTGAAGGTACTTTTCTGTGGTGGAAGCAGACGTTTGCCGATCCAGTGGTGGCACAAGCGATGCAAGCCATCGTCGAGCCCGCGAATGAGCAAAACCTTGACCGACTGGGCCAGGCGCTGGGATTGAACCCGGCGCCTGGTTAAGCGATGTGGGGCGGCGTGTTTCGGGGTGTTTATTTCCCGAACAGCCCGGTGATGTGCTGCCACAGGCGCAGCAAGATGCCGGCGCGCTCCACGTTTGCCTGTGCGACGAGCGGGGCCTCGCCCACGGGCTTGCCGTTTGAAGTGGCCACGACCTTGCCGATCACGGCACCTTGGGCCACGGGCGCCTCCAAGCCGGGGTTGAGCTCAACCGTGGTCTGCACTTGCTGGCCACGCGGCACAGTCAGCAACCAAGGGGCACCCAAACCCGCTGCAACCGTATCGGCTTTGCCAAAACTGACCTTGGCGTTGGCGACCACGGCATTCGGCTGAATTGGCGTGACCTTTTCAAAGCTGCTGTAGCCCCAGCCAAGCAAGGTTCTGCTTTCGTCAGCTCGGGCCTGGGCGCTGTGGGTGTTGAGGATGACCGTGATCAGACGCATGCCATTTCGCTTGGCTGAAGTGACCAGGCAATAACCGGCTTCTTCGGTGTGGCCTGTTTTCAAGCCGTCAACCGAGGGGTCGGTGTAAAGCAAGGCGTTGCGATTGCCTTGCTTGATGCCGTTGTACTTGAACTCGCGCTCGGCGTAGATGGGGTAGTAGTCGGCGCTGTCGCGAATGATGGCTCGCGCCAGCAAGGCCAGATCATGCGCGGACGACTTGTGATCTGGATCGGGAAGCCCTGTGGGGTTGACGAAATGGGTGTGCGTCATGCCCAGGCGTTGCGCTTCGGCGTTCATCAATTTGGCAAAGCCTTCTTCAGAGCCAGCCATGTGTTCGGCAATCGCCTTCGAGGCGTCGTTGCCCGACTGGATGATGATGCCCCGCAGGATGTCGATGACGGTGGCCTGGCTGTTGAGCGGCAGGTACATGCAGGATTCGGTGCTGGAGCCGCGGCACCAGGCATTCTGGCTGACCGAGACCAGGTCGGTTGGCTTGAGCTTGCCCGAACGCAGCGCCTGCTCGACCAGGTAGCTGGTCATCATCTTGGTCAACGATGCGGGCGGCAACGGCTCGTCGGCGTTGGCCGAGGCCAGCACTTCGCCCGAGTCGAAGTCCATCAGTAGCCAGGCTTTGGCGGGTAGCTCGGGCGGGTTGGCCGCCAGCGCGACCTGAGCTGCCAAGAGGGGCGTGGGGTCTGTTGCTGGTGCGGCCTTCTTCTTTTGAGCGACGGGCTTGGTGGCGTGGTGCTGTGCGGCAAAGGTCACCGAAGGGGTTGCCAGAGTGCCTGCGGCGAGGGCGATCAGCAGAGGGATGAGTGAAAAAGACTTGGTTTGCATAGCGTTAACGGAATCAGAGTGTGTATTGTCGCGGATCGGCGTTTCGTTTGCGCTCCCGCAACATGAACAAGTAAAGACTTTCCACTTTTTCTCGGGCCCACGGCGTTTTGCGCAGGAATTTGAGGCTTGACTTGATGCTGGGTTCAAAGGCGAAGCAGCGCAGCGGAATGCGTGCATCCAGGCCATCCCAGCCATACGCATCGAACAGCGAGGTCACGATGGCTTCCAGTGTCAGACCATGCAACGGGTTGCGTGGCTGTGGTGGTTTGGGTGAGGGCACGTCTGTCATGCAGCGATTGTCACCGACCTGCGCATGGGCCGGATTTCGGTCGGTGACTTCAAGTGGAAAAACGTTGACAAAGCGTTGTGGCTACTCGTTGAGGCTATTGAACGGGCGTGCCAGGCAACATCACCCAAGGCTCTTCGCAAACCTGGACTTGGGGGAAGTAGGCATTGGATTGGCGGCAATAGTAGGTCATGGGGGCAGGTGCTGCGGCGGGTGCCACTGCCGCAGGTTGCTGTTCCTCAACCAGGGGCGTGCCGTCTTGATAAATGGCATACGGGTAGCCGTCAATGTAGCTGTAGGGGTAGTAAGGCCAGTAGCCCCACCCGAACCCGGCACCCACTCCAACGCCTGCACCGATGTAGATGCCCCCGCGACCCACCCAGTGCCCACCGCCGTGACCACCATGAAAACCACCGCCGTGAACACCGCCGCCATGAGCGCCACCGCTATACCCGCCCGCGTGCCCCCCACCCCCACGACCTTGTGCGGGCGCATAGGAGCAGGTGAGGGCCAATAAAACGAGCGCCAAGATGTTGATTTTCTTAAACATGCTGACCTCCTGTCCGTGAGGCATTGATCCACATCCCCACTTGGTCAGTATGGGCTGTCGGTGGCCAATGGCAAGCAACTTTACGCATCTTCAAACCCGCATGGGACGCGGAAATTGAGGACTCAGTACTTTCCCTTTGTTGTAGCTGGATACAACCCACCCCCTGTTGAAAAGATAAAAACTGGTCATCGTTGTATGAAGAAGTGTGCAGCGATTTTTTTGATCACCAAGGAGATGAACATGCGAGTGATTCCCATTGGAATGGAGCGCGCCGGCCCCGCCGACCTGCTGGGGTGTGATGAGCCCAGTGGCATCGTGAAGAAAGTTCACTTGCCCCTGATTCGCCGGGAGTTTTTAAAGGGCACCGGCCTGTTGCTGGGCACCTTGGCCAGTGGTTCGATGCTGGCCGCATTGGCCCCCTCGACGGCCTGGGCCTTGGAGCTGAAAACCTTGTCCACGGAAGACGGCAAAGTCCTGATGGCCATGGGCCGCACGCTCTACCCCCATAAAAAATTGCCCGATGCTGTGTATGCCCTGTTGGTCAAGGATTTGGACGCGGCCGCCAGCGCCGACGCCGCCACGGCCAAATTGATCAAGGACGGCATTGCCGCTTTGAACCAAGCGGCTGGCGGAGGTTTTCTAAAAGTGCCAAGTGACCAGCATTTGGCGATTTTGCACCCCATGGAAAACACCCCCTTCTTTGGCAAAGTGAGGGGTCAGTGCGTCACGTCTTTGTACAACAACGACATGGCTTTTGCTGTCTTCGGTTACCCGGGCTCGGCTTGGGAAAAAGGCGGCTACATCACCCGGGGCTTTCAGGACCTCAAGTGGTTGCCCAATCCACCGCAGGATGCCAGCCCGCCGCCTTATTTGGGGTGATGGTTTGACGCGTTCTTTTTCAAATTCTTTGGAGACATCAAATGGCTAAATTTGACTATTCCGACGACTCGGTTGTGGTCGTCATTGGTTCCGGTGCGGGGGGTGGCACTTTGTCCAATGAACTGTGCCAAAAAGGCATCAAAGTGGTCTGTTTGGAGGCGGGGGCGCGTCAATCCAGCGCCACCTTCATCAATGATGAGTGGAAATCGTTTGGTCAATTGGCTTGGCTTGACCCCAGAACCACCTCGGGTTCCTGGCGTGTGGCCAAAGACTTTCCCAACTTGCCCGCTTGGATTTGCAAAACCGTGGGTGGCACCACCACCCACTGGGCAGGGGCTTCGCTCCGTTTCCAGGAGCATGAATTCAGAACCCGGCAAGTCTATGGGCACCTGAGCGGTGCCAACCTGTTGGATTGGCCTGTGACCCTGGCCGAGTTGGCGCCTTATTACGCAAAGGCCGAGGACAAAATGGGGGTCACCCGAACCAATGGCATCCCTGGCTTGCCCGGCAACAACAACTTCAAAGTCATGTATGCGGGTGCCAAGCGCCTGGGCTACGGTGAGGTTCATACGGGGCGCATGGCCATCAACAGCAAGCCGCGTGATGGGCGAGGGCGGTGCATGCAATTGGGTTTTTGTTTTCAAGGCTGTAAAAGTGGTGCCAAATGGTCAACCTTGTACACCGAAATTCCCAAGGCAGAGGCCACGGGCAATTTTGAACTCCGGCCTGAATCACACGTCACTCGAATTGAGCACAACGCCGAGGGCAAGGTCAATGCGGTTGTCTATTTTGACAAAGAGGGCAAAGAGCAAAGACAAAAGGCCCGCATCGTCTGTGTCGCAGGCAACGCCATTGAATCCCCTCGCTTGCTGCTGATGTCGGCCTCCAATTTGTTCAAAGACGGCTTGGCCAATTCGTCTGGCCAAGTGGGTCGAAACTACATGCGCCACATGACGGGTTCGGTGTACGCCGCTTTCAAGGACCCGGTGCATATGTACCGTGGCACCACCATGGCCGGCATTGTTCGCGATGAAGCCGTCAATGACCCCCGACGTGGCTTTGTCGGCGGCTATGAATTGGAGACGGTTTCTTTGGGGGTTCCCTTCATGGCGGCCTTTTTGGACCCAGGCAAATGGGGCAGTGACTTTGCTTGGTGGATGGAACATTACACCCAACTCGCCGGCATGTGGCTGGTGGGCGAGGACATGCCCCGAGAAACCAACCGCGTCACCCTCAACACCAATGTCAAAGACAAGTGGGGCAGCCCGGTCCCCAATGTCCATTTCGACGACCATCCCAACGATGTCGCCATGCGTGAGCACGCCTTTACGCAAGGCGAAAGCATCTACCAGGCTGCCGGTGCCATCAGAACCTACCGGACGCCGCCTTACCCATCCACCCACAACATGGGCACCAACCGCATGAGCGCCAAAGCCAGCGATGGGGTGGTGAACAAATGGGGCCAATCCCACGACATCAAAAACCTGTTCGTCAGCGATGGCAGCCAGTTCACCAGTGGGGGAGCTGAGAACCCCACCTTGACCATCGTGACATTGGCGATTCGACAAGCCGATTACATTGCCAAACAAATGAAAGAGCGCACCCTTTGAAAATGAAGAACGGTGGACTGGGTTGGAGGAGCTTCACATCATGTGCGAATATTTTGTCAAAGCAGACCCCATTCAATATGAACAGCGAACCCGCTCGATTCGAATCAAAGGCGTGCTCACCAGCATTCGCCTGGAGAACATGGTGTGGGACCTCTTGGCTGAAATGGCCGAGGCAGAAGGGTGCACCACCAACGCCTTGATTTGCCTGTTTCACAGCGAAATATGGGCGCACCGAGGTGAGGTGCCCAACTTTGCCTCTTTCCTTCGGGTCACTGGCATGCGCTACCTGAGGCGGTCTGTCTTGAAGGCCGAACTTCAGTTGCAGCAACAGCAGGGCGCCACCCCAACCCAGCCCAACTTGGTGGTGGCTAAATTGGCTGCCTGAGGCGTTTTGCTTGGCGCCATGCGCAAAAAAAATGGCAAAACAAATTCAGAAATTTTTGTTTGGAAAACACCATGAATTTCGATACGGAAAACCACCCCGGTGTGAGCACATCGGTTCATGAACAAACCCAAGGGTTCGTCCTGAATCACACCATGCTGAGGGTCAAAGACCCCGCCAT
>CAIUTG010000241.1 GCA_903902035.1 uncultured Curvibacter sp. | reverse complement strand
TGACGCCGCCCCTGGGCCAGCACCGACAGGAGTCGGTCGGCCAAACCGACACGCCCACCGCACCCGCCGCCAGTGCCCAGGCCGAATTGCCGCCCAAAAAACCCAATTCACCGCCGCCTGATTTGAAGGAACTGGCCCGGGATGACGCCACCATGCGCAGCGTGGTGGACCAAGTGTCCCGCGTGCTGGACCGCGACATCCCGCTCTTGATTTTGGGCGACACCGGCACCGGCAAAGAATTTTTGGCCCATGCCATGCACCGCGCCAGCCTGCGCCACGAGCAAGCCTTTGTGGCGGTCAACTGCGCCTCCATTCCCGAGACCCTGATTGAGTCCGAATTGTTTGGCTATGAAGAAGGCGCCTTCACCGGCGCCAAGCGCCGCGGTGCCACCGGCAAGCTGGTCCAGGCCCACGGCGGCACCTTGTTCCTGGATGAAATCGGGGACATGCCCTTGTCCATGCAGGCCCGCTTGCTGCGGGTCTTGCAAGAGCGCAAGGTCGTGCCCTTGGGGAGCCACAAAGCCCACGAGGTGGACATCAGCTTGGTCTGTGCCACCCACCGCAATCTGCGAGAAATGATTGCCCAAGGCCTGTTCAGAGAAGACCTGTATTACCGCATCAACGGACTGAGTGTGCGCTTGCCGCGTTTGCAGCAGCGCAGTGATTTGGCGGCCTTGTGCCAAAAAATGATCAAGCAGTTTGCGCCCAACCAACCCCTGTCCCTGAGCCCCGAACTGCTCAAGGCTTTTCAGGCCTACGACTGGCCAGGCAATCTGCGCCAGCTCCACAATGTGCTGCGCACCGCCTGCGTCATGGCGGGGCAGGATCAACAACTCACGCGGGTTCATCTCTCCAGCGACTTGCTCGAAGAGCTGGGACTGGACCGCCCCTGCTCGGTTTCGTCCTCGAAAGAGGAGCACAAGGCCGCCAAATCCGCCGCGCCAGCCGCTCTGGGCCAGGCGGTCAATGAGCTGGCCTTGAGCACGATTCGTGAGGCCCTGGCCCAATGCCAAGGCAATGTCACCGAGGCGGCCAAATTGCTGCAAATCAGCCGCAACACGATTTACCGCAAGCTCAAGGGGAAACCCTAGACCCCTGTCACACCCCTGCAACAAGCCTTGAAATTTGCCCCCGTCTGACACAAGCCCACTAGGGCGGCACCTAGGCGGGGATTGCAGGTCTAGTTCTTTATTTTCAAGCGCCCCATTCATGAATTTTCAAAAGGTTTTTTTAAACCCTCCCCGTCCTGTTGCTCAGAAACAAGGTCTGGCTGAACCCATCTGGTTTGAATGGCTCGCGCTGATCGGACTGATGGGCTTCGCCACCTGGCTGTTGGGGGTGCGGGGCGTCTGGGCCTTGCTGTTGCACGCAGACCCCACGGGCCTGACCTTGGTGATTTTGTTGGTGTTCTTCAGCGCCAGCCTGTGGTGTGGCGCCCGCGCCAAGACCCTGCAAGCCGAACACCAAGCCATGTTGAATGCCTGGTCTTTGCGCCAATCGCCTGCCTCGGTTCCCCAGGGCTACTTGACGGGTTGGGCGGCAGAATACTGGGCCGCCTGCACCGGCGCAAGCCACGACTCGGCCACCGCTTTGGATGTTTTACTGGAACGCAGCCATGGCCCCCATGGCACGGCTTGGTGGGTGAACGGCATCCAGCTCAAACTGGGCTTGTTGGGCAAGGTCATCGGCTTTTCTATCCTGGCCCTGAACATTGGCCAAATGCAAAACTTTGACCCGGCGCAATCGCAGAACCTCCTCAAAACCTTGACCACCGGCCTGGGCGTGGCCCTGCTGACCACCATGGTGGGCTTGGTGGCCAACATCCTGCTCGGCTTGCAACTGACGCGCCTGGATCGTTATGCAGACCGCTTCGTTGCCACCTGCCAAGCGCATGCCCTGAGCCTGAAAGCATGAGCCGACACCGCCGTGGGCGCAGCCGCGAGGCCGAGGTCGACCCCTTCTACGACATGTTGTTCAACATGTTGATTGCGTTTGTCTTTTGTTTTTTGATTGCGCTCATGGTGATGAATCCCAAGGCGCTGAAAAACGGGGACATCCCCTCCAAAGCCGAGTTCATCATCACCCTGTCCTGGCCCGACATGAACCCCAATGACCTGGACGCCTGGGTGCAAGACCCCGAGGGCAAGGTGGTGTGGTTTCGTGCCCGCGAGGCGGGCCTCATGCATTTGGATCGGGACGACCGGGGCATGACCAACGATGTGATCGTGGTCAACGGCAAAGAAATCGTCAACCCCCTGAACCAGGAGGTGGTGACGGTGCGAGGCATCGAGCCCGGCGAATACACCGTCAATGTGCATTACTACGACTCCAAAGACGGCCAGGCCGTGGACGCCAATGTCTCGGTCATGAAGGTGAATCCCCGCGCCGAAGTGGTCTTTTATGGCACGGTCACGCTGGCCCGCAAGGGCGATGAAGTGACCGCTGTTCGCTTTACCGTGCTGCCCGATGGCAGCGTGACCAACATCAACAACCTACCCAAAACACTGGTGGAAAAAATATGACTTTAGCCATTGAAATCGGGGCCTGCCTGATCGCCCTGCTCTGCGCCCTGGCTTTGCTCTGGTCGCGTTGGCCGCTTTGGACCAAGGCCATTTTGCTGGTCTTGGTGACGGTGTTTTATTTCTTCGCCCACGAGGAAATCAGCCAAATCGCGGGTTGGCCCAGCACCGAGCCCTTGCCGGAGCGTTTTGTATTGCTGGCCACGGTGATTGAGGAGCCCAGTGCCAAAAACCCAGGCGCCCTGTATGTTTGGGTCAATGCCATTGAAGACGGTCACCCCGTGGCCCAACCGCAGGCCTTTCGCTTGCCCTACACCAAGGACCTGCATGCGTTGTTGAACGAGGGCATGAAAAAGATTCGCCAAGGCGTGAGCCAAATCGGCACCACCGAACCCAAGCGCGGCCGCAAAGGCCCCTCTTGGCTGCGTCCCGGCAGCGATGAGCAACAGATCAAGATCCGTGACATGCCCGCACCCCAATTGCCGGAGAAATGAGCATGCGAACCTTCAACAACATAAGCACCGCCATGCCCGCTTGCTGGCTGGCCTGTGTCAGCCTCAGCCTGGGCTTGGTGGCCTGCCAACCCGCAGAAAAAACCAGCGCGGATGATTATTTTCCGCTGGCCGCAGGCCACACCTGGCAGTACCAACAAAGCGTGCAACGCGACGCGGGTGCCGACAACAGCACCAGCCCTCTGCCCGCTTCACTGACCCTGAGCAATCTGGGCATGGACACCGTGAGCGAGGCCGGCAGCGACGTCCAGGCCGCCCACCGGCGCAGCAGCGACGGGATGAACTATTGGCTGCAAAAGGAAGCCAGCGGCATTTACCGCATAGGCAGCCGCTTTGAAATGGAAGAATGGGTCACCATGGACCAACCCAAACGGATGGTCTTGCCCAACCCTTTGACCGTGGGCAGCCGCTGGAGCGCGACCACCACCCCCTATTTGTTGGAGCGCATGACTGAGTTTCCACGCGAGCTGAAGCACAAACACCCCAAAGTGCCCATGGCTTATCACCTCGAAGCCATCGAGCAATCGGTCAGTACCCCCGCGGGGCATTTTTCCCATTGCCTGGTGGTGAAAGGCGAGGCGGCCTTGAAACTGTTTGTCGATCCGGTGGTGGGATGGCAAGACGTGCCCCTGCTCAGCACCGAGTGGTATTGCGCGGGGGTGGGGCTGGTCAAGGTCGTGCGCGATGAGCACACCAGCTCGCTGTTTCTAAACGGCGGACAACTGACCCTGGAACTCACCGACTGGCATTGACTGCTAGGGGCTCCTGAGCTGCAAGCCGGGCGTGGCTTGCCAGCGACCTGCTTTGTCAACCACCAGGACATCAATCTGCGGCCCCCAACTCGCGGCCAGCTGGAGCGCTTGGTCACGGCCTGCCACCATCATCACCTTGGTCAAGGCGTCGGCCAGACCACATTGCGGCGCCACCACAGTCACCCCCGACAACTCGGTGGGTGAATAGCCGGTGCGGGGATCGAAGATGTGGTGGTGCCGATGGTCGGCACTGAAATAAGTGGCGTTGTCGCCGGAAGTGGCCACGGCCCGGCCATCGCTGACCAAGCGGGTCAGCAGCCGCGCCTCGTCATGGGGGTCTGCCACCCCCAAAACCCAGGGGCGTGCCGCCTCGGCTTGGCCCAGCGACTGAAACTCCCCCGTATCAATCAAGGCGTGTTCAATGCCCTGTCCCTGCAAACAGGCTTTGACTGCATCGGCCGCAAAGCCTTGGGCAATGCCATTCAAGGTCACCCCCATGCCCGGCCGCTCAAACCACACCGCCTCTTGACTGAGCCGCAAATGCTGCCAACCTACCCGAGCCTTGGCCTGCGCCACCTGACGGGGTGAAGGCAGGCCAGCCGACCCCGCCTTGGCGCGGGCAAAAACCTCCCACAAGGGTTGAATCGTGACATCAAAACGGCCCTGGCTTTGGGCCGACACCGATTGGGCCAGCCGCAACACCGCCAACAATTCGGGCGCAGGACGGTGCAAGACCCCTTGCCGATTCAACTGCCGCACCGCACTGTCGTCCCGAAACAAACTCATTTGGTCTTCGATGCGGCGAATCAAGCCCACAGCGGCCTCCAAAGCCTGCTCGGCCACAGCGGGGCGGGCATGCCAAACACGAACCGACAGGGTCGTGCCAAAGCCCGTCAAATAGCGCTCGCGCCAGCCCTGTTCGGACAAGGGCTGGGCGCTGGCCCCAGTGGCCAGCGCGGCGGCCCCTACCCCCACGGCGCCCCCCCAGGCCAAGCGCAAAAACTGCCGCCGTGGGAACGGCCTGCCCTCATCGGAGGAGGGGCTCAAAAAATCAAGGTCATGGCGTTTGTTCATCCTGCTTGCACCTGAATCGGAATCACGGTTTGGCTGCGGCCCCCGGCAGAACGGTCGGCCAAAATCAGCGGCACACACAAAGCGGGGCTTTCGTAGATCACCACACAATCCAAGCACTGGAAACACTCGTCATAATCCACCGCGCCGGATTTTTCGATGGCTTGATAGGCGCAGTCATGGCGGCAGCGCTGACAAGGTTGGCCGCATTCGGCGCGGCGTGCAATCCAGTCAAAACGACGCAACAGCCGCCATCGGCCCAAGGCGGCCATGCCGGCCCCCAAAGGACAGAGGTAACGGCAATAGCCTTTGTAGACAACACCACTGGACAACACACACACTGCCGCCCACACCACAAACGGCCATTCACGCACAAAGTTCAAGGTGATGCTGGTTTTAAATGGTTCAATTTCGACCAAGGCATCGGTGCCGGTGACGGACACGCCCGCACACAGCAAGATCACCGCCAGCACGCCGTACTTGAGTTTTTTCAAGGCCCGGTCCCACCGCTCAGGCACCCGGACACGGGGTATTTTGAGGCGTTGTGCGAGTTGCGCCGTCAACTCCTGCAAGGCACCAAACGGGCAGAGCCAGCCACAGAAAGTCCCCCTTCCCCAAAAATAAAAACTGACCGCCACAAACAGCCACAAACTCACCGTCATGGGGTCGTACAAAAAGAAATCGAGGCTGCGCCGCGCCAACAAGGCCTGGATCAAGGCCGTCAGGTTCACCACCGACAACTGACCTTGGGCAAACCAGCCGATGAACCCCAAGGTAAACAGCAAATAAGCCGTTCTGAACCAGCGCAATCGTTGGGGGGACTGAACCAGAGCCGGGGGAAGACGCAAAGCCCAAACCAACACACCCAAGCCCAGCGCCAACACCCCCAGCTCCCACCAGCGGGTGCGCCAAATGGAGACCCAGGTTTTGTTGTCGCTCTGGGCGGCCTCCACATAGGTCTCGGGCAAAGAAACACTCAATGCAAAATCACCTCGCACGTGTTCGGGCAAAATCACGCCTTTGCTGCGCGTGACATGCAGCGCAAAGTCCAGCGGCTGAGACGGATCCAGCCCCGCCGAGGCATTCACCCGAAACACCCGCCACTCCGCACCCTGCCAATCCGCTGGCAGCACAGGGGCCACATCAAAATCAAGGTCGCGCATTTCTACCGGCAGGTGTTGCTGCTGCAAGGTCAGGCGATCGGGCACCGAGCCACGCACAAAGTCAGGCCCCGTCAAAGAGTAACGGCCCCGGTTGACCCAGAGCAAGGCATGGTCACCGGGTTCCAAGCGGCGTTGCAAGGCCTCCCAACCCGCGCTGTCCAACAGGTTGCGGCCCACGGCTGGCAAATCCAACCAAGCCACTTGCGCGTCCAGATAAAGCGAAGCATCGCCCGGGGTCAAAGTCGAACGCAGCTCATCTTGACCCTGGGCCACTGCGGTATCGGCAAAGGCCCGATTGACCTGGGCGGCACTGAGCGTCAGGTGCGTCAACAACTGGGCCTTTTGCAAGCCCGACCAATCCAGCGGAGCGAACAAATCCAGTTTCAAATGCCCCACCTGATCGGGGTCGTGGCCCTGGCCATAGCCCAGCTTGGCCCGGGCCACTTTCAGCGAAGCCGACAGCAGACTCTGATTCAAAATCCGCACCGAGGCGGTGGCTTTGGCAACCCCATTGATATAAACATTGGCACTGCCCGCCTGGGCCGCGCGGTTTTGGCCACTGCCGATTTTGATGTTTTGTTGCAGCGACAAGCCTTTGTATTGCTTCACAAAGGCTTGCAAGGGCAGAGGGCCCAAACCATCCAGGAACACGGGTTCGTGCTGCGACAACACCCGCACATCCCAAAATTGCCCTTTGCCATCGAGCAGCACCAACAGGTTGATGGGCGTTCCTGAAAAGCCCGGCACAGGCGCAAAGTCAATCGACTCGAAGGCCCAAGCCACAACCGGCGTCGAAGTGGCGTCTTGTTTGAGGATCGGCCAGACCGGTAGGTCGCGGTCTTTTTCGCCCACGATCAAGGGCGAAGGGAAGGCCTGCACCATGGTTTCCCGGGTCATCACGCCTGCCAGCGCGGTGCCACAGAGCATGGCCCCGATGAAGGCCGCCCCCACCCGCCGCCAAGCTTGCCAACACTTCCCGATAAACCCTGAGCCCGGCTTCACAGTGTTACTGCTCAAGTGGTGTCCCCGCTTCATCTTGACACACCAGCAGGGGTATTTGCTGATCGGAAAAACCCGAGTTTTTTGGCTGCAACATCCTGATATTTACCTCGTGACCCCGGATAACCGCCTTGTTTTCGACGGAACGACGCTTTGAGGGGCTTTTGCAGCAGGATTCAAGCCAAGCTCAATGATGGGTGGTACATAAATTGCATTCAAAGTCCCTCGAAACATCGTGTTTCAACCGAAACCAACAAGGAGATATCCATGAAATTGAAGCTGCTGGCCGTGATGATGGCTTGGGGTGTGGGCGCGGGTCTGGCAAATGCCGCCGTGACACAAGACATGATTGACAAAGGCTCTGCCGACACCGGCGAAGTGCTGTCTTGGGGCATTGGCACCCAAGGTCAGCGGTTCTCTCCGCTCAAGCAAGTCAACACCGACTCCATCAAACACCTGGTGCCAGCCTGGAGCTTCTCTTTCGGCGGCGAAAAACAACGCGGCCAAGAATCCCAGCCCTTGATTTATAACGGCAAGATGTTCGTGACGGCCTCTTACTCACGCATCTTCGCCCTGGACGCCAAAACAGGCAAAAAACTCTGGAAATACGAACACCGTCTGCCTGAAGGCATCATGCCTTGCTGCGACGTGGTCAACCGGGGCGCTGCTTTGTTTGACAACCTGGTGATTTTCGCCACCTTGGACGCTCAATTGGTGGCCTTGAACCAAGACACCGGCGAAGTCGTGTGGAAAGAAAAAATTGACGACTACTCTGCGGGCTACTCCGCCAGTGCCGCCCCCCTGATTGCCAACGGCTTGTTGCTGACGGGCGTCTCCGGTGGCGAGTTTGGTGTGGTTGGTCGTGTCGAAGCGCGTGACCCCCGCACCGGCAAAATGGTCTGGAGCCGCCCCACTGTGGAAGGCCACATGGGCTATGTCTGGGACAAAGACGGCAACAAAAAAGAAGCGGGCATCTCGGGCACCACCAACAAAACCTGGCCTGGCGATTTGTGGAAGAGCGGCGGCGCTTCGACCTGGTTGGGTGGCACTTATGACAAAACCACCGGCATGGTTTATTTCGGCACCGGCAACCCCGCGCCCTGGAACAGCCACCTGCGCAAAGGCGACAACCTGTTCTCCAGCTCCACCGTGGCGATTGATGTCAAAACCGGTCAAATCAAGTGGCATTACCAAAACACCCCCAACGATGCTTGGGACTTTGACGGTGTGAATGAATTCATCACCTTCGACATGGACGGTCGTCGCGTGGGCGGCAAAGCCGATCGGAACGGTTACTTCTACGTCAACGATGCCAAGACCGGCGCGCTGATCAATGCCTTCCCCTTCGTCAAGAAAACCACTTGGGCCAATGGCATCGACCTGAAAACAGGCCGTCCTAACTTTGTCCCTGAAAACCGTCCGGGCGATCCAACCCAAAGTGCCGATGCTCAAAAAGGCAAGGCCGTGTTTGCCGCTCCCGGTTTCTTGGGTGGCAAAAACCAAATGCCCATGGCTTACAGCCCAGACACCAAACTGTTCTATGTGCCTTCCAACGAATGGGGCATGGAAATTTGGAACGAACCCGTGGCCTACAAGAAGGGCGCCGCCTACCTGGGCGCGAGCTTCACGATCAAGCCGATCGCCGACGACCATATCGGCGCGCTGCGGGCGATGGACCCGACCACCGGCAAGATCGTGTGGGAATACAAGAACAAGGCCCCGCTGTGGGGTGGCGTGCTGACAACCGCGGGCAATCTGGTGTTCACCGGTACGCCCGAAGGCTATCTGAAGGCGTTCGATGCCAAGACGGGCAAGGAACTGTGGAAGTTCCAGACCGGGTCGGGCGTGGTCGGATCGCCGATCACCTGGGAACAGGACGGCGAACAGTACATCGCGGTGATGTCGGGCTGGGGCGGCGCGGTGCCGATGTGGGGCGGCGAAGTCGCCAAGACGTTCAAGGACATCAGCCAGGGCGGATCGCTCTGGGTGTTCAAACTGCCCAAGCACTGAAGTCAGGTCGTGCCTGCTCTCCCACTTGGGCAGAGCGGGCACGACAAATCGGGACAAGCGGACTATGCTGCATTCGAACAACGACGGGATGATGGTCGTGCCGATGGAGCGGGTACTGATAGTCGATGATCATTCGCTGGTGCGCGATGGCTTGCGCAGCCT
>CAIUTG010000240.1 GCA_903902035.1 uncultured Curvibacter sp. | reverse complement strand
CTGTTTGACCATGAATTCCCTTTTTCCTCAAAAAATCAGCGCCAAGTTGCGCTGGTTTGTTGGTTTTTTGGTTTTGCTCCTGTTGGTATTGGCGGGGGGGGCGTATCAAAAAATTTCACGCATTGGAGAACTCAACCACCAATTGCAGTCCGACAACATGGTCAAAACCCAAACTATATTGGAAACCGAAGCCGCCTTTATGAATGTGGTGCGGCGCATGTGCCGAGAACCTTATACGAATACGGAAGTGGAGCAAAAGCACTGGCTTGAGGAAATTCCGGATTTGACCAAGGTCTTTTTGGCCAAACTGCATGAGGCCGAAGCTTTGGCGACGCGACCCGAAGAAAAAGAAATTTTTGCCCACCTGAATCAAAACTTGGCGTCCTACATGACGACCCAGGAGGGGCTGATCCATTTGATGCTCGAAGGCCGTCAGGCAGAAGCCGCCCCCAGTTTGATGAGTAAACAGCTGTATCGCGGCCATGTGGATGCGATGGATGCGGACATCAAGAAATTGGTCAAGATCTGGAATGCCGATTCCAACCTGCTGGCGGCGGGGGTCACGCAGACCATTCAAGACGCTGGCATTTTCTTGTTGATCGTGGTCACCTTCGCTGTGGTGTTGGCTTTGGTGGCAGCGCGCTCTTTGATTTTGCAAGTGACCGAGCCCATTCGCCGAATTCAATCGGTGATTGTGAATACCGAGCGCACCGGACAATTTAATCAGCGGGTGGAAATCAAATCCAACGACGAAATCGCAGAGGCTTCGGTGGCATTTAATCGTTTGATGGCTTCCTTGCAAGCGGCCATGGACGAGGTCAATGAGGTGGCTCGTAACATGGGGCGAGGTGATTTTGAGAAACGTGTCACCGCCGAACTCAGGGGAGACATGGAGGTGATGAAGCAAGCCATCAATGGCTCGGTCAGCGCCATGCAACAAACCTTTGCAGAACTCAATCAGGCCATGTCGGCGATGGAAGCCGGGGACTTCTCAGTGAGGGTGACTGTGCAAGGGGAAGGGGCCTTCAAAATGGCGCTCGAACGTGCCAGCCATGCCATGACGGCGTTGCAAACCATTTTGGGTGAAGTGGGGCAGGTCATGCAGCAAGTGTCTCAAAGGGATTTGCAAGGGCGGGTGAATTCTGAGGCCTTGGGTGAGTTGGGTCGACTCAAGCTTCATTTGAATGATTCCTTGGGGGAGCTGTCAAACACCATTCGGCTGGTGGCCCAAAATACGCAACAAGTGGCCACGGCGGCGGGCCAAACCAGCACGGCGATTGGACAAATTTCGGACGGGGCGCAAAATCAATCGACGGCGATTGCCCACATCATGTCGGCGGTTCAACAAACCGTGGCCTCCGTCACCGACGTCACCCGAAGCACGATTGAAGCCAGTCGGCTTTCAGCCGAGTCCTTGCAAATTGTTCAAAGTGGGATGGTCCAAATGGACAGCATGGTGACCCTGGTCAACAACATCGCCGCCAACTCGGAGCGGATCAGCAAAATCACGGAAGTCATTGAAGCCATTGCCAATAAAACCAATTTGCTTTCGCTGAATGCGGCCATCGAAGCGGCCCGGGCCGGTGAACACGGCAAAGGCTTCTCGGTGGTGGCAGAAGAGGTCGGAAAGTTGGCATCGAGCAGTGCCGAAAGCTCACAAGAAATTGCCCAACTGGTTCAAGTCGCTGTGACCGAAGCGAGTCATGCGGTAACGGCCGTGCGCAAAGTCAGCGAGGAAATGGCAGGCATCGAGCGGGGTTCTCAACAAACCAGTGGCATGCTGCAACGAATTTCAGCGGCCTTGGAGCAGCAAAGCAGTGCCGTGGAAGAGATCAACGCCAACATGACGAGTTTGGACAGCATTGCCCGCAGCAATTCGACCGCCTCAGAGGAAATCACGGCGACGGTAATGGAATTGGCGAAATTGGCAGAATCGACCCGTCGGGAGGTGGATCGGTTTTCGACTTGATCGACTTGAAATTGCCCCCCCGATGTGAGGCTTTCAGAAACTAAACCGTTCCACTTCCAATCGGTTGGTGTCCGAGATCCGGGCCAGCTCATGGGCGGTGGCGGTCAGCTCTTCAGAGGCGGAGGAACTGGCATTGGCCACGCGGCTGATTTGTTGCACATTGGCATCAATTTCCTGCATGGCATTCGTTTGTTGCTCAATGGCCGCAGAGATCCGTTGCAACATGCCGTCGGTACTCGAAGCACCGGTTTCGATGTGGTTCATGTCGACACTCATGGCCGCCACCGTTTCAACGGCCCGTCTGGCTTCGAGTTGGGCCTGATGGACCAGGGCGGTGATTTCTTTGGTGCTGTCGGCTGAATTGATGGCCAACTTGCCCACCTCATCGGCCACGACCGCGAAACCTTTGCCGTGTTCACCGGCACGGGCCGCTTCGATGGCCGCGTTCAGTGAAAGCAAATTGGTTTTATAGGCAATGCTCCCAATGGCTTCGGAAATTTTGTTGATGCGGTGTGAATTCTCGGCAATGTTGTTCACCACTTCCACCATGAGTTGCATTTTCTCTTTGCCGGCCCGAACCAATTCGACTGAATTTTGAGAATGACGACTGGCCGATTCTGTGTTGGCTGAGACATCGGCAATCGCATGGGCGGCCATTTTGAGTGCCATTGATACCTGCTCAATGGAGAGGGTCTGGCTTTGAGCACCCTCTGAAATTTGCGCCATGGCTTGGCTGGTTTGGTTGGCCTGGGAGGCCAAAGACTGGGTATTGGCCTGGATGGTTTTCAAGGCATTGCCCAAGGCATCGAGCGAGGCATTCAGGTGGTTTTTCAACGACGCCAAGGCCCCTTGGCCTTGGGTTTGAACCCGAGCGGTCAAATCCCCCTGGGCCACGCCGGACATCACGCGACCCACATCGTT
>CAIUTG010000239.1 GCA_903902035.1 uncultured Curvibacter sp. | reverse complement strand
ATAGAGAGCGGCAATAGGGGGTGGCAATGAATTGCCGCTTGAATTCATCAGGCTTTTTCAACCGGAGATTTCGGGTGTTTTCACTCGGGAAACAAGCGGCAAGTCTGTCAAAAAAAGCGGCAAAGCAGACTGGCACAGCTTTTGCGTGATAGTCCCTGAGACCCCCTCGTTTTGGGGTCGGGCGTCGGGAAACCGGCAGTGTCTGCAAAAAGCCAAGGAGCTGAGAATGAACCAAATTGACCAAGCGCTGGGTGTTTCGGCACAGGCCCTTTCTTTGCGCAGCCAGCGATTGGAGCTGATTGCCCGCAACATCGCCAATGCCGACACCCCCAATTTCAAGGCGCAAGACCTGGATTTTCGCCAAGTCTTGAAACAAAACCAAGACGATGTGGGCTTGCAAACGACCCATGCCATGCACATTGCCCAGGCCGATGAGCCCAGCAGTGCCAGCGGCGTCAAGTACCGCGTGCCTTTTAACGTCGCTTTTGACGGCAACACGGTGGAAATGAATGTGGAACAGGCTCAGTACGGTAAGTCTGCAGCGGACTACCAGGCCACCCTCGACTTTTTGGATCAACGCGTTTCCGGTATTCGCCGGGCGTTGAAAGGGGAGTAATCCAGCATGGCTTTGGACAATATTTTTGGCATTGCTGGCTCTGCGCTGAATGCGCAAAGTGCCCGCTTGAATACGGTCGCCTCGAATTTGGCGAATGCCAACACTGTGTCCAATTCGGATCAAACGGCCTTTCGTGCCAAGCGCGTGGTGTTCAAGGCCATTTTGGACCAACAAATGGCCACCCCGGGTACCAACAACACGGGGGGGGTCAAGGTGCAGGCTATCACGGACGATCCGTCACCGATCCGCAAGGTGTCCGACCCCGGCAACCCGATGGCCGACAAAGATGGTTTTGTCTACCAATCCAATGTGAATGAAATGAGCGAGATGGTCGAAATGATGGCCGCCTCGCGTTCTTACCAAAACAACGTCGAAGTCGTGAACACGGCGCGTCAATTGATGATGCGGACCTTGGACATTACCAAAACTTGATGCTGAGCCTTTGAACTAGGAGTTTATTGCCATGTCGACCAATACCATCAACAACTCGGGCGTGGCTTCGGCCCTGCCTGACACGACCACCGCCCTGCCATCGAGCATTTTGACCACCGCCCAAGCGCAAAAACAGGCCGCTGCGGCCTCTTCGGCCAACACGGGTGCCGGCATGTCCTCTTTGGGTGAGTCGGACTTCCTGACCCTCTTCACCACCCAGTTGAAAGACCAAGACCCTTTGAACCCTTCAGATGGGGCGAACTTTGTCTCCCAGCTGGCGCAGTTCTCGCAGTTGGAGGCGACCACCAGCATGTCGACCCAAATGAGCAGCTTGGTGAGTAGCCTCTCGGGTGAGACCTTGATGAGCAGCGCCATGTTGATGGGCTCCCAGGTGGCGGTGCCGGGCGCGCCAGAGACCTTGACCAATGGCACGGCCTCGCCCGCTTTGATTTCATTGCCCAATGGCGCGAGCAGCGTCACCGTCCAGGTCAAGGACAGCAGCGGCAATTTGGTGAATTCCTACCGCCTGGGCGCGCAAACGGCGGGCAACCTGAGCTGGACCTGGGATGGTCAGAACCTGTCAGGCAGCACCGCTTCGAATGGCAACTACACCCTGAGTGCCTCCGCCGTGGTGAATGGCGCCACCACCACCCCCACCATCAGCACCATGCAAACCGTGTCCAGTGTGACCCAGTCCAGCAGCGGGGCGGTGATGCTGAATGTGTCCAGCGGTCAGAGCGTTGCGGTGGGCAGCGTCCAAATGATTCAACAGTAATTCAAATCGATTTCAGCAGGAGCTAACTCATGTCTTTATACACCTCAATGACGGGTCTGGATGCGGCAACAACCCAGCTGGATGTCACCTCCAATAATGTCGCGAATGCGCAGACCACCGCCTTCAAGGGCT
>CAIUTG010000238.1 GCA_903902035.1 uncultured Curvibacter sp. | reverse complement strand
GGCTTGAACTGCTCGCACATCTCCACACACATTTGTCCGGTCTTGGCTTCACCCACCACCTGAATGTTGGGGTTGCCCTCCACCATTTTCCGGATGGCAATTCGCATGAAGGCCGAATCGTCAGAAATCAGCAACTTGATCATAGGGGCACCTTGTTTCGGACATACCAAGGCCCGCCGCGACCCAAATGCGAGTCAAAATAATCCGTTGCCAACAACTGCACCGAGGCCCCCATGATCAAAACACCGCCAGGCGACATGGCCCGGGCCAGCATTTTTTGGACGGCCAGCTTCACCGCATCGTCAAAATAAATCAGGACATTGCGGCAAAAAATCAAATCCATCCCCGAAACCGGGGGACGGGTGTTCATCAAATTAAAACGCTCAAAGCGCACGAATTGACGCACCCAGTCTCGGATCCGAAAATAATTCACGCCCTGCATGGCGCCGCCCGAAGGCATTTCCACGGTTTCAAACATGGCACGCCAATGCGCTGGCAGGTTGCGAAATGACCCCATGCCCAAGTCACCATAAACCCCTTCACGGGCCGTGCGCAGGGCCTGGTTCGAGATGTCTGTGCCCAACACATACAAGCCCCAGCCTTTGGTGGGTGCGATGCGACCATCGGTTTGCGAGGCTTTGCCCGCCTGCATCAGGCCTTTGAGGCAGATGTAAGCCAGGTCATAAACCTCTTCACCGGTCGAGCTGGCAGCGGACCAGACCTGCAATTGCTGATGGCTTTCCCGCGACGCAATGAGGCTGGGCAGCACGTCATTGGTGACCATTTCCATGAGGTCGGGATCGCGACAGAAATAGGTTTCATGAACCGTCAAGTTCTCCACCAGGGACTGCCACTCCGCATGTTCGGACGTGCAGGTGGTCATGGAACTGACCCAGTCCCGCAAGACATTCACGGGCATGTCCTTCAAAATGCGGGCCAATTTGCGCTCCACCAAGCTGCCGGACTTGATGCCAAAGCGGCTTTCGACCCCCAGCATCAACTGGTTGATCAAACCCGCCTGATCGTTGGATTGGTGCGCCCCCGTCGTGGGCGAATGGGCCTGAAGTGGGCGCATGGCCTGGCTCGCTCCGACGGCGCTTTTGACGGCCGCCTGCATCTGCGCAATCAGGTCATTGACATTGTTATTGCTCAAAATCGGTCCTTGCTATCTTGCTCAAGCAGCCGTCTCGGCCATTCTGGACAGAGGTTCGAGTGAGAGCAGCGAGATCAACTCGCCATTCAAACGCCCGACTTCGGTCAAGTAATCGTTTTCTGAGGTTCGAACCGGTGAAATGTCTTTCTCTGGAATTTCAATGACGCGGTCAACCTTGTCAACAATCAAGGCCCAAACAGCCCCGTTGACGCGCACGACCACATACACCGGCTGACCCGACTTGGTCACCCCCAGCATGTCGCGCATGTCCAACACCGGGGCCACCTCCCCCTTGATCTGCACCACCCCGGCCAAGGAGTCATCGCCCTGCGGCAAATTGACGCTGGGGCTGAACTCCTCCACCCGGTCAACGCTGGCCAAAGGCAAGGCACAACGCTCATGACCCAGGCGGAAAGACAACAAACGACGCACCGAGCGCATCTCTCCATCGGCCAAGTTGCTCATGTCCACTCCGTGTTCAGTCAAATAACGCTTGAATTTGGCGAGGTTCTCGGGCGATACCAGACCAGAGGGTGAAATCAGCCCAGTCATGCGGCCTTCGCGCTCGCCCAGGCCTGGCAAATAACCTTCCAACTGGCTGTCGCCCCCTGTGACGGCTTGCGTGCTTTCCTTGGCATAGCGCTCGATGCCAACGATGTCGGTGACTGAAATGCCCATTCGGGCCCCATCAATCGAGACCACCAAAACGAAGCGGGCCGGCTCCAGTTGTTCACAATTCAACAAGCGCGCCAAAGACACCACCAACAGCGCCTTGCCGCGTAAATCCATCAGGCCTTCCACCTCGTGAGACGTGCCTGGCAACGCCGTGAGGTTGCGAATTTCAACAATCTCCATGACCTGCGCCATCAAGAAGGCATAGGCTTCGCCCCCGTCGCGCACCGTCACGGTTTGCAGCTCATTCAAATCGGCTTCAACGCTGACGTGGGCAGCCTCTTGCACCATGCCCATCAAGCCACCGCCCCCTTCGGGCACGCCCACTGCGCTCATGTTTTGCAGGCCCAAGGCCAATTCATCCAACAGCAAAACCATGCCCTCGGGCGTGGTGAACTCTCCCCTGACGACGGAGCCAGGCTCAGCGTCGTAGGTTTTCACCACACTTTCTTCCAGGTTGACCTTGCTGAAGACCCGGTCGACCTGGACCACCACGGTTTCATGCATCGCGTTGATGACCAGCAAATGTCCTTCCGAACTGGCTGAGCGCAAACCCAAGCCCAGGCGAGCCCCCAAGTCCACCTTCAACAAGACAGAGCCGGCCACATTGACCAGCCCTTCCACATCGGGCGGCGCATAGGGCAAAGGGGTGACAGGCAATAAATCCAGCACCTTGACCACCGAAGAGGCGGTCATGGCGTAACGCCCATTGCCCAATTCGAATAAAACAAGTTCCATGATCAGATGCGCCGCTCAACAAAAAAGGTTTCGACCTGCCCCAAGCTTTTCACTTCAATCATGCCGCGTGAGGACAATTCAAAATGCCCCCTCAGCAGTTCTGCCGTGGCCGAAGAAATATGAACCTTGCCTGGCTGACCGGTGGACTCCATCCGGCTGGCCACATTGACGGTATCACCCCACAGGTCGTAGGTGAATTTGCGAATCCCGATCACCCCCGCCACAACCGGACCGCTGTGGATGCCAATTCGCATGTTCAGGGCATTGCCGGTGCGTTCATGCAATTCAGCCAAGGCTTGGCACATGTCCAGGGCCGCCAGCGTGGTGGCCAGAGCGTGGTCATCGCGGGCCACCGGGACGCCGCCGGCCAACATATAACAGTCCCCAATGGTTTTGATCTTCTCCAAGCCGTGCTTTTCCGTGATCAGGTCAAAACGGGAGAACAAATCGCCCAAGATTTGCACCAGGTCCGATGGGGACATGTGGCGCGACATTTTGGTGAAGCCCACCATGTCGGCAAACAGAACGCTGACGGAGGGACAGGCGTCGGCAATCTTTTCTTCGCCCGCCTTCAAACGCTGGGCGATGCTGCCGGGCAAAATATTCAACAACAGCTGTTCGGTCTTGGCTTTTTCCAGGCTCAGCGCTTCGTGTTGTTTTTTCAACTGACGCATGCGCAAGGCTTCTTGGTCACGCAATTGTTTTTTGTCCACCGAGGTGGTGACCCGGGCGCGCAGCAACACCGGGTTAAAGGGTTTGGGCAAGTAATCTTCCGCCCCCAACTCGATGCAGCGCACCGCATCGTCCAGGCCCGTACCGCCAGAAATGACGATCACCGGGGGCCAGGGATGGTGGGGCGAGTCACGCAAAACCTGCAACACCTCCATGCCATTCATTTCTGGCATTTCCATGTCCAGCAGCATCAAGTCGAACGGCTGGCGAACCAACATTTCAATGGCTTCTTTGCCATGATTCGCTTCGGTGATGTCTTGCAAACCAATGGATTCCAAAGAGCGACGCAGGCCCATGCGGATCAGGCGGCTGTCGTCCACCAACAACACCCGAGCGGCGGCCAGCCCTCTGCGCCCGACCTCGTTTGCCAAAGCAGCGGGCTCGATGGACTCAACCGACGTGGGGGACTGCCCCAGAAAATCAATGGCGCTCATTCAGTGGCGATGGCTTGAATAAAAGGGGACGGCGTTCAGACTTCGGACAACAACTGCGCAACGGTTTCCAGCAACTGTTTGGCATTGAAAGGCTTGGTCAGACTGGCATTGGCGCCGGAGAGCAGGGCCGAATCCAGCCCAAATCGAGCGCTGACCACACGGCTACCGCCCGAAATGGTCAAAATGGGCACCAGAGGAAAGGTTTCTCGCAATTTGGTGACAAAGTCGACCCCATCCATATTGGGCATGACCACATCCGTGATCACCAGGTCCACATCCGAGACTGCGAACAATTGCAAGGCTTGCAGACCGTCGCTGGCCTCGATCACCGAGTAATCAGCCATCTCGAGAATCTCGCGCACCCCTTCGCGCAACAGGTCCTCGTCATCCACCAAAAGAATCGTTGTCATTTAATTTCCTCAATACAAGGCGTCCAAACCAGCGCGAGTCACGCTTTGGCCAAACGCTAACAGCGCCGATCATAAGGGATGAATTCAGACCAAAAATGCTTGCCCCGCTTTGTTTTTGATAAATACCCCGCCATTTTTATTTTGGCAGGCCCTGAAAATCAAAACCCCACCGGCTCACACCCAACCAAGCCAAATCTGTGCAGAAAATTTGAGGGCAAGCCATATCAATTCCCATGAAAGGCTAATTTCAGCCTTAGACTCTCGATTTGCTGGTGAGGGGACCTTGAGCCCATTACCGATGGCCGACAAGGGATTTTTGAATTCTATGCAAACTGGACAAATCGTCGTGAACGCCCATGGGCGAATACAAGATTGCAATGCGGTGGTTGAGGGCATGACAGGCCTAAGCCGTGACGCGTTGCTTTCCACCCCCGTTGATGTCCTGTTTGGTGACACCTCGGATCATTTAGAGCTTTATCTAGAGCACCTGATGCCCAGGCACAACCACCCCCTGCGAACTGGGGTCGATTCCTTTTTATATCAGGCACTGGACCAAGCCCCCGTGGCGTGTCTGGTGTTGAATGCGGAGGGTCGGGTGTTGTTTGCCAATCCCCGATCTGCCCAATTGCTGGGTTATTCTGCCCAGCGCTTGCAGGAAATGAGTTTGCAAGACTTGACCGTGCAGGGCTTGAGCACCATTCAAGCGACCCAAAGCACGGAAAAAGCCGAATTTCAGGGCCCAAGCGGCGACCTGATCCAGCTCAAACTCGATGCCCTGCCCTACCAAGCTTCGACCGAAGCCAGCGACAACCCTGGGCCGCTCCTGTTTCACACCCTGGTGTTTCTGCGCAACGACAATGACCTGCCCTGGGCGGTGATCCGTGCCTGCAATGTCACTAAATTCAATAACAAAGACGACAGCAACTCGATTCTGGCTTTGCTAAAGCACCGTCAAAAACCGCCGACCCCGGTTCAATTAACGGCTTCATTTGTTTTTAAACAACCTGGTTTTTTCGATCAAATCACCATTGACCTCCACCCCGTCGCCTCATGGCTGAACAAGAGCGGCGACATCCACCACCAACACAGCTTGTTGGAGATGACCATGGAGGTCATGCAAGACGGTGTGGTTCAACTGGATCGGACGGGCCATGTCTTGAACGCCAACCCGAAAGCCCAGGAACTCCTGGGACGGACCAAGGCCGAGTTGGTCGGCATGAATTTGGAAAGTTTGCTGACCCAAAGCAGCGATGACAACCACTTTCCCAATTGGATTCCGGCCAATCACGTCGGGGTCTTGCAGTCCTTGATGGACCATGATCCCGAGAATTTTTGGTTGTTGCTGCGTCAATTGCCCCACCCCATTTTGGGCTTTGATGGTCAGAAAAAACTGCGTTTTATCAATCAAGCCGCCTGCCACCTTTTGGGGGCTGACGAAGAACAATGGCTTGAGCGCGGCTTGACCTCCCTGGTGGCCCCGCACACCCAATTCGAGCTTGAAGGCCATTTGAAAGACATGGCGCTGGGACATTGGGACACCGTGCCCACCGAGCTCACCTGGGTGCGGGACAACCACACCAGTCTGCACTGCACCAGCGTGTTCCAGGCCTTGACTTTTGGCAGTCAGGTTTGGACCATGATTTGCCTGAACAACAGCATCGAGGAGCTCAAAGCGCGGGCCATGCGCAACACCCAAAATATTGAGTGGTCGGTGGTACGCGCCGATGGCGATTTGACGCCTGTGGTGCTCACCGCAGCGCCTTTGCAGCAAATTGGGAATGGGGGGGCCATCACCGGTGTGGTGGTCACGCTCAAGGACATGCGCGAAATCAAGCAAAAAGAAGCTGAGCATGTTCGCATGGTCCAGAAAATGGAGCACTCGCAACGTCTGGACGCCCTGGGCCAATTGGCTGCGGGGGTCGCGCACGATTTCAATAACCTATTGGGGGTGATTCAAAACCACGCTGAATTGGTCGAAATGAAACTGGGCCCAGACACCAAGGCCGCCAAGAACATCAGCGCCATTTTGCAGGCCACCACCCGAGCGCGGGACATTGTGATCAAGCTCAATGGCCTGGGACGCGAGGCACGCAAAACCGAAGAAGTGGTCGAGCTGTTTGACTTGGCCCCGATCCTGGAAGAAACCAAATCGCTGCTCACCGCCAGCCTCAAGGGCATCGAGATCGCCATCGAAGACGCCACCCCACAAGCCTCAGCCGTCAAACTGCAAGGCGACAGCGGCGGCTTGCAGCAAGTCTTGGTGAACCTGTGCGTGAATGCCAGTCATGCCATTGGTGAGCGCCGGGATGGCCGCATCATCATCTACACCTCGCGCCATCGGGATTCCCAGGTGCGAATTGCCGTCATCGACAACGGCAGCGGCATCCCCAAAGAAACCCTGGCGCGGATTTTCGAGCCCTTCTTCACCACCAAAGAAGTCGGCAAAGGCACCGGCCTCGGTTTGGCCATGGTCCGCAGCATTGTCACGAAAATGGGCGGAAGCGTGGATTGCGAATCTGAAGTCGGCGTGGGCACCAGTTTCATTCTGACCTTGCCCATTGCACAAAATTGAAAGGATGAACCCCATGAGCCTCACGCTCCCCTTCCCGCACCTGGCTCGCCTTAGCGCCCTGTTGCTGGCGGCTTGCCTGAGCCTGGTGCATGCCGAAACGGCCAGCAAGGCCAGCACGGCCGACGCCCAAAACATGGTGAGCAAAGGCGCCACCGCTCTGCGCGCTCAGGGTTGGCATGCCTTGGTCGAAATGACCGCGCCCCGCAAAACCTTTGTTGACCGGGATCTTTACCTGACAGTTTATGACCTCAATGGGGTCTGTAAAGCCCATGGTCAGAACCCCAAGCAAGTCGCCAAAAACCTCATCAACATCAAAGACCCCGATGGCAAGCTCTACATCAAGGAACGGGTCGAAATGGCCAAAACGCAAAACACCTTCTGGCAAGACTACAAGTACACCAACCCAATCACCAAACTGGTTCAAAGCAAACAAGCCTATTGCGAAAAAGTGGACACGATGCTGGTCTGTGGAGGCGTTTACAAATGAAAAACACGTCCTCACCCAATTCAGGCCTGATCTGGAAGCTGATGATCGCCCCCGCTGTGGTGGTGGTGCTGCTGATCGCTTTTGGTTTTTTCAGTTACAGCAACCTGAACAAAATTCAAAGCGATACCGCTGAGTTGAACCAGGCTGTGAACACCGAGCGCTTGGCCCAGGAAGCCGAAGCCACCACCAACGCCATGCACGCCGTGGCGTATCGCGCCTACCTGCTGGCCAGCAGCAAGGACGAAGCCGCCGCTCAACGCGCCCTCAACCTGATGGTGCGTCAAATGTCCGTCATCAACGATTTGAAATTTTCATTGAGCACCCTGGTCGATTCCCAATATGCGCCAGCCATTGAAAAATTCAATCTCTATGTTGATGAGATCAAATTGGCCAGTGATGTTTTGGTCAGCAACCCCAGCCAGGCGCTGGCCCACATCCAAACCGCAGATCAACATTACGACGCCTTGAGCACCGAGTTGCTGGGCTTGGGGGCAGAGGGCCGCATCCATGCAGAAGCCATTCGTGAAGAAATGGACCAACGTCTGGTGTTTTTGAAAACCGCCCTGTTGGGGCTGTTGCTGTTGGCCACCGCCTTGGGCCTGGTCGTGGCCGCTTGGGTCAGCCGCCTGGTGGCCAAACCGCTGGTCCAAATGCAGGCCAAGATCGCCGAAATAGAAAAATCCCATGATTTTTCATTGCGCGTCAGCGTCACCACCCATGATGAAGTGGGGCAGACCGCCCGCTCGGTCAACGCCTTGCTCTCCACCCTGCAAAGTGCGGTTCAAGAGGTCAATGGGGTGATGGCGGCCGTGAGCACAGGCAATTTGGATTTGCGCGTCACGGCCGATTTGCGTGGCGACATGGGCCAGATGAAGCAAGCCCTGAACCAAAGTCTGGACAGTGTGCAAAACACCATGACCACGGTCGCGCACGCCATGCAAGCGCTGCAAAAGGGTGACTTTGCCAGTCAGATCAATTTGACGGGTTTGCACGGCGCCTATTTACAAACCCTGCAACAAGCCGCCGATGCCATGACCGCCCTCTCGTCCATGATGGGCGATGTGGGTTTGGTGATGGACCGGGTCTCCAATGGTGAACTCAATGTGAGCGTCAACGCGCAGGGCCAGGGTGACTTGGATCGTTTGAAGGTCAACATCAACAAGTCCTTGCAGACCTTGCTCTCGGCCATGCGCTCCATCAATGCCAACACGCGCCAAGTGGCCGCGGCATCGGAAGAAACCAGCCAAGCCATTGGGCAAATCTCCGATGGCGCCCAAAACCAAACCCATGCCATCGGCCAGGTCGCCACGGCCGTGCGACAAACCGTCACCACGGTGGCCGAGGTTTCACGCAACACGGAACTGGCCAGCCAAAAATCCCGTCAATCCTTCCTGGCGGTGCGCACCAGCATGGCCAAGATGGAGGACATGGTGGCTTTGGTCAACAACATTGCCACCAACTCCGAAAAAATCAACAAAATCACCGAGGTCATTGAGGGCATCGCCAACAAGACCAACCTCTTGTCACTGAATGCGGCGATTGAAGCGGCCCGGGCGGGTGAGCATGGCAAGGGCTTTGCCGTGGTGGCCGATGAAGTGGGCAAATTGGCCGTCAACAGTGCGCAGAGCTCGCAAGAAATTGCGGTCCTGGTCAAACAGGCGGTAGAAGAGGCCAGTCGGGCCGTCAGTGCGGTCTTCGCCGTCAGCCAGGAAATGGGCAACATCGAACGCAGCGCCCAAGAAACCGATGAGATGCTGCAACGCATTGCCGTGGCCTTGGAGGAACAAAGCGCGGCCGTGGAGCAAATCAATGCCAACTTGACCAATGTGAACCAAATCGCCCAGTCCAATGCCGCGGCCTCCGAAGAAATTACCGCAACCGTGATGGAGTTGGCCAAGATCGCCGACAACACACGGCGTCAGGTCGATCAATTCCAACTCTAAGCCACCTGAATAAAAAAGAAGTCCCATGAAAGTCAAAACCCGCCTCATCATTGGTGGCGTGATCAGCCTTGTCAGCTTGACCCTGCTGGCCGTGATCGCGCTGTCGGTGCAGAAATCCACCTTACTGGAAGAACGCAAACTCAAGACCCGCCACCTCGTCGAAAACACGGTGACGCTGGTAAATTATTTTTACAAGCGCCAGCAAAGCGGTGAGCTCACGCCCGAAGCCGCCCAAGCCAGTGCCATTGCGGCGGTCAAGGCCATTCGTTATGACGGCAAGGAGTATTTCTGGATCCACGACGCCAGCATGCCCACCCCACGCATGATCATGCACCCCACCTCCCCCGCTTTGGACGGTCAGGTCATGAGCGACTCAAAGTTCAACCGTGCCATCGAACAGCAAGCGGGCACCGACGGCCCCACGGTCAGCGTTGAGGGTCAAAATATTTTCTCCGCCATGAACGCTGTGGTGGCGCAAAAAGGCTTGGGCTTTGTCACCTACAGTTGGCCCAAACCCAAAGCAGGTGGCGGCGCCAGCACCGAGCTTTATCCCAAGTTGTCTTTTGTCAAAAAAACCGAGGGCTGGGGCTGGGTCGTTGGCTCGGGCATCTACATCGATGATTTAGAGAAAAAATACTGGGAATTGGCCACACAACTCGCCGCCCTGGGCCTGGTTGCCGCCCTGCTCCTGGTGGCCGTCATCCGCTGGGAAATCGTGAGCATCACCCGCCCGCTGGAGGCTTTGCGCAAAGCCGTGCTTGAGACCGAGCAAAGTGCCGACTTTTCCCGCCAAGTGCAGATCCGCTCCAACGACGAAGTGGGCGAAACCGCACAAGCCTTTAACAAGCTGCTGGTCATGCAAAAACGCGCCATCGACGAGGTCAACCTGGTGGTGGGGGCCCTGGCTGCCGGTGACTTCGAACAACGCGTCACCGCCGCCTTGAATGGTGACCTGGCTTTGATGAAAGACCAGGTCAACGCCTGTGCCATGTCCGTGAAGGTCACCATGGCGGCACTGCAAGAGGTGATGCAGGCTTTGTCAAACGGCAACTTCAACCAACGCATGTCCAGTCAGGTCAAGGGGGAGTTGCGTTTGGCGGTTGACAATGCCATGCAATCGACCCAGGTTCTATTGGACGATGCGGGTCGCGTCATGCAAGGCGTCTCCAAAGGGGACTTGTCGGGACGGATTTCCGCTGAAGGCCGGGGCGATCTGGCCCGCCTCAAATCGGACATCAACGACTCACTGGAAACACTGGGTCGCACCATGCGCAACATCAGCAGCAACACCCGCCAGGTGGCCGCTGCCGCCAGCGAGACCAGCCAGGCCATCAGTCAAATCAGCGACGGTGCCCAAAATCAAAT
>CAIUTG010000237.1 GCA_903902035.1 uncultured Curvibacter sp. | reverse complement strand
GTAGTGCAGGTGGTGCGGACCCGCCCACATGTAAGTGAAGATCAAAGCCCAGAAGTGGACAATGGACAGCCGATAAGAATAGACCGGGCGCTCGGCTTGCTTGGGCACGAAGTAATACATCATGCCCAAAAAGCCCGCCGTCAAAAAGAAGCCCACCGCGTTGTGGCCATACCACCACTGCACCATGGCGTCTTGCACTCCGGCGTAAGCCGAGTAAGACTTCATCCAACCCGCAGGCACTTCGGCGCTGTTGACAATGTGCAGCAAGGCCACGGCAATGATGAAGGCCCCATAAAACCAGTTGGCCACATAAATGTGCTTGACCCGGCGAATGGCCAAGGTGCCAAAAAACACCACCGCATAAGCCACCCAGACCACCGCGATCAGGATGTCGATGGGCCATTCAAGCTCGGCGTATTCTTTGCCCGTGGTGTAGCCCAGGGGCAAGGAAATGGCGGCCGCCACAATCACCGCCTGCCAACCCCAGAACACGAAAGAAGCCAGCTTGCCCGCAAACAAACGCACCTGACAGGTGCGCTGAACGACATAAAAACTGCTGGCCATCAAGACGCAGCCACCAAAGGCAAAAATCACCGCATTGGTGTGCAAAGGGCGCAAACGGCCATAAGACAACCAGGGAATGCCATGGATCAGCTCGGGCCAGGTCAGCTGACAGGCGAGGACGACGCCCACCAACATCCCGACCACGCCCCAAACGACGGCCATGACAGAGAACTGTCGGACGGCCTTGTCGTCATAGACCCCATTTGAAACAATTGAATTCATTGAGCACCTCAAAGTTACACCTTGAGTGTGCTGGAATCGGGCCAAGCCGACCTTGATTCAGATCAATCGTCTTGCAATATCCGGCTGCCTTCTTGCTCGATGCCCTCGAATTGACCCCGGTCCACGGCCCACCACAGCCCCGCCAGAATCACCAGGGCCAGCACCACGGAGAGGGGAATCAGCAAATAAAGAATGTCCATGGCGTCGAGCTTACCCCACCATTACCGGCCCACCTGGCGCCAAGACAGGCGCGCGGCATTCAAGACCACCACCAAGGAGCTGGTGGCCATGCCCAGTCCCGCCAACCAGGCGGGCAAATAGCCCAACACGGCCAGGGGCACGCAAATCGCGTTGTACAACGCGGCCCAAATCAGGTTCTGCTTGACCACCCGCAGGGTGCGACGCGCCAAGACCAAGGTGTTGGGCACTTGCATGAGCTGGGTGCTCAAAAGCACCAAGTCGCTGCGGGCACGGGCAATGGGCACCGCCTCACCAAAGGCCATCGACACCTGGGCGCCGGCCAGCACGGGGCCATCATTGAAGCCATCGCCCACCATCAGGGTGTGGTGCCCCGCTTGTTGCCAGGCTTGCAGTCGGGCCAGCTTGTCTTCGGGACGACAGCCGCCGCAGGCCAAGTCGGGCGCAATGCCCAGCTCTGCCGCCACCTGTCGCACCGCCTCGGGTCGGTCGCCCGACAACAGAGCCACACTCAGGCCTTGGGCCTGCAAGGCCTGAACCGCCGCCTTGGCATCGGGGCGAAGCACCTCGGCCCCCTCAAAGGTGGCCAGCCAGCCTTGTGCATCGCTCAAGTAAACCCGGTGCCGCCCGGGCGCAGCGGCTCCCCCTAAAGCAGCCTCTGGACGGCCAGCCACACCACACCAGGCGGCAGACCCCAATCGCCAGCCCCCGGCGGCAGACAAGCCCTGCCCCGGGGTTTCCGTGACTTCGGTAAAAGAAGTGCTGCCACTCGGTGCAGCCGCTGCATCGGACGCCGCCGGCTGCTGCGCCCGGTGCGCTTGCTCGGCCCGCACCAAAGCACGCGACAAGGGGTGCAAGGAATGCGCGGCCAAAGCCGCAGCCAGGGCCAACGCCTGGGTTTTGGCCCTGGCCGGTTGGGCGTCTTCACGCACCCAAATCTGGTCAATGCGCAGGGCATCCTGGGTCAGGGTGCCGGTTTTATCAAACACCACCCGGTCCACCCCAGCCAGGCTTTCCAAGGACTGCAAGTGTTGCACCAGCACCCCACCCCGGGCCAAACGGCCCGCGGCCGCCAGCATCGCAACGGGCGTGGCCAGGGACAAGGCGCAGGGACAGGTGACGATCAGCACCGACACCGCCACCATCAAGGCATGGTTGGGGCTGACCTGCCACCCCACCAGCGCCGCCAAGCCAGCGGCCAGCAGCACCAGCCACAAAAAGGGCTTGGCCACCCGGTCGGCCAGTAGCGCCAAGCGGGGCTTTTCCAGCGCGGCCTGTGCCATCAAATCCACGATGGCGGCCAGGCGGGTGTCTTTGCCCAGGCGCTGCACCCGCACCCAAACCGGGCTTTGCAGGTTGTGCGCGCCCGAGGTGGTGGTCGCGCCGGTGGCGTAATGCACGGGGGCCGACTCGCCAGTCAACAACGCCTCATCGGCCCAGGTCTCGCCACTGATCACCTCCCCATCGGCGGGGAAAGCCTCGCCCGGCAGAACCAGGACCTCATCGCCCACGCGCAGCTCACGCAAACTCACCCGCTGATCAGGCTGGCCGTTTTGACCCCGCCGTGCCACGCTCTCCGGCAGGCGGTTCATCAGCACATCCAAAGCGCCTGCGGTGCGGTTCTTGAGGCGCTGCTCCAGCCAGCGGGCGCTCAACAAGAAGAACACAAACATGGTCATCGAATCAAAATACACCTCGTCACCCAACACACCCTGCGGGTCGAACGTGGCCGCCGTACTCACCCCAAACGTCACCAACAAACCCAGGGCCACCGGCAAATCCATGCTGATGCTGCGGTGGGTCAGGTCACGCCAAGCGCTGCTGAAGAATGGCCAGCAGGAGAAGAACAAGACCGGCAAGGTCAGCACCCAGCCGGCCCAATGCATCAGGTGCAAGCTGTCGGGCGACATGTCGCCGGGCAAGGCCGAATAGGTGGGATAGGCATACATCATGACCTGCATCATGCAAAGCGCGGCCACCAACCAGCGCCACAAGGCTCGGCGCTCCTCGCTGCGCCGCTGCGCCACTTGGCTGGCATCGTTGGCGGGCAAAACGCCGTAACCGGCGGCCTGCACCGCCCCCATCCACTGCGAAGGCTTGACCTCGGCGGCGCGCCAGACCACCTGGGCGCGGCCCGTGGCCGCATTCACTTGGGCTTGCTCCACCCCAGGCACGGCGGTGAGGGCGCGCTCGACCGTCAAGGCGCAGGCCGCGCAGTGCATGCCCTGCACCATGACCTGGGATTGCCAGGTTTGGCGGGTTTGCGGATGGCGGCTTGACTCATCGCCAGGCCCGTCCAAGGGCTTGCCAAAGGCCAGCCATTCCTGCGGATGGTCCAGCACCGCCAAGTCAGGCGTGTGCGGGGAATCAGGGGAATCAGGGGAATCAGGGGAATAAGGGGTCATGGTTTCAGCTTAAGCCAAAATCCATGCCCCTGCCTTGACTTGGGTCAAGCGCCTCGGTGGCCCAGCACCTTGCTCAAAAAAACCTGGGTGCGTTCAGCACGTTGAGCGGGTTGACCAAAAAAATCGGCGGTGCTGCAGTCTTCCAAAATGGCCCCACCGTCCATGAAGATGACCCGGTCACTGACCTGCTGGGCAAAGCCCATTTCATGGGTCACCACCATCATGGTCATGCCGTCTTGGGCCAGGCCCACCATCACCTCCAGCACCTCGCCCACCATTTCGGGGTCCAGGGCCGAGGTCGGCTCGTCGAACAGCATGGCCTGCGGGTCCATGCACAAGGCCCGGGCAATCGCCACCCGCTGTTGTTGCCCCCCCGACAACTGCGCCGGGTATTTGTGGCTGTGCGCCGCCAGCCCCACACGCTCCAGGTAGGTCATGGCCTTGGCCTGTGCTTCAGCCTGGGAACGCTGCAACACTTTTTGCGGTGCCAGCATCAGGTTTTCCAGCACACTCAGGTGGGGGAAAAGTTCAAAATTCTGAAACACCATGCCAACCCGGCTGCGCAAAGCGGCTTGATCGGTTTTGGGGTCGTGCACCGAAACATCGCCCAACAGAATTTGCCCTTGTTGAATCGGCTCCAAGGCATTGACCGTTTTGATCAAAGTCGATTTGCCCGAACCCGAAGGCCCGCACACCACCACCACTTCGCCTTTTTCGACCCGCGTGGTGCAATCCTTGAGCACCTGAAAGGCACCGTACCACTTGGAAACATGCTGAATTTCGATCATGCAGCGCCCACTCTTTCTTTTGTCATGGCTTTGACCGCACGCGACAAAGCAAAACAGATCACAAAATAAACCAAGGCAGCCAGCACATAGACCTCGATGGGGCGGCCAAAATTTTTACCAGCCGTCTCAAACCCTTTTAACAAATCATAGGCCCCAATGGCATAGACCAAGGAGGTGTCCTGAAACAGCACAATGGTCTGGGTGAGCAGCACCGGCACCATGTTGCGAAACGCTTGCGGCAACACCACATAACGCAGCGCC
>CAIUTG010000236.1 GCA_903902035.1 uncultured Curvibacter sp. | reverse complement strand
TGTTCCTCTCGGTGGTGCCCGTATTCAGCTTCTTTGTTTCGCCCTGGATGTCGCTGAGCTCACGTCAACACGAATTTCAAGCCGATGCTTATGCCCAGGCCCAAACCAGCGGCCAAGCCTTGCGCAACGCCCTGCTCAAGCTGATTGAAGACAACGCGGCCACTTTGACGCCCGACCCGGTATTCGTGAAGTTCTACTACACACACCCCCCTGCCATGCAACGGCTGGCCCGGCTGGCCACATGAGCGAAACAGGACTCAAACCGGGGCGGGTGGTGTCAACCCACGGCCGCCATTGCGTGGTGGAGAGCCCCGATGGCGCGCGTTGCTTGTGTCACCCCCGAGGCAAGAAAAGCCAGGTGGTGGTGGGCGACCAGGTGTTGTGGCTGGCCGGGGCGCAAGGACAAAGCGATGAAGGCACGATCGAACAGGTGCTGCCGCGACACAATTTGTTTTACCGCCAAGACGAGATTCGCACCAAATCCTTTGCTGCCAATCTGGACCAGGTGTTGGTGCTGATTGCCGCCGAGCCAGAGTTTTCGGCGCACCAACTCTCACGCGCGCTGGTGGCCGCCGAAGCGGAAAAAATTCCTGTCCTGATTGGTTTGAACAAACGTGACCTGGGTCTGCCTTTTGCGCGTGCCCGGGAGCGTTTGGCACCCTATCGGCAAATGAACTACCCGGTGTTGCCCCTGGCCTTGGAGCCCAGGAACAACGAGCCCTCCGAGGCCATTTTCCAAGCAGATGCGCAAGCCCTTTGGAAGGCTTTACAAGGCAAGAAAACTTTGGTGCTGGGCCCTTCGGGCTCGGGTAAAAGCACCCTGATCAACCGCTGGGTGCCGGGGGCCCGCGCCGCCACCGGCGAAATTTCACAAGCCCTGAACTCAGGCAAACACACCACCACCAGCACCAGCTGGTATTGGGTGGATGAGGCCAAAACCACGGCCTTGATCGACTCCCCCGGTTTCCAGGAGTTTGGCTTGCACCACATCCCTGTGGCGCGCCTGGCCTCGCTGATGCCCGACATCGCCGCCCATGCGGGAGATTGCCGTTTTTACAACTGCAGCCATTTGCATGAACCGGGTTGCGCCGTGACGGCGGCCTTGACTGCGGGCAACACCATCAGCCCAGCCCGCTACAAAATCTACCAGGATCTGCACGCCGAACTGAGCCAAGCCCCCCGGTATTGAACCCTTTAATGAACCCTTGAGGGGCCCCCTCAACCGACCAAGCGGGCCAACGTTAACAGGGCCAACAAGACCAACCAGACCACCACCGAACGCCAGACCAGGCCCACCACCTGCGCCAAATGGCCGACTTCGGGCGTTTGGCCTGTGGCATCCAGGGGACCCAGCTCGGGCGCCATCTCATCCAAATCACCCAGTCCCAGGTCGGGCGGCAAAGCCGCTGCCTCAACGAAGTGGGTGTTTTGCGCCAACCATTTTGAACGGGGCTTGCGCCGCAGCACCTCCCCCCCCAATCGCACATTCAAAGCGCCCGCTGCTGCGGCCAAGACGATGCCGTTGCCGTCATCGGGCGCACGCCGTGCCTGCACCCGCCAGCCGTCAATGGCCTCTTCAAAATTACCCACCACGGCAAAAACCAAGGCGGTCAAACGGGCCGCCAACCAATCGACTCGGTGCCATAAATGCAAGGTTCGCTCTTGCAGGGCTTGGCTGATGGGGTACAGGGGGTCGGGGGTCTGCTGGCACCACACTTGTTTGGCAAATTGAGACATGCGGTAAAGCACCGCGCCCGCAGGGCCACCCCCCAACGCCGCCAAGATGGCATAGCTGGACATGACCCCAAACACATGGCGATGCGCCGCCAGGACCGAGTATTCAATCACATGCCGAACAATTTCGGTGCGCGTCAGATCACTTGCGTCCACATGCTTCCAGTCAGACAAAAGCTCACGCGCCAAGGCCTCGTCGCCCTCGGCCAACGCATCTCGAATGGCGGTGAAGTGATGGCTGAATTGACGGAACCCCAAGGTCAGGTAAAGCACAGCCACCTGGAACAACATGGCCGATGGCCACCCCAGGGTGAACCACAAAGTCCAATGAATCACCACACTGAGCAGGGTCGGCAACAACACCAGCAATGACCAAGCCATCCAGGCCGAGCGGGGTTGGGCGGCATCAAAATGGTCGCTGACCCAGCGCGCCCATTTTTTGAGCAAACCGTTCATCGGATGGCGCTGCCCCAAGGGACGCGCTTGTTCGAACAACAAAGCCAACAAGAGGGAAAAGAAGGTCATGGGCCCCAATGATACCGAGTGTTACGCCACCAAAAACCGGTAGAGGTTTCGCAACATGCCGGCTGTGGCCCCCCAAATGAAGTGCTCCTGCCCCTCCGCCTGGTAAGGCATCGAGAACCACTCTCGCCGCACGCCATCGATTTCAACCCAATGCCGGTGGTGGTGTGCGGGGTTCATCAAAAAAACCAGGGGCACTTCAAACACCCCCGCCACCTCATGGGGGTTGGGCTGCAACACCGCAGCGGGATCCACCAAAGCCACGACCGGGGTGACCCGAAAGGCCGAACCCGTTTGGTAAATCGGCAACTGGCCCAAAACCTGTACCGCCGCGGGGTCCAGACCGACCTCTTCTTGGGCCTCCCGCAAGGCCGCGGCCACCGCATCGGCATCTTGTTCATCTTGCCGCCCGCCTGGAAAGGCCACTTGACCCGAGTGCGTCGACAAATGCTCGGTGCGTTCGGTGAGCAGCACGGTGGGTTCAGCCCGCATCATGACCGGCACCAAGACCGACGCCAAGGCCAAAGGGCGGTTCAAATAAGCGGGCTCCTGACGCACCTCGGGGGACCAAATGGGGGGGTGCGAAAAGCGTTGCTGCAAAGCCTGCGGGGTCAATTGGCTGGCCGCTACCGCAGGCAAGTGGTGGTCACGGCCTTGGCTGGGAACCTGGCGAGCATCCATGGGGGTTTGAGCTTTCAGAAAGCCAAAAAAAACCGCTGTCAGCGGGGTGGCTGCAGCGGTTATTGGAAAGCCTGGAGGCTTTAAGCAGCCACGGCGGCTGCCTTGGCGCGTGAAGGCAGTTTTTCCTTGATGCGGGCCGACTTGCCGCTGCGTTCGCGCAGATAGTACAACTTGGCACGGCGAACATCGCCACGGCGCTTGACTTCAATGCTGGCGATCAGGGGGCTGTAAGTTTGGAAGGTCCGTTCCACGCCTTCGCCGCTGGAAATCTTGCGAACGATGAAGCCGCTGTTCAGGCCACGGTTGCGCTTGGCAATCACGACGCCTTCAAACGCTTGCACGCGCTTGCGGGTGCCTTCGACCACGTTCACGCTGACAATCACGGTGTCGCCAGGGGAAAAGTCAGGAATGGTTTTGTTCAGACGAGCAATTTCTTCTTGCTCCAGGATTTGAATGAGGTTCATTTCAAGCTACCTATTTTTCTTCACGGATCTTGCTCGCGCCAACATTGGCTGAAATTCGGCCAGAACGGAACTGGTCTGGCAACGGCCGAGTAGAGGATCAGCAGAGCCCGCTATTATAGCAAGTCTTGTTTGGGCGACAAGTGTTGCGCCAAAATCCGCTCGTCCTGGCGGCTCAAACGACCGGCCTGCCTGGCCTTGTCAATCAAATCGGGGCGCAGCCGAGCACTCAGGCGCAAACTCTGTTCCCGACGCCAGGCCTGGATTTGGGCGTGGTGGCCTGACATCAGGGGGGCTGGCACCGGCAACGCCTCACCCTCCGGACTGGTCCAGACCTCCGGGCGGGTGTAGTGGGGGCTGTCGAGCAGGCCATCCAAGGCGGGGTTGAAGCTGTCTTGGTGGTGACTGTCCGGGTCATTCAGCACGCCCGGCCGCAAGCGGGCCACGGCATCCAACAAGGCCAGGGCCGCAATTTCCCCCCCCGACATCACGAAGTCACCCAGACTGAGCTGTCCGTCCACCTGGGTCTCAATAAAGCGCTGGTCGATGCCTTCGTAGCGACCGCACAAAAGAATGGCACCCCCACCCGCTTGGGTAGCCAAGGCTGGGGCACCGTGGGGGTTGGGTTCGGCATTTGAAAAGGCGCTCGGTGAAAGCGGGCCCGGGTTCGCCAGAGACTCAATCAAGGCATGGTCGATCAAGCGACCCAAGGGAGAAAACAGCCACAAGGGGGCTTGGTGCGGCGCGGGCTCGGCTCGATCCGTGCGAATGTGCGCCACACAACGGCTCAAAGGCTCGGCCATCAGGACCATGCCGGGGCCGCCACCAAAAGGCCGGTCGTCCACGCGGCGATAAGCGCCTTCGGCAAAATCCCGCAGCTGCCACAAACGCACCTCCATCGCGCCAGAGGCGAAGGCACGCCTGGTCACGCCCAATGACAAAAAGGGCGCAAACAACTCGGGAAACAGGGTCACGACATCAAAGCGCACGGCCAGCCTTTGCTCTACCTTGGATTGAGGGGGCTCAATATTCGGGTTGCCAATCCACCCGAATCAGCTTCTGAGGCAACTCAACCTGATCAATGTACGCGGCGACGAAAGGAACCATGCGCTCCAAGGTCTTGCCCTCAGGACCCGGGTATTGAATCACCAACACGGTTTGGGGCCCGGTCGACAACAGGTCGGTGACCACGCCCAAATCAAGCCCTTCGCGATTGACGACAGACAGGCCGATCAAATCCACCCAGTAATACTCATCGGGCGCGGCGCTAGGGAAACTGCTGCGAGCGACCCAGACCCGCGCACCTTTTAAGGCCTCGGCGGCAGTGCGGTCTTGAATGTCGTGCGAGCAAGCCACCACCGAGCCCGAATGGTCTTTGGCTTCTTTGATGGGCAGCAGCACCGTTCCGCCGAAGGGCTTGGGGCCACGATCGGGCGGCTGCAAATACCAGCGCTTGGAAGAAAAAAGCGCCTCGGGTTGGGCGCTGAATGGGATGATCTTGAACCACCCCTTGATGCCCCAGGCCTCGCCGATGCGGGCCACCTCGATGGCATCAGCGGGCAATTCCGCCGAATCCAAACGGGGAAATGCCGGGGCGTCGTTCAAGCCGTTTTGGCAGCCAATTGCTTGGCCAAACGCAGCACGGTGTCAGACGCTTGAGCGCCGACACTTTGCCAATAGGTCAAGCGGTCTTGGGCAATGCGCAAACCTTCTTCAGTGGCTTTGGCACCGGGGTTGTAGTAACCCAGACGCTCAATGAAGCGGCCATCACGGCGCTCGCGCTTGTCGGCGACGACGATGTTGTAAAAAGGGCGGGCTTTGGAGCCGCCGCGAGAAAGTCGAATGACGACCATGGTTTATCCTTGGGTGGTGGAATTGCTTCCGAAATTTTTCTTGCGTTTGAGACACGCGACATGGCCACCCGGCCAGCGACACGCAGAAAAGCCCATGATTATAACGCTTCTCTTAGGAAACAACGACTCACATGAAAAACAAAACCACCGCCGCCTGGCTGGCCCTTTTAGGTGGCAGCCTGGGGCTGCACCGTTTTTACCTGCACGGCTGGCGCGATTTATGGGGCTTTTCACTCTGGCTCCCCACCGGGTTGGGGCTTTGGGGTTTGCAGCGGGTGCGTGAATTTGGCCTGGACGACCCGCTCAGCTGGGTCTTGCTGCCGATTTTCGGGGTTGCCTTGGCCAGCAGCGCCTTCATGGCCATTTTGTACGGCCTGCAAACGCCAGAAAAATGGAACGCCCGGTTTAACCCGCAAGCCCCCTTGGACGCCCCCGCCGGGGCCACGCACTGGGGCACGATTGGGGCCATCGTGGTCGCTCTTTTGGCCGGAACGGTGGTGTTGATGTCCAGCGTGGTCTATTCCGCCCAACGGTATTTCGAGTCGCAGGTGGAAGCCGCCCGAGAAATTTCCCAATAAGAAGCGCTCCGCCGTGACTCAAGCCGACAACACAGGCCCGCCACCATACAACCAAGCCGGATCCAACAAAGACGGCCCCAGCAAGCGCAAGGACGCATCGCGGGCTTTTTGCACCAGGCCGAAGGGGCCGCTGGCGTGGAAAATGCGACCATTGCGCAGCGATGCCCTTTGCACCTGGGCACACCGCTGCCAGCGGCGTTGCGCATAGCTGGACAAAGCGCTGGCATCAGACTGCTGCGACAGGCATGCGGCCAACTCGGCAGCGTCTTCAATGGCCATGGCGGCACCTTGCGCCAAATAAGGCCGCATCGGGTGCGCGGCGTCGCCTAACAAAGCCACCCGACCGCGCGCCATCTCGGCGGCCGAGCCCAGGGGCGGTCGCTCGAACAATGGCCATTGCCGCCAAGCAGGCACCGCCTCCAACAAAGGCCGCAAGGACGGCGGCGCCTGTGGCAGCAGACTTTGTCGGACCCAGTCCAGGTCGGTGCTTTGGTCCCAAAAATCCTCAGCGCCGATGGGTGCAGGTTCCTGGGTTTGATTGGAAATGGCAACAAAGTTCAGTTGCTCGCCCGCCGCCACCGGGTAAGCCACCACATGACAACGTGGCCCCATCCAGACCCGCACACAATCGCTGCGCAAGGCCACAGGCAAGGTCATTTGCGGCAAAAGCGCACGCCAAGCCACATGCCCGCTGGCCCGTGGCGCAGCGACCTCAGGCCAAGCCCAGGCACGCACGGGGCTCCAAAGTCCATCGGCCCCGATCAGCAGCGGAGCCTCTCCTTGGTCGCCGGGGCGGGCCTGCGGGACGGCCTGCCAAGCCTGGCCCAGTTGCAAATCAATCTGGCCCGACGCCTGAACCGCCTGCAACAACGCCTGTTGTAAATCGGCCCGACGCAGGCACCAATAAGGGGCCCCGTAGATTTGCTGCGCACGGCCTTGATCTGCCAGCGCCAATTCGGCCAATACCGCGCCACTCAGCAGGGAATGGACCTGTAATCGACGGGGTTCGAATGCCACCTGCTTTAAAGCAGGCCCCAAACCCCAGGCAATCAAATGACGCACCGCATTGGGTCCGAGTTGTAAACCGGCACCCACTTCGCTCAAAACAGCGGTTTTTTCGAGCACCCGAATGGGTTGCGCAGACAAACGCGACTGCGCCATGGCCAAGGACAAGCCCCCAATGCCCGCACCCGCAATAATCAAATCAAGCGCCACAAAACCCCGCAAAAAAGCCCTGCCTTGTTTAACAAGGCAGGGCCCGTCTCAATGGAAGAGAGAATCAGGCAATCAAAAATTGACTGCGGTCTTGGTCTGCAATCCATTTGGGCGCTTTGCCACGGCCGGTCCAGGTTTCACCAGTGGCCGGATTGCGGTATTTGGGGGCCACTTTGGAACCACGGCTTGAAGCCGTGCCACGCGTTGCACGGCCTGAAGGAAATATGTCATTGGCCACCAGACCGAACTCTGCCACCAAGGCGCGCACTTGCGCCACAGCAGCAGCCGTTTCAGCGCGGCGCGCTTCAGCAATTTGTTTTTCCAACGCTTCGCGTTGTTGCAAAAGATCTTTGTAAGTAGTGCTCATGATCGTCGTCTTTGAATAATGTAAAGAAGAAATGAAACCCGAATCACTGTGATCATTCAAAATGATCGCCTTGATGACTCTGAATAATAAAGCATTTCAGAAATCATTATAAATCAATTCGAATTCAAATTGTAAGTTCTAGCAAACAAATAAACAATTTTAATTATTGGGCGTGGCCAACACTTTATCTATGCGCCGCCCTTCCAAACTCAAGACCTCAAACGACCAGCCCGCACAGCTTATTTTTTCCTGGGTGACGGGCAAATGGCCCGTCTCAAACATCAATAAACCCGCCAGGGTGTTGTAACGGCCTTTGTTTTCCTCTGGCAGCTCGTCAATTTCCAGGCGCGCTTTCAATTCCTCAATGGGCATCAAGCCGTCCAATTCCCAACGCCCCTGGGGCAAGGGCAAAGCCCAGGCTTCGGTGTGCTGAGCCGGTTGCAATTCGCCGGTAATGGCCTCCAGCAAGTCGCGGGGCGTCATCAAACCCTGAACCACGCCATATTCATCCACCACCAAGACCATGCGGGCCGCCGTGCCCCTGAATTGCGCCAACAACTCCATGCCCGTCAGGGTTTCAGGCAAAAAGGCAGCGGGTACGGTGTGGCCCTCGATGGCTTCTTGCGCCTTGGGATTCAAAGTCAGTAACTTGGCCACACTGATCAAGCCGACGACATCGTCCAAAGACCCCCGACAAACGGGATACCAGGAATGGCTAAAAGAGGGGTCGGCGGTGCGTTCGGAATCGCTGATTTTCTTCAAGCAGGCCGCCGCCGTGTCAGAGGCTTCCAGCCACTGAATTTCGGTGCGTGGCAGCATCAGTGAAGTCAGGGTGCGGTCATCCAGGCGAAAAACGTTGTGCACCATTTGGTGTTCATGCTGCTCAATGACCCCCGCGTCCAGGCCCTCCTCCAGGCTCGCACTGATCTCCGCCTCCGTGACCCCCTGGGCTTGGTTTTGATCGAGGCGCAAAAGGTGCAAGGTGGTTTCGGTACTCCAAGTCAAACAGCGCACAAACGGTTGCGCGACCTGGGCCACCAGGACCATGGGGCGCGCCACCCACCGGGCCACGGCTTCCGGGTACATCTGACCAATCCGCTTGGGCACCAACTCGCCAAACACAATGGTGATGTAGGTGATCAAGGTCACCACCAAGACCGTGGCCAACCAGCCCGAGACCGAGGCGGGCACGCCCAAAGCCTGAAGCCCGGCGGCCACATCATCGCTGTAGGCGGCCTCGCCCAAAATGCCGTTCAACATGCCGATCGAGGTAATGCCCACCTGCACCGAAGACAAAAATTCGGTGGGACTCTCCAGCAGTTTCAAAGCCGCCTGAGCCCCTCGGTCCCCCGCCTCGGCCAGCGTGGTCAGCCTGGCTTTGCGGCTGGAGGCCAAGGCCAATTCAGACATGGCAAATGCTGCATTGAGCAAAATCAGCAAAGTGATGAGCAAAAAATCCATGAATTCAACCGGCAAAATACGACCATGGCACTTTACTTGATTGGTGACGTTCAGGGTTGCGACTCGGCTTTGGGCGAATTGCTGCAGAAACTGGATTTTTCGCCCAGCCGCGATGTGGCTTATTTTTTGGGGGACTTGGTCAACCGGGGACCGGCTTCCCTGGCCGTCTTGCGGCGACTGATGGCCCTGGGTGACGCGGCCCGCTGCGTGCTGGGCAACCACGACTTGCACCTGCTCGCGGCGGCCGAGGGCATTCGCCCCTTCCGTGCCAAAGACACTTTTCAAGACGTTCTGAATGCCCCAAACGCCGAACGCCAAGCCATTTTGAACTGGCTGGCCCAACAGCCCTTGGCTCGCTTTGAACACCAGGTTTTGATGGTTCACGCCGGTGTCTTGCCCAGCTGGGATGTGAGCAAAACCCTGGCCTTGGCCCAAGAGGTTCAAGCCCGGCTCAGCCAGGAATCGCGGCCCCATTTTTTGCGAACAATGTTTGGCAACCTGCCCAACACCTGGCAGGAAAGTTGGGTGGGTGAAGACCGCCTTCGGGTGATTGTCAATGCGCTGACGCGTTTGCGTTTTTGCACCCCGGAAGGGGCCATGGCGCTTGACAGCTCCGAAGCGGCCGACAGCGGCCCTGCCGGTCATGTGCCCTGGTTTGAGGCCCCGCAGCGCCAAACCGCCCACACCACGGTCGCGTTTGGCCACTGGTCTCGCCTGGGCTGGCTGGACCGCCCGCATTTGATTGGCATGGACACCGGATGCGTCTGGGGCGGACAGTTGAGCGCCTGCGAAATCAGCCCCGGTGCCAGCACCGCTAAGCGTCGGCTGGTGCAAGTGGCTTGCGCGGCCTGTCAAAACCCCTTCGATTGAATCGCCCCCATGCCCCACCCAACCACAGCACCCGAGCTTCAAATCCTGGCCTTCGATGTCTTTGGCACCGTGGTCGATTGGCACGGCAGCATTCAACGCGAGATCGCCGCCCGCTGGCCCCACCTCGATGGTGACGCCTTTGCCCGCGCCTGGCGGGCGGGCTATGTGCCGGCCATGCAACGCGTGCGCTCGGGCGAGTTGGGCTGGACCCGCATTGACGACTTGCATCGGCTGATTCTGGAGTCATTGCTGCCCCAATTTGGCCTGACGGGATTGAGCGAAGCCGAGCGCCAGCACCTCAACCGGGTCTGGCACCGACTGGACCCCTGGCCCGATGTGGTGGCGGGCTTGCAGCGCCTGAAAACCCGATTCACCCTTTGCACCCTCTCCAACGGCAACCTGGGTCTGTTGACCGCGCTGTCCAAACACGGGCAACTGCCTTGGGATTGTTTGTTAAGTGCCGAAGTCTTTCGCGCCTACAAACCCGACCCAACGGTCTACTTGGGCGTCGCTGACGTTTTTAACGTCACGCCCCAACAAACCGCCTTGGTGGCCGCTCACCACGATGACCTCGCGGCCGCCCGTGCCTGCGGCATGCACACCGCCTACATTGAGCGGCCTTTGGAATGGGGCGTCCGCCACATCAAGGATGTGTCGGCCCAAGCCGGCAATGATTTCCATGCAAAGAATTTCTTGGATTTGGCCGATCAGCTCAACTGCTGAAGCCCAGGGCGGCAATCTAAGGGCTACAATGCCGACCCCAGGAAGCGTGGCAGAGCGGTTGAATGCACCGGTCTTGAAAACCGGCGACGTTTTACGACGTCCGTGAGTTCGAATCTCACCGCTTCCGCCATCCAATTCCCCTTGATTTAAAAAAGCCACCCTCGGTGGCTTTTTTATTTCCCGATGGAACGGCGTTGCCAGCATGGCGACGTTGCGGTTCGGCAGGGTTTAAATGGCTGAAATTGATCAGGCGACCGCAATGAGCGCATGGTCAGCCCTCAGGCCGCTGCCAATCATTCACTAAATTTCAAATTGATTCAAAGGCGTTACTTGTAATGCGAATCATTCTCATTTATAGTCAGGGGCATGATTTCGAATCAGCGCGCACCCTTCGACCGCAGTGAAACATCGGCGTCACCTTCCCCAAGGTTGGCGCCCAACCACAACACCCCTCGAACAGGTGCAACCCAGATTGCCAGCACTGCACTCTTTTTGGGGGCAGGCGAAGTTGAAATCAAACATGGCGACGTGATCTACCGACTCAGGCAAACCTCAACCGGCAAGCTCATCCTGACGAAGTAACCCGTTGCCACTTCCCGTGTCACTGCACAAGCCAGCCGCCGCCAGCCAGTGCCTAATCAAATTTAGGAATGAAGATGCTGCGCAAAACGCAACTGGCAATTGGCTTGGGCATGGCTTGGGGACTTGCCCCCATGGGTCTCCTGGCTCAAGAGACCCCTTCAACGCCAGATGAGCCCCAGGCCACGGCGTCGAAAATGGCGCCCCCCCTCACGCTACATGAGGTCACCGTCAGCGGCGCCAAAGACAAAAGCTGGCGCAGCAACGATGTGTCACTGTCGCGCCTGCCCGCTGATGTGCGTGACATTCCTCAATCGGTGATCATTGTTGACCGGGCTGTCATGGATTCTCAAGGTGCGACGTCACTTGCCACGGCTTTGCGCAATGTGCCTGGTCTGACGATTGGCGGTGCTGAAGGCGGCCAGATTGGCACCAATATCAACCTCAATGGTTTTTCGGCCCGCACCGATGTGTACCTGGATGGCGCACGAGACCGCGGCCAGTATTACCGCGACACCTTTGCGCTGGATGCCATCGAAGTCTTGATGGGGCCATCTTCGATGTTGTTTGGTCGTGGCTCAACGGGCGGCGTCATCAACCAAGTCACCAAAAAGCCAAGCCTGAAAGAAGCCACCGAGGTTCAGGTTTCCGCCAACAGCACCGGCTTGGTGCGCACGCTGCTGGATCACAATGCTCCACTGTCCGATACCGCTGCATTTCGTGTGGCAGTGATGGCGCAAGAGGGCAACGCCACCACCCGCGATCAGACCCGACTCAAAGACTTTGGCATTGCCCCCGCGCTCAAACTAGGCATTGGCGAGCCAACCACCATCACCCTGTCGGCCTTGCTGCAACACAATCATGACCAGGTGGATTACGGTGTCCCCAACTTGAACGGAGTCCCGGCTGATGTCGACCGTCACACGGCTTATGGTTTCAACGATGACCGGACGGTCTCGGACATTGCATCCTTGATCGCGGTCATCGACCACAAGCTATCGTCAAGCAGCGCCTTGCGCAATCAAACCCAGTTCAACCGGGTCACCACCGACGCACGAGAAACCGCGCCACAAAACGTGGGAACCCTCGCGGCAAATGGGGCCTATGTTCCTTTATCGACTGGCACGACAGCCCTCCCCGCTGCAGCCAGTTCTTCCCTGCCTTTGAGCCAGTTGTGGGTACGCCAACAAAGTCACGACCGGGTGATCCACGACACCTCGATTGACAACACCACCGAATTCAACGGTGAGTACAAGTCTCGCGCGATCAAGCACACCGTGCTTGCCGGCGTGTCGTTCGGCCTGGACAACTACAACAACCAAAACAGTTACCGCAATGGCTTTTGCAATGGTGTCGCACTCAATGCGGCGGGGGGAACCTCTGGCTACACCGCCTGTACGCCCTTGCTCCACCCCGACGCAGGCGACTCGCCAAGCCAGGCGCCCAGCGTCGCTGGCAATTTGGCAACGGGCCACGCCACGACGGTGGCGGTTTTCGCAAATGACACCATCGACCTGAACCCTTATTTCAAGCTTGTTGGGGGGCTTCGCCACGATCGTTTTGACGCCAGCATTGGCAACTCGATTGCCACCTCAACGACTCCTGCAACTGCCAGTCAAACCGTTCATTTCACCAGCGTGCGTGCAGGCGGCATCTGGCAACCCACACAGCAGCAGTCTTATTACCTGTCGTACAGCACCTCCTTCAACCCTTCGCTTGAGCAACTGGTGAACACCACAGGGGGCACGCAACCACTGCCCCCACAGCGAAATCGGGCCTATGAAGTCGGAGGGAAATGGGATCAAAACGATGGCAAATTGTCTTGGACTGCAGCCGCATTTCAGATCACCCAATTCAACGCCAGGTCTTCTGACGATTCTGGCCATTACTCCGCCACAGGCACAGTGCAGGTCAATGGCTTGCGTGCTGGCATGGCAGGAAAAATCTCTGAGAACTGGCAGGTATTGGGTGGCTACACGCACCTGGATGCCACCATCATCGACGGCATTGCACCTGGCACGGCAGGCAAAACCCCGGCCAACACACCCAGGGATTCAGCCAGTT
>CAIUTG010000235.1 GCA_903902035.1 uncultured Curvibacter sp. | reverse complement strand
GCCGGCCAGCCGCCAGCGCCAGCATCCAGCGTCCGCCTTCGATCGGGAACATTACCGCGCCGCGGCCGTCGATTCGCGGGTCCGGAAACGTGACGACGCCCTTCCAGCCGGCGGTTGCCGCCTTCGGCAGGACCGGCCCTGGTGGCGTTTGCCTTGTTTGTGACGGCGGTGATTGTGGCCGTGGCCACGGTGTCCAATGACAACTTGCAAGACCTGAAAACCGGTCAATTGGTCGACGCCACGCCCTGGCGGCAACAGGTCGCCTTGTTGGTGGGTGTGGTAGCTGGCGCGGCGGTGATTCCACCCGTGTTGGACTTGCTGGCCCAGGCGTATGGTTTTGCGGGCAGCGCTGGTGCCAATCCGGCCAAGGCCCTGGCGGCACCGCAGGCGGCGCTGATTTCGGCCCTGGCCAAGGGCGTGATTCAAGGTTCACTGGATTGGGATTTGCTGGGCATGGGGGCGGCGATTGGTGTGGCTGCCATCTTGGTGGATGCCTTGGTGCATCGCTTCTCTCAGGGCAAAGCCCATTTGTCACCCCTGGCCGTGGGCCTGGGGATTTATTTGCCCACGGCCACCACCCTGATGGTGGTGGTGGGGGCGGTGCTGGGCTGGTGGGCCGAACGCCGCGCCGCCAAGGGCCGTGACCCGGAGTCGGCCAAACAGCACCAAGTGTTGCTGGCTTCCGGCATGATCGTGGGCGAAAGCCTGGTCGGGGTGTTGTTGGCGGCCCTGGTGGTGTTCTCGGGGCAATCGGCTCCCTTGGCCTTGGTGGGGGATTCGTTTGGCCCCTATGCCTTGTGGCTGGGGGGCTTGGTGTTTGTCTTGGTCGTTGTGGCCTTGCAGGCCTGGTTAAAAAAAATCAATGAGGAGAAGTGATGTTTTTGCGAAATCAATGGAATAAAAGTCAGTGCTTGGGGGTTTTGTCCTTCGCACTGAGCGTGACGCTGGCCCAGGCCGAGCCAGGGATGTGGACCCTGGACCATTTGCCCACGGCCGCCATGCAAAAGGATTTGGGCTGGAGCCCCTCTGCCGACTGGACCCACAAAGCCCTGTTGGGCGCGGCCCGCATTGCGGGGGGGTGTTCGGCCTCGTTTGTTTCCAAAGACGGTTTGGTCTTGACCAACCACCATTGCGCAGCCCAATGCATTGAAGAAATTTCTGATGCGGGTAAAAACTACCTGAAAGAGGGCTTTTTGGCCAAGTCCCGAGCCGAGGAGCGCAGCTGTCCGGCGATGGAGGTGAACCGCCTCGAAAAAATCACCGACGTGACAGAAACCGTCAAGCGGGCGACCCAAGGCCTGTCGGGCACCGAGTTTCAAAAGGCCAAAAACGCGGTGGAAGCCAATTTGACGGCTGAATGTGCTGCCAAGGAAAAAGAAAAAATCCGCTGCGATGTGGTCTCGCTTTACCACGGCGGTCAGTACAAGCTCTACCAATACCACCGTTTCCAGGATGTCCGACTGGTCTTTGCGCCCGAGCAATCGATGGCCTTTTTTGGTGGCGATCCCGACAACTTCAACTTTCCACGGTTCGATTTGGACATGGCGATGGTGCGGGTCTATGAGGGCGGACAGCCTGCGGCCGTGGCCGAATTCTTTCCGCTGAATGCCCAAGGCCCGCAAGCGGGCGAGCCGGTCATGACCGTGGGCCACCCGGGTTCGACCCAGCGCGAGTTGACCTTGGCCCAGTTGCAGGCCCGTCGCGACAACCTGGCTTTGAATGTGTTGCCGCGCCTGTCGCAAGAGCGCGGCCTGTTGACCGAGTTTGGTGAGCGGGGGGTGGAGCAAAAACGCATCTCGACCACCGAACTGTTTCATGTTGAAAACAGCTTCAAGGCCTTGCATGGTCAGCTCGATGCCTTGTTGAACCCAGGTTTGTTGGAGCGCAAGGCCGCCGATGAAGCCGCCTTGCAAGAATTCGTCAGCAAGACCCCAGCGTTGAAGAACGAAGTGGGCGATGCCTGGCAACAAATTGCACAGGCCGAAAAACTCGCCAAAGACATTCGTCCGGCTTATTCACAATGGGAGAGCGGAGCCGCTTTGCAAACCCGTTACTACAGCATGGCCCGCGCTTTGGTGCGGGGTGCGGCTGAACGCGAAAAGCCCAATGCCGAGCGTTTGCCCGAGTACAACGAATCGGCCTTGCCGCAGTTGCAAGCGCGCTTGTTTTCTGCCGCGCCCATTTATCCCGAGTTTGAAAGCTTGTTGTTGACTTTTTCACTCACCAAAGCGCGGGAGGTGTTGGGGGCCGATGACGAGGTGGTGAAGCAAATTCTGGGGCTTGAGTCGCCCGCCAATCTGGCCAAGGACCTGGTTGCCCGCACCCAATTGGGCGATAGCGCGGTGCGCCACGCTTTGTGGGACGGCGGCATGGCCGCCGTGATGCAAAGCCAAGACCCCTTTATCCAATTGGCCCTGAAGGTCGATCCCATTGCCCGAGGCTTGCGCACACGCTACGAGAAAGAGGTGGAATCGGTCATCACCAAGAACAGCGAAAAAATTGCCAAAGCCCGCTTTGCCCTGTGGGGCGATCGCCAAGCCCCTGACGCCACCTTCACCTTGCGCTTGTCGTATGGCCGGGTGAAAGGTTGGCAAGAGCGGGGGCGAGATATTCCGCCTTTCACCACTTTGGGCGGTGCTTTCACGCGGGCCACCGGGGCCGAGCCCTTCAAGCTCCCCGAGTCCTGGCTGGCTGCGAAAGCACGTTTGAATCTGGCCACGCCGTTCAACTTCGTTTCGACCAATGACATCATTGGCGGCAATTCGGGCAGCCCGGTGCTCAACACCCACGGCGAATTGGTGGGCTTGGTGTTTGACGGCAACCTGCCCTCATTGGGGGGCGCTTATTGGTTTGATGAGGCGGTCAACCGGGCGGTGGCCGTGGACAGCGCCGCCATCATCGAGGCCATGAACCAGGTGTACGGTGCGCAAGCGCTGACCCAGGAGATGCTGGGCCACTGACTTCCGTTCAGTCGCACACCAGGCGCATGATTTTTTCAATCGGGGTCCCGTCGGGCACGGGCTCCATGGGGCTGATCACCCCCTCTTTGCTGACCACATCGCCGGAGAGCAAAGGGCCTGCATAAAACACCACGCCTTGGGCATGCACCAGGGCCCGGGCGCAGTCAAATTCCATCACCGTGCTGGTGGACTGGTAGGTTTTTTTGGCAGAGTAAATCTGGGGGCCGTCGTAGGACATCATGGTCATCACCTGGGTCAGATTTTTGTGGTGCGTCACCGTGCTCAGGTTCACATAGCTCAGGCCGGAGCGGGAGGCATAAACCTCAGACCATTGACCGGCTTGGGCCACGCTGATCGCGCCAAGGATGCCAAGGAGGAGGGGGGCTAAAAGCCCCGGTTTCAGTCGGTTTGTCATGGTGTTTGGTCTGGTTTGGCAGGCAGGCACAAGGCCAGCCCCCACAAGGCCAGCAGGGCACAGGCCAGGCCCAGGTAGGCCACTGGGAATCCCCAGCCGCCCGTGTCGCCGATCAGGTCGGCCACCACACTGATGGCGGTGGTGGCCAGCAAGGTCCCCAGGCCATTGAAAAGATTGATCAAGCCCTGCGCCGTGGCACGCAGATCGGCGGGGGCTTCTTGCAAGGCGATCGAGCGCAGCGCCCCCCCCACCAAGATGCCCACGCCCAAACCGACAAGGGCAGTGAACAAGCCAAAAGCCAGCAAGCCCCCTTGCAGCAGGGCCGCCAGGGCGCTGCCGCCATAGCCCAGCGTCAGGGCCGCGAAGCCGACCACAATCAGCCTGCGGGCGCCCAGGCGATGGAGCAATTGGCCTGAACGCATGGAGCTCAGCATCGAGCAAAGCACCAAAGGCAGCAAGACAAAGCCCGCGTGTTGGGCAGACACGCCAAAGTTGTGCGTGGCCAGCGAGGTTAAAAAGGCAATTCCCCCCATGCTCATGCCCGAACCCAGGGTCAGGCCGTAGGTGATCGCCAGGCGCCGGTGGCTGAACAAGACCAGGGGCACCATGGCGCGCTGGCCCTGTTGGCTGACCCGGTTTTCGACCTGCACAAACAAGATCAGCAAAATCCCGGCGGTGAGCAAGGCCCAAGGCCAGATCAGGCGGCCAGTAAAAGCATCGCCCAATTGGGTCAGGCCCAAGAGCAGGGCGAACAGGCCGCTGAAAAACAGGCCCAAACCCAGCCAATCCGTTGCAGGGTTCAACGCCGTGGGGGAGTGTGGGGACTGTGCCACAGGCGGGGGCAGCTGTTGGGCGCCTGCGCGCAGCAGGTACAAGGCCAGTGGCAGGTTGATGAGAAAAATCCAAGGCCAGCTGGCCCAAACCGTCAAAGCCCCGGCCAAGGGCGGGCCGAGCACAAAAGCCATGCCATACACCGCACCGATCCAACCCAAGGCCCGGCCTTGTTGATCGGGGGGCAGCACATCGCCGATGACCGCACTGGCGCTGGGCACAATGCCACCGCTGCCCAGGCCTTGTAAAACACGGCCCAGCATGACCCAGCCAAATCCCAGCCAGCCCGCTTGATGGCTCCCCCAGGCACCGGCACCCGCGATGACGAGTGAACCCAAGGCAAACAGGGCGACACCGCTCAAGAAAATCGGACGACGGCCCAGGCGGTCGCTCAAGTGGGACATCAAGACCGTGCTGGTCAGTGAAAACAGCACAAAGGCCGACATCATCAAACCCACCTCGCGGTGGTTGATGCCAAACTCGGTTTGGATGGCGGGAATCACGGGGGCGATGACGGCAGAATCCAGCGCAGCCATGAAAACACCCAGCAACAAAACCCGCAGCAAACTCGTCATGGCGCGGATTATCTCATTGCACAATGGCGGTCTATGAAGCCCTTTGCACACCGGCCCCTGCCTTCTTTTTTACCAGCCAATGCGCGTGGCCGGTCCTGGCTTTTCACCTGCTTGTTGGCGTGCCTGGTCTTGGCTTTGTGGGGTTGTGCCGCAGCGCCCCCCCTGACCACGGCCCCAGCCGACCATGCCAGCAGCCAGACTTTGCCCCCCGCCTCACCGCCGCCCGTGGCCGAGGTGGAGGAGCCCCCGCCCAGCAAACCCGTTTTGAAATTGGGCCTGGCTTTGGGCGGTGGTGCGGCCCGTGGTTTCGCGCACATTGGCGTGATTCAGGTTTTGGAAGAAGCGGGCATTCGACCGGACTTGGTGTGCGGCACCTCGGCGGGCAGTTTGGTGGCGGCTTTGTATGCCAGCGGTAAAAACGGGCAGGCGTTGCAACAGGTTGCTTTGACCATGGACGAGGCCGTCATCACCGACTGGACTTTGCCCTTTGTCAGCCGGGGCGTGCTCAAGGGCGAGGCCTTGGGGCGGTATGTGGACGGGCTGGTGGGGCGGCGAACCATTGAAAACCTGAAAATCCCCTTGGGCATTGTGGCCACGGACCTGCGCACGGGCGAAGGCATTTTGTTCCAGCGGGGCAGCACGGCCCTGGCGGTGCGGGCCTCCAGTGCGGTGCCCGGGGTGTTTGAGCCGGTGCGAATCGCGGGGCGCGACTATGTCGATGGTGGGCTGGTGGCCCCAGTGCCGGTGGGTTATGCCCGTCAAATGGGGGCCAATTTTGTGATTGCGGTGGATATTTCATCGCCCCCCGATGACTCGGACAACACGGGCACGCTGCAAATCGTGCTGCAGACCTTTGCCATCATGTCCAAGAGCATCAACCGCTATGAGTTGAAGCAGGCTGACCTGGTGATCAAGCCGGCCCTGACCGGCGTCACCAGCACCAATTTTGCTGCCCGTCGCCAGGCCATTGAAAGTGGTCGTCGAGCCATGCTCATGGCTTTGCCCGCTTTGAAAGCCGCGCTGGCGGCCAGCCCTTAGGGGCCTGCGGCCCAATCGGTGGCCTGCAAATCGGCCGCTTGTTTGAGGGCCTTTTGGATGGACGCAAAGGCCGCAATGGCGTCAAGCAGGGCGTTTTTGGTCTCCAGGGCTTCGGAAAAATCCCGGGTCGCCGCGATGTCAATCAGTTGGCGGCTGAAGGCCACGGTTTTTTCGGCCAAGGGTTGGAACAACCGGGCCTGCAAGGCCAGCAGCTCTTGCGCGTCTTTGGCGCTGAGCAAGGCCTGGGTGTGCTCGGCCGATTGCTGCAAAGCCTCCCGCGAGGCGTTCAGATTCAGCTCGGTCAGTTTTTGAATGTTCTCGAACGCTTTGGAGGTCAGGCCAAAGAGGGTCTCAACATTGGCCTTGTGGGCCGCCACCAATTGCTCGTTGGTCATGATCATGTCAGTCTCCTGCTCCAGAAATCACCCGATTCATTCTCGGTTTTTCGAACCGGCTTGGCAAGCTGGCAAAATCCCCTGGCATGACCCGACCTCAACCCGAATCCCGCGATGCCTACCCGCTGTTTCGCCCCATCACGACCCGCTGGAGCGACAACGATGCCTATGGGCATGTCAACAACGTCATTTATTACCACTGGTTTGATACGGCCGTGAACGCCCACCTGATTGAGCAGGAGGCCTTGGACATTCACGCCGGTGAAACCATTGGCCTGGTGGTTGAAACCCATTGCAATTACTTTGCCCCGTTGGCCTTTCCGCAGGCGGTGGAATTGGGCATGCGGGTGGCCCACATCGGCAGCAGCAGTGTGCGTTATGAATTGGGGGTGTTTGCCCAAGGGGAACCCCTCAGCGCGGCGAGCGGCCATTTTGTCCATGTGTATGTGGACAGCGCGAGCCGCCGCCCGGTGCCCTTGCCCCCGGCTTTGCTATCGGTCTTGAAAGGACTGCTCAAGTGAGTGTTGATTTTGCTGAATTTGATGCCCTGGTGCGTTCGCGCAAATCCTTGCGTGCCTTCAAACCCGACCCCGTGCCCCACGAGGTGCTGACCACTTTGCTGGCAACCGCTGCCCGTTCGCCCTCGGGCACCAATATGCAACCCTGGCAGGTGTATGTGGTGCAAGGGGCGTCGCGCGAGCGCTTGGTGGCCGAAACCTGTGCGGCGCACGACCTGTTGCGCCAACAGCCCGAGCAGGCGCAGGCGTTTGGGCAGGCCGGTGAATCCGCAGACCGCAAAGTGGGGTCCCCCTTTTTGGACCGACGCCGTCAAAACGGCTGGGCTTTGTACGGCTTGCTGGGCTTGACCCGCGACAACAAGGACGGCATGCACCAACAGCAGCAACGCAACTTCCGTTTCTTTGACGCCCCGGTGGGCCTGTTTTTCACCACCCACACCAGCATGCAAGGGGCCGCATTGGTGGACTTTGGCATGTTCATGCAGACCTTGATGCTGGCCGCCAAAACCCAAGGCCTGGACACCTGCGCCCAAGGGGCTTGGCGCAATTTTTCCAAACTGGTCATGCGGCATTTGCAGGCCGGGCCCGAAGAGGTCTTGGTGTGTGGCATGTCCCTGGGTTACGCGGACGACCAGGCCTTGGTGAACCAATTGGAGACCCCGCGTGAAAGTGTGGCCAACTTCACCCGCTGGTTGGCTTGAAGCCGGATAGAAGCCCGAGGCCTTGACCATGATCATCACCAGCCTGCTCGACACCGACCTCTACAAATTCACCATGATGCAGGTGGTGTTGCACCAATTTCCGGGTGCCCAGGTGGAGTACAAATTCAAGTGCCGCAATCCAGGCATCAACCTGGCCCAGTTCGTGGGCGAGATTCGGGACGAAATTCGCTCTCTCTGCCAGCTGACTTTTCAGGAAAACGAGCTGGCCTATCTGCGCTCCATGCGCTACATCAAAGGCGATTTTGTGGACTTTTTGGGCTTGTTCAAGCTCAATGAAAAATACATTGCCGTCACGCCCTTGCCCAACGATGAAATCGACATCACCATCCAAGGGCCTTGGTTGCACACGATCTTGTTTGAAATCCCGGTGCTGGCGATTGTCAACGAGGTCTATTTCCGCAACACCGTCAAAGTGCCCGATTTTCCGGAAGGTCGTCGGCGCCTGGACGAGAAGATCGCGCTCCTGCGCGGCGAGGGCCTGCACAACCTGAAGATTGCCGACTACGGGACCCGCCGCCGCTTTTCAAAGGCCTGGCACGAAGAAGTGCTGCGGGTTTTGAACAGCCGTCTGGGCCAGCACCAGGGCGAGCAACTGGCGGGCACCAGCAATGTGCTGGCGGCCATGCGCTTGGGCCTGACCCCCTTGGGCACCATGGCCCATGAATACCTGCAAGCCTGCCAATCGCTGGGGCCGCGTTTGCGCGACAGCCAGGTGTTTGGATTTGAAATGTGGGCCAAGGAATACCGGGGCGACTTGGGCATTGCCCTGAGCGATGTTTATGGCATCGGGGCTTTTTTGCGCGACTTCGACCTGTATTTCTGCAAACTCTTTGACGGTGCCCGCCACGACAGCGGCGACCCCTTCGCCTGGGGCGAACGTGTCCTGGAGCATTACCGCAACCTGCGGGTGGACCCCCGCACCAAGGTGCTGATTTTCAGCGACGGTTTGACGGTGCCCCGCACCATTGAACTCTATGAGCGTTTCCGGGGCCGGTGCCAACTGGCCTTCGGGATTGGCACCAACCTGACCAATGACCTGGGCTACGAGCCCCTGCAAGTGGTCATCAAGCTGGTGCGTTGCAACGGCCAGCCGGTGGCCAAGCTGTCCGACACGCCCGGCAAGGGCATGTGTGACGATGAAAAATACCTGGCCTATTTGCGCCAGGTGTTCGAGATGGATATGCCTTGAAGGAGTTGAGATGAGCAAGTCTAAAATTTTGGTCGCCCGCGATGTGTTTCCCGAAATCATCGATTTGTTGAAGCAGCATTTCGAGGTCGAAGACAACCCCCAGGATGAGATTTGGAGCCCGACTGAACTGGCGCACAAACTGAGCGACAAGGTGGGGGCCTTCACCACCGGCAGCGAACGCATTGACGCGGCCGTGCTGGCGGCCGCGCCGCATCTGAAAATCTGCGCCAACATGGCGGTGGGCTACAACAACTTCGATGTGCCTGCCATGACGGCACGCGGCGTCAAAGCCACCAACACCCCCGATGTGCTGACTGAAACCACCGCCGATTTTGGCTTTGCCCTGCTCATGGCCACGGCCCGGCGCATGGCCGAGAGCGAGCATTTTTTGCGTCGGGGGGACTGGAAAAAATGGCGCTACGACCTGTTCTCGGGCGCTGAAGTTCATGGCAGCACCTTGGGCATTTTGGGCATGGGTCGAATTGGCCAGGGCATCGCCAAACGCGGTGCCCACGGCTTTGGCATGAAGGTGGTGTACAACAACCGCAGCCGCTTGAGTGCCGACATCGAGGCCGAATGCCGCGCCACCTACCTCAGCAAGGAAGAGGTGCTCAAAACCGCCGACCATGTGGTGCTGGTGATCCCCTACAGCGCCGAGTCGCACCACGCCGTGGGCGCGGCTGAATTGGCCTGGATGAAACCCACCGCCACCCTGGTCAACATTGCCCGGGGCGGCATTGTGGACGACGCGGCCTTGGCCCAGGCCCTGCGTGACAAACGCATTGCCGCAGCGGGCCTGGATGTGTTTGAAGGTGAGCCCTCGGTGCACCCCGATCTGCTGAATGTGCCCAATGTGGTGCTGACCCCCCACATTGCCAGCGCCACGGTCAAAACCCGTTTGGCCATGGCCCAACTGGCGGCCAACAACTTGATTGCCTTCCTCACACAAGGACGGGCTTTGACGCCCGTCAATTGAACAGGCCCGCGCCATGGAAACTTTGATACTCGTTGTGCTGCTGGTGTTGCTCGCACTGGTGGGGTTGCTTTTGGTGTGGACTTGGCAACAACGGCAAGCCAGTCAGGACCCCACCGAAGCCCTGGCCCCATTGCTGGCCCGCCTGGATGCGATGGAGCGTGAACTCGCGCGGGTGTTGGCCGACACCGCCCGCGACACCCGTCAAGAACAAGCCCAGGGCATGGCCTTGTTTCAGCAGACCTTCGGCAGCCAGATTCTGAGCTTGCAAAAAGGCCTGACCGACACCCTGGCCGTTCAGCTGCAAGGCTTGAGCGAAACCAATGCGCGGCGCATGGGTGAAATCCGCGACACCCTCAACCAGCAACTCGCCCAGTTGCAGCAAAACAATGCGGCCAAGTTGGACGAGATGCGCCAAACCGTGGACGAAAAGCTGCAAAGCACCCTGGAAGCCCGTTTGGGCCAGAGCTTTCAGATGGTGGCCGAGCGGCTCGATCAGGTGCACAAGGGCTTGGGCGAAATGCAGACCCTGGCCCAGGGCGTGGGCGATTTGAAGCACCTGCTGACCAACGTCAAAACCCGGGGCATGTTTGGCGAAGCCCAATTGTCGGCGCTGTTGGAGCAGGTGCTGGCGCCCGAACAATACGCCGAGCAGGTGGTGGTCGTGCCCGGTTCGCGCAACCCGGTGGACTTTGCCATTCGCCTGCCCGGACGGGGCGACGACGGCGAGCCTTTGTGGCTGCCGATTGACGCCAAATTTCCCAACGAAGATTACGAGCGCTTGCTGGCCGCGCAGTCCGAGGCCGATGCCGTGGCCAGTGAGGCGGCGGCCAAGGCGTTGGAAGCGCGCATCGTGGCCGAGGCCAAATCCATCGCCGACAAATACATTGCGCCCCCCCACACCACCGACTTCGCCATTTTGTTCCTGCCCACCGAAGGGCTGTACGCCGAGGTCCTGCGTCGCCCGGGCTTGATGGAGTTGTTGCAGCGCACGCACCGGGTCACCCTGGCGGGGCCGACCACCTTGATGGCCATTTTGAACTCGCTGCAAATGGGTTTTCGCACGCTGGCGCTGGAAAAGCGCTCCAGCGAAGTCAAACAGGTGCTGGGTGCGGTCAAGACCGAGTTCGTCAAATTTGGCGATGTGCTGGCCAAGGTCAAAACCCAAACCCAAACCGTGCTCAACACCTTGGCCCAGGCCGAGACGCGCAGCAATGTGATGAACCGCGCCTTGAAGAACGTCGAGGCCGTGCCCGAGGCCCAAACCGCCGCCTTGCTGCCGGGCCTGAATGCCAACGAAGCAGATTTGGATGGCTGAAGCAGCCAGCGCCTCCGCGACGAATCTGGCCCCTTATTTGGCCCGCCTGGTCACGGCCCAGGTGGCCTTGCACGCGACCATGGCGGGTTTTCGCATGGCCTCGCCTTTGCTGGCCCTGCACTTGGGCTACAGCCCGTTGGCGGTGGGGGTTTTGCTGGCCCTGTTTTCCTTGACCCAGGTGTTTTTGGCCCTGCCGGCCGGGCGCTTTGCTGACCGGCATGGGTTGAAGCGGCCCATGGCCCTGAGCGTGTCGATTTCCTGTGCCGGGATGGTCATGGCCACGGCCTTTCCGGTCTTTCCCGTTTTGTGTCTGGCCGCTTTGTGCACGGGCGGCGCAGCCGGGGCGGCCATCATCGCCTTGCAACGCCATGCGGGGCGTCTGGCTGAACACCCTTCGCAACTCAAGCAAATTTTCAGTTGGTTGGCACTGGGGCCCGCGGTGTCCAATGTGGTGGGGCCCTTGGCGGCGGGTCTGGTGATTGACCATTTGGGATTTCAGTGGGCCTTTGCTTTGCTGGCGGGCTTTCCGCTGATTTCCTGGGCCTTGGTGCGGCGGGCCAGTTTGCAAGAGGGCCATGCAGCTCCGGCGGCGCACCAATCCCCTGGCGCATCGCAGGTGGCCCCCCACAGCCTGCGTCAAAGTGTCTGGGCCTTGCTGCGCCAAGCGTCGTTTCGGCGCTTGTTGTTGATCAATTGGTTTTTGTCGGCCAGTTGGGATGTACACAATTTTGTGATCCCCTTGCTGGGCCATGAGCGGGGCATCAGCGCCTCGGTGATCGGCTCTTTGTTGGGGGCCTTTGCCTTGGCCGCTAGCACGATTCGCTTTGTCCTGCCCTGGTTGACCCGCAATGTGCGGGAGGGCGTGGTGATCGGTGTGGCGATGGTGGTCACCTGTGGGGTGTTCGCGGTTTACCCCCTGATGACCCAGCCCTGGCTGATGGGCGTGTGTGCGGTGTTGGCGGGCTTGTCGATTGGCTCGGTGCAGCCCATGATCATGAGCTTGCTGCACCAACTCACGCCACCGGCCCAGCATGGCGAGGCCCTGGGTTTGCGGTTGATGACCATCAATGCCTCCAGCGTGGTCATGCCCCTGTTGTTCGGCAGCGCCAGTGCCCTGATGGGGGTGGGCGCTTTGTTCTGGGTGTGTGCCCTGTTCGTCGGGCTGGGTTCTGGTTTGGCTTGGGAAACCCGGGTGCCATCCCCTGTCTTGGGGCCATTGCCCCGGCCCGGTCAGAGCTGATAAAAATTCTTGATTTGAGCCCAGGCCAATTCGGGTGAGTCCACGAAGCTGAACAGGTTCTTGTCCTCGGGCGCAATCGCCCCTTCTTCCACCAGGAAGTCGAAGTTGATCAGTTTTTGCCAATAGTCGCTGCCGTAAAGCAAGACGGGCAGGGCTTTGACCTTGTTGGTTTGGATCAGCGTCAGCACTTCAAACAGTTCGTCCAAAGTGCCAAAGCCCCCAGGAAAAGCCACCAGCGCTTTAGCGCGCATCAAAAAATGCATTTTGCGCATAGCGAAATAGTGGAATTGGAAGGTCAGGCTGGGCGTCAGATAGGGGTTGCTTTTTTGCTCCATGGGCAAGGCGATGTTCAGCCCCACGGTGGGGGCGCCTTCTTCAAAGGCACCCCGGTTGGCCGCTTCCATCAGGCCGGGGCCGCCCCCGGTGCAAATCACCATGCGTTGGCTGGGGGGCACGCAGGCGCTGTGGCGGGCCACCAGATGCGCAAATTGCCGGGCCGCCTGGTAATAGCGGGATTGTCTTTGCGCCCGCTCGGCCTGAGCCAGTTGCGTGGCGTCGCCTGAGGCCAGCGCCGCCGCCATTTTGGCTTCGGCCTGCTCGGGTGAGGGCATCCGGGCGCTGCCAAAGACCACCACCGTGTGCTGGATGTTCTGCGCCTGTTGTTCCAGGTCGGGCTTGAGCATTTCAAGTTGAAAGCGGATGCCCCGGGTTTCCCGGCGCATCAGGAATTCCGGGTCGGCAAAGGCCAATCGACTTGAGTTCGGTTGGAGGGCTTCGCCCCTGTCGCGGCAGGCGTGGGCATCTGCCCAGGCATCGGCCATGTGGGCATCTTTGAGGTCTGTTTTGGCGTCCATGGGACGATTGTGCCCAAAATTGAAGCTGCTATTCTGGCGGCCCCTTGTGTCTCAAAAAAACAATGAGTTCTGATTTGTCCGCACCCGTGGCTGGTGTTCGTGAATTGTGGCGTGAGCCCGATTTTGTGCGTTATTGGTGGGCCCGTGTGGCGTCCTCGGCCGGTAGCCAAATGGTCATGGTGGGCTTGGGGTGGCAAATGTACGAGCTGACTGGCCAAGCCTGGGATTTGGGGCTGGTGGGTTTGTTCCAGTTTCTGCCGGCACTTCTTTTGACTTTGCCCGCAGGCCAAGTGGCCGATCGGTTCAAGCGCAACCACGTGGTGGCGCTGTGCCTGGCTTTGCAGGTTGGCGTGGCTTTGTTGTTGGCATGGGGCAGTGCTGTGGCGGGACTGCAGCGCGAGGGCTTGTTCGCCTTGTCGGTCTTGATTGGCGTCGCCCGCGCTTTTCAAATGCCGGCGCAACAGGCGTTGACGCCGAGTTTGGTCCCCGCCAGGTTGTTGGCCAGGGCCATGGCTTTTTCTTCGGGGGGCATGCAAATGGCCACGATTCTGGGACCCGCCTTGGCCGGTTTGTTGTTTGCGGCGGGCGCGCCGGTGGTCTATGGGTGTGCCTGGGTGCTGTTCGTTGTCGCCATGGTTTGTATGCTCAGAGTGCATTTGCGCTACCAGCAGCCCATGGCGCGCGAGCCGGTCAGCCTGGCACATGCGCTGGCGGGGGTGCGGTTTATTTTCAGTCAACCCGAGTTGCTGGGGGCCTTGTCCTTGGATTTGTTTGCGGTGTTGTTGGGGGGCGCGGTGGCTTTGCTGCCGATGTATGCCCGCGATATTTTGCACACCGGCCCCTGGGGCTTGGGTTGTTTGCGCTGTGCGCCTGCCGTGGGGGCTTTGAGCATGTCGCTGTGTCTGACCCGCTGGCCTTTGTCGCACCGGGTGGGCGCTTTGATGCTGGGCTCGGTGGGGGTTTATGGCTTGGCCACAGTGGTCTTTGGCTTTTCTCGGTCTTTGCCCTTGTCTTTGCTGATGCTGGCGATTTCTGGCGCTGCGGACATGGTCAGCGTGGTGATCCGCCAAACCCTGGTGCAGGTGCAAACCCCGGAGGCCATGCGGGGCCGGGTGAGTGCGGTGAACTCGGTGTTCATTGGGGCGAGCAATCAATTGGGGGAGTTCGAGTCGGGCGCCACGGCCGCCTGGTGGGGACCGGTGGGGGCCGTTGTGGTGGGGGGCGTGGGCACCTTGGTGGTGGCGCTGGCCTGGTTCAAGTTGTTTCCTGCTTTGGCGCAGCGCGATACCCTGGCTGCTTGAGTCTTGTATTGGACAGCTCACCCTGGGGGGACGGGTGGATTGGTGGTAAAAATGCCAATCGGCTCCAAAGTGAGGGCCGAAGATGGGGACAAGGGGTATGGAGAATTTGGACATCATGGTCTTGCGCAGCTTGCTGGCTTGGCGGGCGCAGGGGCAGCGGGCCTTGTTGGTGACGGTGGTGCGCACCTGGGGGTCGTCGCCCCGGCCGGTGGGTTCCATCATGGCGATGAATGAATCGGGCTCGGTGGTGGGCTCGGTCTCGGGCGGCTGCATCGAGGACGACTTGATTGACCGCTACACCCGAGCCTATGCGGCGGGGTCCGTGCCCCAGGGGCCTCCCGAGTTTGTCAAATACGGCATCAGCGCGGATGAAGCGCACCGCTTTGGCCTGCCTTGCGGCGGCACCCTGGAGCTGTGTCTGGAGTCCGACCCCGAGCCAGCCAGCCTGTCCCAATTGATCGACTGGCTGGCCCAGGGCCAGTTGGTGCAGCGCCACCTGAATCTGGCCAACGGCGTGGTCAGCTTGCAAGCCACCTTGCAACCGGACAACCTGCAGCTCAATGCCCAGAGCCTGGTCAACACCTTTGGCCCGGAGTACCGCATGCTCATCATCGGCGCGGGTCAGATGTCGGAATACCTGGCCACCATGGCCTTGTTCAATGGCTTTGCCGTGACCTTGTGTGACCCGCGTGAGGAATACCGGGGCAGCTGGCAAGTGGCGGGCGCCCGCGTCACCAGCGACATGCCCGATGACGTGGTGCGCGACTTCAAGGCCGACCGACGCACCTGCGTGGTGGCGCTCACGCACGACCCCAAGCTCGACGATTTAGCCCTGCTGGAAGCGCTGGAGACCGAGGCTTTTTATGTGGGCGGCATTGGCTCGCGCCGCAACAACGAGGCCCGGCATGCCCGCATGATGGAGCACTTTGGTCAAACCGAAGAAAGCCTGCAACGCCTGCGGGGGCCGATCGGCATTTACATTGGCAGCAAAACCCCCGCGGAAATCGCGGTCAGCGTGATGGCCGAGGTGCTGGCTGTGAAGAATGGCGTGGTCCTGCCGCGCGACATGGCGGTGGCTCAGGCCAAAAACCACCTGGAAGTTTCACACAACGACTCAGGGCTCCCCATTTGTGGATTTTAAAAAGGAGATAATCCAGGGATATCAAGGAGTTGAGTGTGGATCTTATCTTGCTGTTGAAGTGGGGCGTGATGGGTTTGGTCGAAGGGTTGACCGAATTTTTACCGGTTTCCTCCACCGGGCATCTGATTTTGGCGGGTTCTTTGTTGGGTTTGAGCGACGAAAAGGCCAAGGTTTTTGACATTGCCATCCAGACCGGGGCCATTTTTGCCGTGGTTTTGGTTTATTGGCCCCGCATCCGCTCAACCGTTGTGGCTTTGCCCCACTATGTGCGGGCGCGTGAATTTGCTTTCAACATCCTGGTCGGCTTTTTGCCTGCGGCGGTGTTGGGGGTCTTGTTCAAGAAGGTCATCACCCAATACCTGTTCAATGGCTATGTGGTCGCCACCACCTTCATTTTGGGCGGCTTGATCATTTTGTGGGCGGAAAAACGCGACCAAAACGAGGCCCCGATTCAAAACGTGGACAGCATGACCTGGCGGGACGCCCTGAAGGTCGGGTTTGTGCAATGCCTGGCCATGATCCCAGGCACCAGTCGCAGTGGCGCGACCATCATCGGCGGTATGTTGCTGGGCCTGAGTCGCAAAGCGGCCACCGATTTTTCCTTCTTTCTGGCCATTCCCACCCTGATCGGGGCGGGCGTTTACAGCCTCTACAAAGAACGCCACCTGCTGGTGGCCGATGACCTGCCTTTGTTTGCCATGGGCTTGGGCGTGTCCTTCATCAGCGCCTGGTTTTGCGTGCGCTGGTTGCTGCGCTACATCAGCACCCACAGCTTTGTGGCTTTCGCCTACTACCGCATCGCCTTTGGCGTGATCGTGCTGTTGACCGCCGTGATGGGCTGGGTGAACTGGGCCGATTAAGGCCCCGAAACGCTGGTTTAAATCAGCCGCTCTTTGGGAGAGGCGATTTTCTTGAGCGGCGTGCTGCGGTTGCTGGGGACTACCAGCGGGACATCGGTAGCGCCGCCGTTCCACAGCGGGTCTTCAATGCTGTCAAACACCTGGCGCAGCTTTTCGCCCCAGCTGTTGTGAACCATTTGAAAGTAGGGGTTGTTGTCTTCGATGCAAATGATTTTGTCGCATTGCAAGGCCCCCGCTTCGTACACCACCAAGTCCAGCGGCAGGCCCACCGACAGGTTGGATTTGAGGGTGGAATCCATCGACACCAAGGCGCATTTGGCGGCTTCGTCCAGCGGGGTGTTGGCGTTGATCACCCGGTCGAGCACGGGCTTGCCGTATTTGGATTCGCCAATCTGGAAATAGGGCGTTTCAGCCGTGGCTTCGATGAAGTTGCCCGCCGAGTACACCTGGAACAGGCGCATGTTTTCGCCCGCGATTTGACCGCCAAAAATCAGCGAGGCATTGAAGTCAATGCCCGAGGCGTGCAGGGCCGTGGCGTCGCGTTCATACACACGGCGCACCGTGGCGCCCAACACGCGCACGGCGTCGAACATGCTTTTGGCATTCCAAATGGTCAGCGGCTCGGCGCCTTCGATGTGGAGTTCTTCGGATTGCAGCAGTTCGCGGATGGACTGAGAAATGCTCAGGTTGCCCGCCGAGAGCAGGACCATGAAGCGGTCGCCCGGCTTTTCATAGGCAATCATTTTGCGGAAGGTGCTGATTTGGTCGAGTCCGGCGTTGGTGCGGGAGTCGGACAAGAACACCAAGCCGGCGTTCAATTTGAGGGCGACGCAATAGGTCATTTGGCAGCCTGAAGTTTTTTTAAGGAATAAAGGGCGTCGAGGGCTTCGCGCGGGCTCATGGCGTCGGGGTCGATCTCGGACAGCCTGGATTCTACGAGGCTGGGGCCGGCACTTTCGGCCAGGGGCGGCGGGGCAAATAAATCGACTTGGGTTTGCGCCGCCTCGGCGCGCGACTCCAGCGCCACCAGGGTGTGTCGCGCATGGTTGACCACGCTGCTGGGCATGCCCGCCAAGCGCGCCACCTGGATGCCGTAGCTGCGGCTGGCCGGGCCCATCTGGATGTTGTGCAAGAACACAATGTCGTGGCCCGATTCGGTGGCCGATACATGCACATTCAGCGCTTGGTGGTGCTGCGCCGGGAACTCGGTCAACTCAAAATAATGCGTGGCAAACAAGGTGAAGGCTTGCGCCTTGTCATGCAAGTGGGTGGCAATGCCCGAGGCCAGTGCGAGGCCATCGAAGGTCGAGGTGCCCCGGCCAATTTCGTCCATCAACACCAGGCTGTGCGGGGTGGCGGCGTGCAAAATCTGGGCGGCCTCGGTCATCTCCAGCATGAAGGTGGACTGGGCGTTGGCCAGGTCGTCGGCCGCGCCAATCCGGGTGTAGATGGCGTCGATGGGCCCCAACCGGCAAGCCTGCGCGGGCACGCAAGAACCCATGCTGGCCAGCAAGACAATCAGCGCGACTTGGCGCATATAGGTCGATTTGCCGCCCATATTGGGGCCGGTAATGATCTGCATCCTTTGCTTGGGGCCGAGCCGGGTGTCGTTGGCGATGAAGCTGCCGCCCGAGGTTTCGGCCAAGCGCGATTCGACCACGGGGTGGCGGCCTTGCGTGATGTCGATGCAAGGCTCTTTGACAAATTGCGGTGCTTGCCAGTTCAGCGTCAGTGCGCGTTCGGTCAGGTTGCATAGCACATCCAGACTGGCCAAAGCGCGGGCCACCTGGGACAGCGCGGGCACATGCGCTTGCAAAGCATCGAGCACGCTTTCGTAAAGCCATTTTTCCCGCGCCAAGGCCCGGTCCTGGGCCGACAAGGCCTTGTCTTCAAAGGCCTTGAGTTCGGGGGTGATGAAGCGCTCGGCGTTTTTCAGGGTTTGGCGGCGACGGTAGTCCGCGGGCACTTTGTCGAGCTGGCCCTGGGTGATTTCAATGTAAAAACCGTGCACCTTGTTGTATTGCACGCGCAGGTTGGCAATGCCGCTGCGCTCACGTTCGCGCACCTCCAGGTCCACCAAAAACGCATCGGCGTTGGTCTGGATGTTGCGAAGTTCGTCCAGCTCGGCGTCAAAGCCGGTGTTGATGACGCCGCCGTCCCGCACCAAGGCGGCGGGCTCTGGCAACAGGGCACGGCTCAGCAAATCGGCCACTTCAGGCGGGGCATTCAGTTGGCTTGCCAAGGTCGCCAGCAGGGCATTGCCGCCATGCGGGGCCAGGGCTTGGCGCAATAAATTGGTTTTTTGCAAAGACTGCAGCAAGGCCACCAGCTCGCGGGGGCGCACCTGGCGCAGCGAGATGCGGGCCGTGATGCGTTCCACATCGCTGGTGCCTTTCAGGGCTTTTTGCAGGGCGTGCCAAGGCCCCTCACCTTGGCGGCCTTTCAGTTCAGCGATGGCGTCGAGCCGCGCTTGGGCCACGCTGCGGTCGCGGGGGGGCTCTTGAATCCAGGTTTTGAGCAAGCGGCTGCCCATGCTGGTGGCGCATTGGTCGAGCAAAGAAAACAGGGTGGGGCTGTCTTCACCACGCAGGGTTTTGACCAGTTCCAGGTTGCGCCGCGTGGTGATGGGCAGGTCGATGAGTTCGCCGGTTTTTTGTACCCGCAGGGCGCGGATGTGGCTCAAGGCCCGACCTTGCGTGTGTTCGGCGTAGTGCAGCAAAGCCCCGGCAGCGGCGTGGGCCTGGTGCAGGGATTCGGCATGCCAGGTGCTGAGGCTCGCCACCTGCAGCTGCTCTCGCAATTTGCGCTCGCCCAGGGCGGCTTCAAATTGCCACTCCGGCCGCTCGGACAGGGGCAAGCCCGCCAGGGCAGGGGATTGACGCAATGCGGCGGCAAACTGCGGCGTGACCTCGGCGCTGTGAATCACCTCGCTGGGTGCAATGCGGGCCAACCAGGCGGGCAGCTCGTCGCGGTCGCACTCGCTCAGGTGCAATTCGTCCTGGGTGACGCTGAGCCAAGCCAGCCCACAGCGCTGGCGCGGGCCAGGGTGTACCGACAGCAGCACGGCGTCGGCCTTGTCGTTGAGCAATTCAAAATCGGTCAGGGTGCCCGGGGTGACCACGCGCACCACCTTGCGCTCCACCGGCCCCTTGCTGGCCCCGACTTCGCCGGTTTGTTCGGCAATCGCGACGGACTCGCCGTGTTGAATGAGGCGCGCCAGATAGGGCTCCATCGAGTGGAAGGGCACGCCCGCCATCAACACGGGTTGGCCCGCCGATTGGCCGCGCTGGGTCAGGGTGATGTCAAGCAGGCGCGAGGCCTTTTCGGCATCGGCATAAAACAGCTCGTAAAAATCGCCCATGCGATAAAACAGCAGCGTGTCGGGGTGGTCTGACTTCAGGGTCAGGTACTGCTGCATCATGGGGGTGTGGGCGGATAAGTCTATTTTTGTCATGAAGATCAAAAGCGGGGCCATTGGCCATCTGATTTCTGGCTGGGCCCGTGTTGCATCGAATACCGAGTCCCTGGTGATGAATGAATTGACTTGCTGGATGGTGGATGAGTTTAGCGCTTCTGTCTCTCTCGCCGCCGGGAATCAACGCGTGGTGTCTGTGTAGGTTTGGGTGTGGCAGCAACGCCTGCAATTTCTCCGGCTCGAAGTGCAAGCCACAAAACGGCGACATCTTCCGTGTGATCCAGTGAGCGCCCCGTGATGGATTCGATTTTGCGGATGCGGTAAATCAGCGTGGTTTTGTGGATGTGCAACTGTTTGGCCGCCATCAGCCATGAGCGGTTTT
>CAIUTG010000234.1 GCA_903902035.1 uncultured Curvibacter sp. | reverse complement strand
CGTGAACACCACGCCGCCAAGCAAGCCCAAGGTGACCAGGCCTTTGCTGTAGGCCGGGGGCAGCCGATTGACCAGCAAGTCCACCCCCACATGGGTGCCCACCCGAACCCCGTAGGCAGCACCAAACTTGGCCATCCAGACGAACATGAAAATGCACATTTCCTGCGCCCAGCTCATGTTCAGCTGGGCGGTATAGGACTGCAAGGCGGGTACACCCGATAGAAAACGGTGGACCACGGCCACAAAAATGATCAGCGTGGCCGCCGCCATCAATAAGGAGATCAGCCACTCCTCCAAATGGTCCAAGAGTCGATTCATTCCAATCAGCATTCACAAACTTTAGTTCAGAAGAACCGTTTGGGTGCTGGCCGGAGTCATCTAGGCGTCAGTACTTCCTGCGCCCTGGCCTGGGGCTAGGCCCCAAAGGGGTGGGACACACTGACATAAAAAGTCCGCCGTTGTCCATACTGGGGCGCCCCCACACCGATGCCGGTGCCGTCTCTTAGTTCATACACCCGGTCCAGCAGGTTGACCACGGTGAGCCTCAGGTTCAGGGCACCAACAGCGCTTTGGGCCCATTCGTGGCTGACGGCCGCGTTCCATTGCCAGTAGGCAGGCAGGTGGTCGGTGTTGGCAAAGCCACTGCGCAAACCCGTGCCTGCGGTCCAGTCAAGGAAGTAGTGGTTGTCCCCCAGCTTGTAAGAAGCGCCGCCCGAGCTGGTCCAGGCCTGGTCGTGGTCCAGATGCACCCAGTGGTTGCTGATGTAGGCCAGCTCGGCTGGGGAGAAGTTGAACTGGCCGGTTTCCACATTTTTGCCCATGGCCTGGGATCGGGTCAGGTTGAGGTTGGCGGCGAACGGACCCTGGTGGTAATTGGCGCTCAACTCAACCCCGTCCACTCGGCCTTGGGCGTAGTTGAAGGCCGAGTAAATCAGGGCATTGCCAAATTGGCCTTCGTCTTGCAGGTTGCGAACCTGGCGGTAGTAGGCATCCAGCCCCAGGGTGAGCGATTTTGAAACGATCTGTGACAGCCCCAGGTCGAAGTAGTGGGACCGCTCGGTCATGACGGCGGTATTGGCGTTCGAAGGCAAGGCGTTGGTGGTGTTGGCAAACAGGGCCACGGTGCGGGTGTCAATCAGTTCAGTGGGCGGGGGGGTGAAATAGCGGGCGTAGCCAGCGTGCACACGGGTGCGGTTGCTGAGGTCATAAACCATTCCCAAGCGGGGGCTCCATTGCATGGCATCGGTGACGGTGTTCACGTGGTCATAGCGCAGGCCATAGTTGACCGTGAGGGCGGGGCTGGCACGCCACTCATCCTGGGCATAGGCCCCCATCAAGTTGCCGCCTAATTGGGTGTTGTCCACCACGGTTTGGGGGGTGCTCGATGTGGGCACGCCGTTGCTGTCCGCAGGAAAGACGCTGGAGGTGTTGTCGACAATGGCGTTCTCATGCTGGGCAAACAAGCCCATGCGCAAGGTGTGCGTTTCATTCAGTGCGCGGCTGGTGTCCATTTGGGTGCCCAGGACTTCATCGCCGTGGTGGATTTGGCTGGCAATGCCGTAAAAGACCAAGTCGCCCACGGGATCGGGGGTGTAGTCCACCGTGCTGCGGCGGTGAAACACGGAAACCTGGTAGTTCCAAGGGCCTGATTGTTGGTAAGACAGGACTTGAAACTGGTTTTCTTCGTGCTGTTGCGCGTTCAGTGTGGCCGAGTTCACCGGCGCTGAGTTGCTCAGCGTGTAGTTGGGCGTTTGACCCGGCACATCGGGAATTTGAAATTGGGAGTTGGACTCACCCGCCATGAAGCTGACGCGACGGCTGGCATCGATCAAATAAGAGGCATAGCCAAAGCCCTTGCCTTGGGTGGTGTGGTCATGCAGGGCGTTGGCACTGCCGATGGGGTTTTCAATGCCCAGGTCATTGGCCAGCCAGTCGCCCGAGAAAAAGGTCACCCAGTTGTCGGAGTGGGTGCCGACACTGCCGCTGACTTCGCGGTTGCCCTTGGTGCCCACGGTGGTGCTGATCTCACCGGCTGCCTCGCCATTCTTGGCCATGTCGGTGCCACGGGTTTGAATGTCCACCACCCCTGCGGTGCGGTAGCCGTACTGGGCAGGCAGGGCCCCCGTCAACAGGTTGACCTGGCTGGCAAAGCGGGTGTCGATGGCAGGGCCAAAGCCGGTGATGGGTTCGGGGATGACGACGCCGTCGATGCGGTATTGCACATTGCCATGGTCGCCGCGCACGTGAATTTGACCGCAAGAATCCTGCACCACCCCGGGCGCTTGCAGCAGCACCTGATTGAGCGCCGTGTTGTCGCCCTGGGGCAAGGCCAGTATGTCGGCGCGGTCGAAGCTATAAACCGAGCTCCCGGTTTGGGGGGAGAGGCTGTTGCGCACACTGTCCAGCCGTTTGGCTTGGACCTCGACGGTTTCATGGGGCAGGTTGTCAGGCTCGGCATCTTGGGCCCAAGCCCTGGGCGCCAGCGTCGCCAGCAAGCTGGCGGTGAGCAATGAAAAAAATGGACGGGACATGGCTTACTTTCTTGAGTCAAAGACGGCAGACCCGCGCAACGTCACGCTGCACAGACGGGCTGAGGGGGCGTTTCGATCAAGAAAGTGAAGGGGGGCCGCGAATCTTGATGCGGCTGGGAGCCGGTGGCTCAAAGG
>CAIUTG010000233.1 GCA_903902035.1 uncultured Curvibacter sp. | reverse complement strand
TCCTTTGATGCCACCCTTGCAGCCGGTGTATGCCATGGGTTGGCTGACGCTGTTCAAAAAAGAGGTGCTGCGCTTTTGGAAGGTGAGCTTCCAGACCATTGCCGCGCCCGTGCTGACCTCGGTGCTCTATCTGCTGGTGTTTGGCCATGTGCTGGACTCGCGTGTGGAGGTCAGTCCTGGTGTGTCTTACACCGCTTTTCTGATTCCCGGTTTGGTCATGATGAGCGTGTTGCAAAACGCTTTTGCCAACAGTTCTTCCAGCCTCATTCAGAGCAAGATCATGGGCAACCTGGTCTTCATCTTGCTCACCCCCTTGTCGCATTGGGGCTGGTTTTTGGCCTATGTGGGCTCCTCCTTGGTGCGGGGCCTGGCGGTGGGTTTGGGGGTGTTCATCATCACCGCCCTGTTTGCCATGCCGCATTTTGAAGCGCCGATTTTCATGCTGTTGTTCGCCTTTCTGGGCGCGGGTTTGATGGGGGTTCTGGGTTTGATTGCCGGCTTGTGGGCCGAGAAGTTTGACCAAATGGCGGTCTTCCAGAATTTCATCGTGATGCCCATGACTTTTTTGGCCGGGGTTTTTTATTCGGTGCATTCTTTGTCAGGCTTTTGGCAGGTCATCAGCCATTTCAATCCCTTCTTTTACATGATTGACGGGTTTCGTTACGGCTTCTTTGGCAGCAGCGATGTCTCGCCCTGGCTGAGTTTGGGTGTGGTGGGCACGACCTTTGTGCTGGCCAGTGCGCTGGCGCTGCACCTGCTCAAAATTGGCTACAAAATTCGCAATTGACTGTTGAACTGAACCCCGCCATGGCCATCACCGCAGATGAATTGAAAACCACCATTGCCCAGGGCTTGCCCTGCCAGCACCTCACGCTGGAAGGCGATGGTCGGCACTGGTACGCCACCATTGTCTCGACCGAGTTCGAGGGCTGCCGTTTGATCAAGCGGCACCAAAAGGTGTATGCCACTTTGGGCGACAAAATCAAAACCGACGAAGTCCATGCTTTGTCCATGAAAACCTTCACGCCTGCCGAGTGGGCGCAACAAGCTGAGGCCTGAACAATTGGACCGATTGAAAATTCGCGGTGGACGCGCTTTGAATGGTGAGGTGTCCATCTCGGGTGCCAAGAACGCCGCCTTGCCGGAGCTGTGTGCCGCCCTGTTGAGTGCCGAGCCTGTGGTCTTGCGCAATGTGCCTCGGCTGCAAGACGTGGCCACCATGCTCAAGCTGATTGACCACATGGGCGTTTCGACCCAACGGCATGAAGACAGCGCGGTGCATTTGAATGCGGCCGCCCTGAGCTTGCCGGAAGCGCCTTATGAGCTGGTCAAAACCATGCGCGCCTCGGTGCTGGTGCTGGGCCCCTTGTTGGCCCGCTTTGGTCGGGCCCGGGTCTCCTTGCCGGGGGGCTGCGCCATTGGCTCCAGGCCGGTGGACCAGCACATCAAAGGCCTGCAAGCCATGGGCGCTGACATCGTTGTCGAGCATGGCTACATGCTGGCGCAGTTGCCGGCGGGTCGCAGCCGGTTGAAAGGCGCCCGCATCACCACCGACATGGTGACCGTCACCGGCACAGAAAACTTCATGATGGCGGCCAGCCTGGCCGAGGGTGAAACCGTTTTGGAAAACGCCGCCCAAGAGCCCGAGATCGTGGACCTGGCTGAAATGCTGATCGCCATGGGGGCCAGGATCGAAGGGCATGGCACCAGCCGCATCCGCATCCAGGGCGTCGAGGCGTTGCACGGCACCACCCACCAAGTGGTGGCCGACCGCATTGAAGCGGGCACTTTTTTGTGCGCCGTGGCGGCCACGGGCGGCGAGGCCTTTTTGCGCCATGGCCGTGCCGATCATTTGGACGCGGTGATTGAAAAACTGGCCGACGCCGGTGTCGAAGTCCGCGCGGTTGACGAGGCCGATGCACAAGGCGTCAAAAAAGGCATTTGGGTTCGCTCCCCTGGCGCGGCCTCGGGCCAACTGAAGGCCCAAGGCTTTCGCACCACCGAGTACCCGGGCTTTCCGACCGACATGCAGGCCCAGTTCATGACCCTGAACACGGTGGCCCAAGGGGCCTCCAAAGTCACGGAGACGATTTTTGAAAACCGTTTCATGCACGTGCAAGAGTTGGTTCGTTTGGGGGCCCGCATACAAACCGATGGCAAAGTGGCCTTGATTGAAGGTGCTGCCGCCTTGTCGGGGGCCAACGTCATGGCCACCGACTTGCGGGCTTCGGCCAGCCTGGTGATTGCGGGCTTGATCGCCGAGGGCGAGACCGTGGTCGAGCGCATTTACCACCTGGACCGGGGCTACGACCAGATGGAGCACAAGCTGCAAGGCTTGGGCGCTGACATTGAGCGCCTGAAATAAGCGGCTTTAATCAAACAGATCACCCGACATGAGCAACCCCACCATCACATTGGCGCTGTCCAAAGGCCGCATTTTTGACGAAACCCTGCCCCTGCTGAAGGCGGCTGGCATTGAAGTTTTGGAAGACCCCGAAAAATCGCGCAAGCTGATTTTGCCGACCAACCAGCCCCAGGTTCGCGTGGTCTTGGTGCGTGCCACCGATGTGCCCACCTATGTGCAATACGGCGGCGCTGATTTGGGCGTGACCGGCAAAGACACCCTGATTGAGCATGGTGCCCAAGGGCTTTATCAGCCTTTGGACCTGAACATTGCGCGCTGCCGCATGAGCGTGGCGGTGCGCGCCGACTTTGATTACGCCAACGCCGTCAAACAAGGCTCCCGCCTCAAAGTGGCCACTAAATACACCACCATCGCCCGCGACTTCTTCGCCACCAAGGGCGTGCATGTGGACCTGATCAAGCTCTATGGCAGCATGGAGCTGGCCCCCCTGACGGGCTTGGCCGACGCCATCGTGGATCTGGTCTCTACCGGCAGCACCTTGAAGGCCAATCACCTGGTGGAAGTCGAACGCATCATGGACATCAGCTCGCGCTTGGTGGTGAACCAGGCGGCTTTGAAGTTGAAGCAAGCGCCCATTCGCGCTTTGATTGATGCCTTTTCTTCAGCCATTCAACCTGCTGCGGCCCAAAGCCCTTAACCTCTTACTTCGTCCAACGCCTCAACATGCCCGCTTTCCAAGCCCGACCTGCTCGCCTGTCTACCGCCGATGCTTCCTTTGAAGCCGACTTTGCGGCGCGGCTGCATTGGTCTTCGGACACCGACGCGGCCATCGAGCAGCGCGTGGCCGACATCCTGAGCGCGGTGCAAAAAGACGGCGATGCGGCGGTGCTGGCCTACACCCAGCAGTTCGATGGTTTGAGCGCCGCTTTGGTGGCCGAATTGGAGTTGACCCAGGCCGAACTCAAGGCCGCTTTTGACGCCTTGCCCGTCGCTCAGCGCAACGCCCTGGAGCAAGCGGCCCAGCGCATTCGCCGCTACCACCAAGCCCAAAAACGCGCCAGCGGGGAAAGCTGGCGTTACCGCGACGAAGACGGCACCTTGCTGGGCCAAAAAGTCACGCCGCTGGACCGTGTGGGCATTTACGTGCCCGGCGGTAAAGCCGCTTATCCTTCCAGCGTGTTGATGAATGCGATCCCGGCGCACGTCGCGGGGGTTGAAGACATCGTCATGGTCGTGCCCACGCCGCGCGGCGAAAAAAATGCCTTGGTCTTGGCCGCGGCTTATGTGGCCGGGGTCAGCCGGGCCTTCACCATCGGTGGGGCGCAGGCCGTGGCCGCGCTGGCCTATGGCACGGCCACCGTGCCCAAGGTCGACAAAATCACCGGCCCCGGCAATGCCTATGTGGCCAGCGCCAAAAAACGGGTGTTTGGCACGGTCGGCATCGACATGATTGCCGGCCCCTCAGAAATTTTGGTCCTGGCCGACGGCAGCACCCCCGCTGAGTGGGTGGCGATGGACCTGTTCAGTCAGGCCGAACACGACGAGTTGGCGCAAAGCATCTTGCTGTGTCCCGACGCCGACTACATCGCTCAGGTGCAGCTTGAAATCGACCGGCTGTTGAACGACATGCCGCGCGCGGCCATCATCGCCAAGTCCTTGAACGACCGGGGCGCCCTCATTTTGACGCGCAACATGGAAGAGGCCTGCGCCATCAGCAACCGCATTGCGCCAGAGCACCTGGAAGTCTCCAGCGCCGAGCCGCACCGTTGGGAGCCCTTGCTGAAACACGCGGGGGCCATTTTCCTGGGGGCTTTCACCAGCGAGTCCTTGGGGGACTACTGCGCGGGCCCCAACCATGTGCTGCCCACCAGCGGCACGGCACGCTTCAGTTCGCCCTTGGGGGTGATGGATTTTCAAAAACGCAGCAGCCTGATCGAAGTGAGCCAGCAGGGTGCTCAAGTGCTGGGCCAAATCGCCTCGGTGCTGGGCCATGGCGAAGGCCTGCAAGCCCACGCCAGAGCGGCAGAAATGCGGCTGGATAAAGACGCGTCTGCTTCAACGGCCGCGCGCCAGGCCTTCAACGCTGGCCTGGACGTGGTGCGCCCAGACATCCGTGCCCTGCAGGCGTATGTGGTGCAAGACGCAGCGGGTTATGTGAAGCTTGACGCGATGGAAAACCCGTTTGCTTTGCCGCCCGACTTGCAGCAACAATTGGGCGAACGACTGGCCCCCGTGGCCTTGAACCGCTACCCCGGTCCGCGTGTGAATGTGCTCAAAAATGCGCTCTTGCAATCGGTGCAACAAGAGGCCCCCTTGCCCGCAGGCTACGACTTGGTCTTGGGCAATGGCTCCGACGAATTGATTGCCCTGTTGTCCACGGCCTGTGCCCGCCCCGGTGCGGCTGCGCTGGCGCCCGAGCCGGGGTTTGTGATGTACGGCATGAGCGCCAAACTGGCGGGTCTGCGCTATGTGGGCGTGCCGCTGACGTCTGATTTTGAGCTGGATGCCGACGCCATGTTGGCGGCCATTGCCGAGCACCGCCCGGCCCTGGTTTATTTGGCTTACCCCAACAACCCCAGCGCCAATTTGTGGCGCGCAGACGTCATCCGCCAAATCATCCAGGCCACAGCGGCGGCGGGCGGCTGGGTGGTGATGGACGAGGCTTACCAGCCCTTTGCCAGCCATTCCTGGTTGAGCGAAATTCAAGCCGACCCGGTGGCCAATGCCCGCGTCTTGTTGATGCGCACCTTGAGCAAATTCGGTTTGGCCGGGGTGCGTTTGGGCTACCTCATTGGCCCAGCCGCCCTGGTGGGCGAGATCGACAAGGTGCGTCCACCCTACAACGTCAGCGTGCTCAACACCGAAGCCGCGCTGTTTGCTTTGGAGCACGCGGAGGTCTTTGCACAACAGGCCCAAGCCTTGCGGCAGGAACGCGATGCTTTGGTGAGCGCCTTGAGCGCTTTGCCCGGTGTCAAGGTCTGGCCCAGCCAGGCCAATATGGTGTTGCTGCGCGTGCCCAATGCGCAAAAAACCTTTGAAGCCATGAAGGCCCAAGGCGTGCTGATCAAGAACGTTTCTAAAATGCACCCTTTGCTGGACCAGTGCCTGCGCTTGACCGTGGGCACGCCCGCCGAAAACCGGGCGCAGATGGCGGCTTTGACGAATGCTTTGAACGCCGCTTGATTGAATTCAATGTTTAACTGAATGGATGCCATGTCCGACAACCTAGCCTCCAACCTTGCTGCGCCTGCGGGCGGTCCTGCGCCCCGTGTGGCCAAGGTCAGTCGTCAAACGGCTGAAACCCAGATCAGCGTGGCCCTGAATTTGGATGGCAGTGGTCAAGCCCAACTCGCCACCGGCATCGGATTTCTGGACCACATGCTGGACCAAATTGCCCGCCATGGTTTGATCGATCTGAACATTCAATGCCAAGGCGATTTGCACATCGACGGCCACCACACGGTCGAAGACATTGGCATCACTTTGGGCCAGGCGGTGGCACAGGCGGTGGGTGACAAAAAAGGCATTCGCCGCTACGGCCATGCTTATGTGCCGCTCGATGAAGCGCTGTCGCGGGTGGTGATTGATTTTTCAGGCCGCCCCGGTTTGGAGATGGACGTGCACTTCACCGCCAGCATGATTGGCGCTTTGGACACCCAGCTGGTCTATGAGTTTTTCCAGGGCTTTGTGAACCACGCCGGCGTGAGCTTGCACATTGACAACCTCAAGGGCCAAAACGCACACCACCAATGTGAAACCATTTTCAAGGCCTTTGGTCGCGCCGTGCGTGCAGCGCTGGAATTCGATCCCCGGGCTTTGGGCAGCATTCCATCGACAAAGGGGTCGCTTTGAGTTTCGTGGCAGTCGTTGACTACGGCATGGGCAATCTGCGCTCGGTGGCGCAGGCGGTGCAAACTGCCGCCGAGGGCACCGGGGTCGAGGTCGTCATCACCCAATCGCCTCAGGTCGTGCGCGACGCGGCGCGCGTCGTCTTGCCAGGCCAAGGCGCCATGCCCGACTGCATGCGGGAACTGCGCGAATCGGGCTTGCTTGAATCCGTTCTAGAGGCGGCCGCCAGCAAACCCCTGTTCGGGGTTTGTGTGGGCATGCAAATGTTGTTCGATCACAGCGCCGAAGGCAACACGCCGGGTCTGGGCTTGATTCCGGGCGAGGTGTTGAAGTTTGACTTCTCCAGCCCCTCAGGCGCACCCCGGCTGCAGGCCGATGGCAGTCGGTTCAAAGTGCCGCAAATGGGCTGGAACCAGGTGTTCCAAATGCCGACCGCGCCCGACGGACGGGTTCACCCGCTTTGGGCAGGCATTCCTGACGAGAGCTATTTCTATTTTGTGCACAGTTTTTATGCCCAACCGTCTGATTTGCGCCACAGTGCGGGGCAGGCCGACTATGGCGGTCGCTTCACGGCGGCGGTGGCACGCGATAATCTGTTCGCAACCCAATTTCATCCTGAAAAAAGTGCCGAACACGGCTTGAGGCTGTACCGTAACTTTCTTCATTGGCAGCCCTGAACCCTGTTTTTTTTGTTGTTAGACCTTCAACCTTTGCTGCAACCAGCGCCATGCTTCTCATTCCTGCGATCGATTTAAAAGACGGCCATTGTGTTCGCCTCAAACAGGGCGACATGGACCAATCCACCACCTTTGGTGAAGACCCCTCGGCCATGGCCCTCAAGTGGGTCGAAGAAGGGGCCCGGCGTTTGCATCTGGTCGATTTGAATGGGGCTTTTGCCGGCAAGCCGCAAAACTTCAATGCGATCAAATCGATTCTGAAAGCCGTCGGCGACGACATTCCGGTGCAACTGGGCGGGGGCATTCGGGATCTGGACACCATTGAAAAATACGTGGACAACGGCATTCGTTACGTCATCATTGGCACGGCCGCGGTCAAGAACCCGGGCTTCCTGCGCGATGCCTGCACGGCCTTTGGGGGGCACATCATCGTCGGTCTGGACGCCAAAGACGGCAAGGTCGCCACCGATGGCTGGAGCAAACTCACCGGCCATGAAGTGGTGGACCTCGCCAAGAAATTTGAAGACTGGGGCGTCGAGTCCATCATCTACACCGACATTGGCCGCGACGGCATGCTCTCGGGCATCAACATCGACGCCACAGTGCAATTGGCGCAGGCCTTGACGATTCCTGTGATTGCTTCGGGTGGGCTCTCCAACATGAACGACATTGAGCAACTCTGCGCGGTCGAGAGCGAAGGGGTGCAGGGCGTGATCTGTGGTCGGGCCATTTACACCGGCGACCTGAATTTCGCTGCCGCCCAAGCCCGGGCCGACGAATTGGCCGCGCTGTGAGCGGCCAGGTGTTGTTTCATGCTGGCTAAACGCATCATTCCTTGCCTGGACGTGACGGGTGGGCGGGTGGTCAAGGGCGTCAACTTTGTCGAATTGCGCGACGCCGGTGACCCGGTTGAAATTGCCGCCCGTTACAACGAGCAAGGCGCCGATGAACTGACCTTCTTGGACATCACCGCCACCAGCGATGGGCGTGATCTGATTTTGCACATCATCGAAGCTGTGGCCTCCCAGGTCTTCATCCCGCTCACCGTCGGCGGCGGGGTGCGCACGGTTGAAGACGTGCGTCGCCTGCTGAATGCGGGGGCTGACAAAACCAGTTTCAACTCTGCGGCGATTGCCAACCCGCAAGTCATCAACGACGCCTCTGCCCGCTATGGTGCGCAGTGCATCGTGGTGGCGATTGACGCCAAACGCCGCCAAGGCGAAGACCTGCTGGCACGCGGCGAGGGCTGGGATGTCTACAGCCACGGCGGTCGCAAGAACACGGGCTTGGACGCGGTGGCCTGGGCGCAAGAGATGACGCGGCGCGGCGCGGGTGAAATTTTGCTCACCAGCATGGACCGCGACGGCACCAAATCGGGCTTTGACTTGGCCTTGACCCGCGCCGTGGCCGACGCGGTCAGCGTGCCCGTGATTGCTTCGGGCGGGGTCGGCAACCTCGATCATTTGGCCGACGGCGTGCAACAGGGCGGCGCCGACGCGGTGTTGGCCGCCAGCATTTTTCATTACGGTGAATACACCGTGCAACAAGCCAAGCGCCACATGGCAGGGCGTGGCATACCGGTGCGTTTGTGATGGCCACTTCCAATTTGTCTTGGTTGAACGAGGTGCGTTGGGACCAACACGGCCTGGTGCCCGTGATTGCGCAGGAGCAGGGCAGTGGCGATGTCGTCATGTTCGCCTGGATGAACCGCGAAGCACTGCAAAAAACCGCTGAATTGGGGCGCGCGGTTTACTTCAGCCGTTCGCGCAAAAAGCTCTGGTTCAAGGGCGAAGAGTCGGGCCATGTGCAAACCGTGCATGAAATTCGCCTGGACTGTGACAACGATGTGGTGTTGCTCAAAATCACCCAACAAGGCCATGAGCCAGGCATTGCCTGTCACACGGGCCGCCACAGCTGTTTCTTCCAAAAATTGAACCAAGGGGTTTGGCAGGCGGTGGAGCCGGTGCTGAAAGACCCTGCCAGCATTTACCCTGCATCCCCCTCCTCAGGAAATGGCCATGTCTGAATCCGAACGCAACACCCTGGCCCGATTGGCCGCGGTGATCGAATCCCGCAAACCCGCCAACGGGGGCGATGCGACTGCCAGTTATGTGGCGCGCCTCTTGCAAAAAGGGCCCGATGCCTTCTTGAAAAAAATTGGCGAAGAAGCCACGGAAGTGGTGATGGCGGCCAAAGACGCCGACCACGGCGCTGACAAACACAAGATCGTCAATGAAATGGCCGACCTTTGGTTTCACTGCCTGGTGGCTTTGGGGCATTACGGGCTGTCTCCCGCCGATGTGTTGACCGAGTTGTCGCGCCGTGAAGGTTTGAGCGGCCTGGAAGAAAAAGCCCTGCGCAAAGCCGTGGCGCGTGAAGCCAACCAAGATTGAGTGAGCCAAGCATGAGCGTGTTGAATGCCGATCCCCAATGTATTTTTTGCAAAATCATTGCGGGCCAAATCCCCAGCCGCAAGGTGTATGAAGACGAAGACGTGTTCGCCTTCCACGACATCAACCCTTGGGCACCGGTGCATTTTTTGATCATTCCCAAACGCCACATCCCGTCGATGGCCCAGGTCGGCCAGGCCGAGGAGGCCCTGTTGGGGAAAATCATGGGCCTGGCTCCGAAGCTGGCATTGGAACAGGGCTGTGAGCCTTATCCGCAAGGGGGCTTTCGCTTGCTGGCCAACACCGGCGACCAAGGTGGCCAGGAAGTGCACCACCTGCACTTTCATGTCATGGGCGGCCCACGCCCGTGGTTGCGCGGCTAGAATCAAAGACTTGCTTGCAGCAGATACTTTAGGAGACTTCCATGGGCTCATTTTCCCCAATGCATTTGTTGATCATTTTGCTGATCGTGGTCTTGGTGTTTGGCACTAAAAAGCTCAAAAACATCGGCTCCGATTTGGGCAGTGCCGTCAAGGGTTTCAAAGACGGCATGAAAGACGGCTCGCAGGAGCCCGAGGCGGCTACGCCCGCGGCCCCCGCCGTGGCAGCCCAGGTGGCCGCACCCGCTGCGACCGCTGACAAAACCACTGTCGACGTGGAAGCCAAGCCCAAGGCCTGAGCAGCGTTCATATGATTGATCTCGGCATCTCCAAGCTGGCGCTGATTGGCGTCGTTGCCCTGATCGTCATTGGTCCCGAAAAACTGCCCCGTGTGGCGCGCACGGTCGGCACCTTGTTGGGCAAGGCGCAACGTTATGTGTCCGAGGTCAAGGCCGAGGTCAATCGGTCCATGGCCATGGACGAGCTCAACAAGGCCAAAGAATCGGTCACCAGCGCAGCGCAGGAATGGACCGACTCGGTCAACTCGGCCCAACAAACCATCCACAAAACCTGGTCTGAGACGAGTTCAGACATTTTGTCGGCCACCCAATCCTGGCAGGCCCCCACCGAGCCTGAGCCCCCCAGCTACAAACATCCCGGTAAAAATTGGCGCGTGAAGCGCAGTGCCACCCCCCAATGGTTCAAGGCCCGTTCGGGTGTGCGCACCCGGGCTTTGTCGGGGGCGGCTCGGGTGGCGCGCTACCGACCACAGAAATTGGGTTAAATGTCCGACGATTCGCCAAAAAAAGATGAGATGAGTGGCACCGAGTTGCCCTTCGTGCAGCACTTGATGGAGCTGCGCGACCGCTTGGTCAAGGCCGTGCTGGCGGTGGCCGTGGTGGGGGCCGTGCTGGCGCTTTATCCTGGGCCTTCTGAACTCTATGATTTGCTGGCCCAGCCCTTGGTCGCGGCTTTGCCGGCAGGCACGCATTTGATTGCGACCAATGTGGTGTCGCCTTTTGTGGTGCCCATCAAAATTTTGGTCATGACGGCTTTTGTGCTGGCCTTGCCTGTGGTGCTGTATCAGTTGTGGGCATTTGTGGCCCCCGGCTTGTATGCCCATGAAAAGCGCCTGATTTTGCCCTTGGTGGTTTCCAGCACCGTGCTGTTTGTCTCCGGTGTGGCATTTTGTTATTTCTTTGTATTTGGCAAAGTGTTTGCCTTCATTCAGGGCTTTGCGCCCAAGTCAATCACGGCAGCGCCTGACATTGAGGCCTACCTGGACTTTGTTTTGAACATGTTTTTGGCTTTCGGCTTGGCCTTTGAGGTGCCTGTGGCCGTGGTGTTGCTGGTGCGCATGGGCGTCATCACCACCGACCAGTTGCGCGAATACCGCAGCTACTTTTGGGTCATTGCGGCGGTCGTGACCGCCGTGGTCACGCCCCCCGACGCAGGCTCCATGCTGGTGCTGTTGGCCGTGGTGGGCGGCCTGTACGAAGTCGGCATTTGGGCCGCTCAAATTTTCTTGAAAAAGACCCAGACTCCGGATTCGACGGATTCGGTTTGAATCGGTCCCGAGATGGACCGCCATGACCCTTGTGAAGGCCTCAGGGGGCCGCGTCGCGTGTGGGTCTTTGTTTTGGCGTGATGCTGATTTCGCGCAGCTTGCCGTCGTGACTCACTAAAAAAGGCACTGCCTGGCCAGGTGTGAGGGCCGCAACCTGAATCAACAAATCGGCCGCCCGGCGGACCGGGTGTTGGTTGACTTGCAGAATCAGATCGCCGGCCTTGAGGCCCGCCTTGGCGGCTGGGGCGTCCACCAAAACGCCGCCAACCAGAACCCCTTGCGGGTTGTCGCTGCCCATGTCGCTGGCATCGCGGGGCTCAATGCCAATCCAGCCCCGCACCACATGACCGTCTTTCAAAATGCCATTCAAGACCTGTTTGACGGTGCTGACGGGGATGGCAAAGCCAATGCCCATGTTGCCCCCGCTGCGCGAATAAATGGCCGAGTTGATGCCCAGCAAGCGGCCATACACATCGACCAGTGCGCCCCCCGAATTGCCGGGGTTGATGGCGGCGTCGGTTTGGATGAAGTTTTCAAAAGTGTTGAGGCCCAGTTGGTTGCGCCCGAGGGCGCTCACAATGCCGCTGGTCACGGTCTGGCCAACGCCAAAGGGGTTGCCGATGGCCAGCACCACATCGCCCACCTGCATGGTCTCGGTGTCAGAAAATTGGACAGCAGGCAGGTCTTTGAGCGGGATTTGAAGCACGGCCAAATCGGTTTCGGGATCGGCACCGATCAATTTGGCCGGTGCCTGGCGGCCATCGCTCAGAGTGATTTTGATTTGGTCGGCCCCAGCGATCACATGGTTGTTGGTGACGATCAGGCCCGAGGCCGCCACGATCACACCGCTGCCCAAGCCATTTTGCTCTCGGGGGGCTTCTTCGATGAAGGGGCCGAACAGCCCTTGCAGACCGGGCAGGGCGGGACGCAGGGTGCGGCCAGCCAGTGTTTCATGGGTGTTGACGCTCACCACGGCGGGGGCCGCGGCCTTGGCAGCTGCACTGAGGCTGCCAGGGGCTGCTGGCTGAGGCGACGGGGGCAAAGGGCTCGGAGCGGGTGTGTTCCAAGGGGTCGCCAAAGACCCCAAAGAAAAGCTCTGCGACAGCGGCGGGACCGCCAGGCGGTTGAGTTGTTGAACCCAGCCGGGTTGTAAGGTGGCCAGCACGAAATAGGCGGCCAAACAGACCGTTACAGCTTGCGAGAAAATGAGCCAGAAGCGTTTCATAATTCACCTCATGTGGGTTTCGAGAACCCGAATTCAAGTCCAACGCAAAGCCACCCATGACACCCCTTGGTCCTGCCACTACCCGATCCGCGCTGTTGGCCGCTGCCAACAGTATTTTGCAGCCAGAACGATTCAAGGACTATGGCCCCAATGGCTTGCAAGTGGAAGGGCGCAACGACATCCGGCGTCTGGTGACTGGGGTGACGGCCAGCCTGGCCTTGATCGAAGCCGCCATTGAGGCCAAGGCAGATGCCATTTTGGTTCACCACGGCTTGTTTTGGCGGGGTCAGGATGCGTGTGTCACCGGCTGGATGAAGCAGCGTTTGCAGCGCTTGCTGACCCACGACGTGTCCTTGTTCGCCTACCACCTGCCCTTGGATGCCGAGCCGGTTTGGGGCAACAATGCCCGCATTGGACAGTTGTTCGGTTGGCAATGCGATGCCCATTTTGGCGACCAGCAGCTCGGGTGCATCGCCGACGCCAATTTTTCAACCCTGACAGAATTGGCCGAGCGGGTGAAGCAAACCTTTCGCCGCACGCCGGTGGTGGTGGCCGGTGAGCCGCAACGACCGATTCGGCGGGTGGCGTGGTGCAGCGGTGGGGCGCAAAGTTATTTTGAAGACGCGATTGCGGCCGGGGCCGATGTGTTTTTGACGGGTGAGCTGTCCGAGCCACAAACCCATTACGCCCGCGAGTGTGGCGTGGCCTATGTGGCAGCTGGGCACCATGCGACCGAACGCTATGGCGTGCAGGCCTTGGGCCTGGTCTTGGCGCGTGAACTGGGCATTCAACACGAATTCATTGACATCGATAACCCAGCATGAATGCATCCAGTGCGCTCAGACCAACGGCCATTACCCAAGGCGATGCGGCGGGCATTGGGCCTGAAATCATTGTCAAAGCCTTTTTAAGCCAACCGGCGCTGACACGCCATGCCGTGGTGGTCGGCTCGCCCGAGGTCATGCGACGGGCAGTGGCGGCGGTGGCCCGGGTGTTGCCCGCAGCGCAGGATCTGCAGGTGCTGACGCTGGAGCCCAGGCCCTGGCTGAATTCGGCTTGGACCCAATTGCCCCCCGGGGTGTTGCCTGTTTGGCCGCTTCAGCCGGTGCCTGCCGACTTGGGCCTGAACACCCGCTTGCCCGACTGGGGGCAGGTGAGCCCTTTGGCTGGGTATCAGGCGGCCGCAGCGGTCATGCAAGCGGCCCAAGCGGCCCTGGCTGGGCACGTGGCGGCGGTCGTCACAGCGCCCTTGCACAAAGAGGCGCTGCATGCTGCGGGGGTGGATTTCCCGGGGCACACCGAGCTGCTGCAGGCCCAGGCCGCCACGCATTTGGGCTGCGCCGTGACCGAAGTGCCGGTGCGCATGATGTTGGCCAATGCGGAGTTGCGCACCGTGTTGGTCAGCATCCATGTGGCCTTGCGCCAGGCCCTGGAGGCGGTGACTTTTGACAATGTGCTGCAAACCCTGCGCATTACCCATGACTCGCTGAGTCGGCTGTTGGGGCGTGCGCCGCGCATCGCGGTGGCGGGTTTGAACCCCCATGCGGGCGAAGGCGGGCTGTTCGGGCGGGAGGAGTTGGAGGTGATCCAACCGGCGGTGCAGCAAGCGGTGGCACAAGGGATCGATGCCCATGGCCCCTTGGCCCCCGACACGGTGTTCATGCGGGCCAGGCAGACGGGGACCAAGCGGGGCGAATTTGACGTGGTTCTGGCCATGTACCACGACCAAGGTTTGATCCCGGTCAAATACTTGGGCATTGATGAGGGCGTGAACGTGACCCTGGGTTTGCCCTTTGTGCGCACCAGCCCGGACCACGGTACCGCCTTTGACAAGGCGGGAAGTGGCTTGGCCAGTGAGTCCAGCTTGGTAGAAGCTTTGAGAATGGCCCAAAAATTGTCTGAAGGCTTGGGTTATCCCGCATGAATTAGACGGTTCTGGGGCCTGAAGTGGCGGAATCACCCCGTTACAATGCGCCCGTACTTCATCCGTGTAATTCATCAAGGATTTCCATGAGTGACACCTCAGTCGGTTCTCAGGCCATCGATTCCAGCAAACGCACCTGGCTCATCACTTCAGCATGTGCTGGCGTGGCAGGCGCGGGGGCGGTCGCCGTTCCCTTTGTGAGCAGTTTGTCCCCTTCGGTGCGAGCCAGGGCGGCGGGTGCGCCAGTTGAAGCGGACATCTCGCACCTCAAACCCGGTGAAAAGATGACCGTGGAGTGGCGCGGCAAGCCGGTTTGGATCATCAAACGCACGCCCGAGCAAGTGGCCGAGTTGCCCAAGCTCGATGGCAAACTGGCCGATCCCAAGTCGGAGCGGCATCCCGATGAGTTCACCCCCTCCTACGCGATGAACGAGCACCGCTCCATCAAGCCGGAAATCATGGTGGTGGTCGGTATTTGCACGCATTTGGGTTGCTCGCCCAGCGATAAATTCACCCCCGGCCCCCAGCCCAGTTTGCCGGACGACTGGGAAGGCGGCTTTTTGTGCCCCTGCCACGGCTCCACATTTGACTTGGCCGGTCGGGTCTACAAGAACAAACCGGCCCCCGACAACCTGCCTGTGCCGCCGCACATGTATTTGTCGGATACCCGCATCCTGATTGGTGAAGACAAAAAAGCGTGAGGCACTGAAAAATGGCTGAATTCAAAGAAATCTCTCCCAACGCTTCGGCGGGTGCCAGGTTGCTGAACTGGGTTGACAACCGCTTTCCTGCCTCGAAGCTGTACAAAGAGCACCTGTCCGAGTACTACGCGCCCAAGAACTTCAACTTCTGGTATTTTTTCGGCTCCCTGGCGCTGCTGGTGCTGGTGATCCAGATCGTGACCGGTATTTTCCTGGTCATGAACTACAAGCCCGACGCGGCCGTGGCCTTTGCCTCGGTGGAGTACATCATGCGTGATGTGCCCTGGGGCTGGTTGATTCGCTACATGCACTCCACCGGTGCCTCGGCCTTCTTCATCGTGGTCTATTTGCACATGTTCCGTGGCCTCTTGTATGGCTCGTACCGCAAACCGCGTGAGTTGGTCTGGATTTTTGGCTGCGCCATTTTCCTGTGCCTGATGGCCGAAGCCTTCATGGGCTATTTGTTGCCTTGGGGTCAAATGTCTTACTGGGGCGCCCAGGTGATCGTGAACCTGTTCTCGGCAATTCCTTTCGTGGGCCCTGATCTGGCGTTGCTGATTCGGGGTGACTATGTGGTGTCTGACGCCACCCTGAACCGCTTCTTCAGTTTCCACGTGATTGCCGTGCCCCTGGTCTTGTTGGGCTTGGTGGTGGCCCACATCATCGCTTTGCACGAAGTGGGCTCCAATAACCCCGATGGCGTCGAAATCAAGGGCCCCAATGCCCCCAAAGATGCCAAAGGCCACCCCTTGGACGGCATCCCGTTCCACCCCTACTACACGGTTCATGACATCCTGGGCGTTAGCGTGTTTTTGATGGTTTTTTCCGCCATCATTTTCTTCGCCCCCACCTTTGGCGGCTACTTCCTGGAGTACAACAACTTCATTCCAGCCGATCCCTTCAAGACCCCCAATCACATTGCGCCGGTTTGGTATTTCACCCCCTTCTACTCCATGCTGCGGGCCATCACCAGCGAGATGATGTACGCTTTGATGGCCTGCGTGGTCGGGGCCGGGTTGTTCGCGGCATTCAAGTCCAAGCTGTCGGGCTTCTTGAAGGCCGTGGCGGTCGTGGCTTGCGCAGCGGTCATTGCCATGATGTTGTCGATTGACGCCAAGTTCTGGGGTGTGGTGGTCATGGGCGGGGCGGTGGTCATCCTGTTCTTCCTGCCTTGGTTGGACCATGCCCCCGTCAAATCCATCCGTTACCGGCCTGATTGGCAAAAATACCTCTACGCCGTCTTTGTCGTGGTGTTTGCGGTCTTGGGTTACCTGGGGGTTCAACCGCCATCGGAAATCGGTGGCCGTGTTTCGCAAGTGGGAACCTTGTTCTATTTCGGCTTCTTTTTGCTGATGCCTTGGTGGAGCCAAATCGGCACCTTCAAGCCTGTGCCTGACCGCATCACCTTTGAAGCCCACTGAGCTCGGAGAACAAGCTATGTTGAAAAAAATCACCCAATGGGCTTTGGCCACCTCCTTGACATTGTCTGGTTTGGGCTGGGCTGGCCATGCCGCCGCCCATGAAGGCCCGGCATTGGACAAAGCCCCCGTGCGCACGAATGACTTGGCTTCCTTGCAGCGGGGGGCCAAAACCTTCGTGAATTACTGCTTGAACTGCCACTCGGCCGCCTTCAATCGCTATGTGGCCCTGACCCAATTGGGTTTGACCGAGCAGCAGATCAAAGACAACCTGATGTTCACCACCGACAAGCTGGGTGACACCATGAAGGCCTCGATTGACCCCCGTCAGGCCAAAGAGTGGTTCGGTGCCAATCCGCCCGACTTGACCTTGATCGCGCGCTCGCGTGCCAGTGAGTCGGGTACCGGTGCCGATTATCTGTACACCTACATGCGAACCTTCTACCGCGACGAAACCCGTCCGACCGGATGGAACAACCTCGCTTTCCCTAATGTGGGCATGCCCCATGTGCTGTGGGAATTGCAAGGTTCACGCCGCCCGATTTACGCCAAAGAAGAAGAGCACGGCCATGAAGTCGAGGTTTTCAAGGGCTGGGAACAAATCACCCCCGGCACCCAGACCCCGGAACAATACGACCAGACCGTGGCCGACTTGGTGAACTATTTGCAGTGGATGGGCGAGCCCAATCAAGACCATCGCATTCGTTTGGGGGTGTGGGTGGTGATCTTCTTGTTGGCTTTTTCTATCATCGCCTGGCGCCTGAACGCCGCGTATTGGAAAGACATCAAGTAATATAGCAACCCTTACTTGCCCGTGGCTCACACCCAGTGAGCCCGGCCATGCAGAGTGGGCTCGTCATGAGCGGCCCACTCTTTTTAATTTTTAGGAGTTTTGACCATGATGGTTCTGTATTCGGGAACAACCTGCCCTTTTTCTCACCGTTGCCGCTTTGTCTTGTTTGAAAAGGGCATGGATTTTGAGATCCGGGACGTGGACCTCTACAACAAGCCCGAAGACATCAGTGTGATGAACCCCTATGGTCAGGTGCCCATTTTGGTGGAACGTGACCTGATTTTGTATGAGTCCAACATCATCAATGAGTACATCGACGAACGCTTTCCGCACCCCCAGCTGATGCCTGGCGACCCGGTGGATCGGGCGCGGGTGCGTTTGTTTTTGTTGAACTTTGAAAAAGAGCTGTTTGTTCACGTCAGCACTTTGGAGAGCCGCGTCACCAAGGGCAATGAAAAAGCCATCGAAAAAGCCCGTGCCCACATCCGCGACCGCCTGACCCAATTGGCCCCGGTGTTTTTGAAGAACAAGTTCATGCTGGGTGAAAACTTCAGCATGCTCGATGTGGCCATCGCCCCCTTGTTGTGGCGTCTGGATCACTACGGCATCGAGCTGAGCAAGAATGCGGCGCCTTTGCTGAAGTACGCCGAACGCATCTTCTCGCGTCCCGCTTACATTGAAGCTTTGACGCCCTCCGAAAAGGTGATGCGCAAGTAAGGCCTGCAAGATGATCAACGCCCCTGAAATCAGCTCAACCCGCCCGTATTTGATCCGGGCCTTGCATGAGTGGTGTGGTGACAATGGCTTCACCCCTTACGTGGCCGTGTCGGTGGACGAAGGGGTGCAGGTGCCGCGTGAATTTGTCAAGAATGGCGAAATTGTGTTGAACGTCAGCCTTGACGCCACCAGCAACCTGCGCCTGGGCAATGACTTCATTGAATTCAAGGCGCGTTTTGGCGGTGTGCCGCGCGACATCCTGGTGCCCGTGGGGCGGGTCTTGGCCATTTATGCCCGTGAAAACGGTCAAGGCATGGCGTTTCCTGGACCCCAGCCCTCCAGCACGGCCGCGCCCGCGCCGACCCGGGTTCCCTTGTCGGTTTTGCCGAACCAAGAGTCGCCCACCGAACCGCCACCCCCCAGCCCCGGAGGCGGCAAGTTCACGCTGAAGCGGGTCAAGTAACTGCTAGAATCCACAGCTTGAAAAATTGCCGGATTAGCTCAGGGGTAGAGCACCCGCCTTGTAAGCGGTAGGTCGTCAGTTCAAATCCGACATCCGGCACCACAATTCCCCCAAATCAACCCACACGCCTGGCGCGGAGTGGGTTTTTTTACGCCCTGCGGGCGGGGCAAACCCAGGTTTGTACCTAGAAAATTTCAGCAGAACATTCTGAAATATCTGTCTAGAATACCATTCATGTGTTTCTGATATATCAGGAGCAAGACAATGCATGAACCCAATTTGACAGACCATGGCTGAATTTATTGATCAGAACTTTCTCTTGAATACCCCGCTGGCACGGGATTTGTACCTGCAAGTAGCGGCAGATTTGCCCATCATTGACTACCACTCGCACCTGCAGCAGAGCGAAATTGCCGCCCGTAAGCAGTTTCGAAACCTCACGGAACTCTGGTTGTCGGGCGACCACTACAAATGGCGGCTGATGCGCAGCGCCGGGGTGCCTGAGCGTTTGGTGACTGGCAATGAGTCGGATGAGGCCAAGTTCCGCGCCTTTTGCAAAGTGCTGCCCTTGGCTTTGGGCAACCCCATCCACCATTGGTGCCATTTGGAGCTGCGCCGTTTGCTGGGCGTCGATCTGGTCATCAATGAGCGCAATGCCGGCCAAATCTGGGAGCTGGCCAACGCCAAGTTGAGCAGCATGGACGCTTGGTCATTCTTGGAGCAAGCCAAGGTCGAGATTGCCTGCACCACCGACGACCCGGCTGACGATTTGTTGCAGCACATCGAGATTGCCCAATCGGCTCTGAAAACCCGGGTCTTGCCCGCTTACCGCCCTGACCGTGCCATGCGCGCCAACCGGGACGACTTTTTGGATTACCTCAAGCTGTTGGGTGGCGTGGTGGGCCAGGACATCGGCAGCTTCGATCGGTTGGTCAAGGCCTTGGTTGAGCGGCTGGCGTTCTTCCATTCGCAAGGTGCGCGCATCTCAGACCATGCGATTGACACGCCCTTGGCCGCGGGCGTCTTGGATGCCCGCGATGGCGAGCGCCTGTTTGCCAAGCGGCTGCAAGGCACCTTGTTGACCGATGCCGAGTTGGGCGCTTACCAGCGCTTGTTGCTGGAAGCCCTGGGGCGTGCTTATGCCCAATTCGGCTGGACCATGTGCCTGCACATCGGCGCGCAACGCAACAACAACAGCCGTCAATTGAGAACGCTCGGTCCCGACACGGGTTATGACTCCGTCTCTGACATGACCAACAGCGCTGGCTTGGCGGCCTTTCTGGATGCCTTGGATGCCAGCGACCAATTGCCCAAAACCATGTTGTTCAATTTGAACCCCGCCATGAATGAGGTGCTGTCCACCTTGATTGGCAGTTTCCAGGACGGCAACACCTTTGGCAAATTGCAGTTTGGCCCCGCCTGGTGGTTCAACGACCACAAGGACGGCAACCTGCGTCAACTGCAGGTTTTGGCGCAACATGGGGTTTTGGGCACCTCGGTTGGCATGGTGACCGACTCGCGCAGTTTTGCCTCCTACCCCCGCCACGATTATTTCCGCCGACTGCTGTGTCGCCTCTTGGGCGAATGGGTGCAAGCCGGGGAAGCGCCGCACGATTTTGACGCCCTGGCGCACATCGTTCGCGGTGTCAGTTACGACAACGCCAAAAATTACTTCGGTCTATGAGCGCGCCCAACCACAGCAAAGTGCTTTGCATCCAGCCCGAGGACGACATGCTGGTCGCCCTGGCCGATCTGGCCAGCGGTGAGGTGGTCGATTGGGAGGGTGAAAGCTACCTGATTCAAACCCCAGTGCCGCGCAAACACAAGTTTGCTCGGCGCAGTTTTGCAACGGGCGAAATCCTGAAGTTGTACGGCGTGCCCGTGGGCAAAGCCTTGAACCACATCCGGCGTGGTGAAGCCGTGACCACCGAGAATCTGACGCACTACGCGGCCGAAGTGGAAATTGGCACCAGTGAGCCTTACCGATGGTCGCCCCCTTGGGTGGCCGATTACGAACCGCTCACGTTTGACGGCGTGGTGCGCGCCGACGGTCGCGTCGGCACAGCCAACTACTGGCTGATTTTTCCCCTGGTGTTCTGCGAAAACCGCAATGTGGAGCAGTTGCAAAGGGCTTTGGAAAAGAGCCTGGGCTACGGCAACGACGAATTGACCAATTTCGCACAAGGCCTGTTGGGTCAAAGCCAGGGGGCTGTATCGGCGCCTGAGCGCCCCTTTCCAAACCTGGATGGTGTGCGCATGATCAGCCACAACGGCGGCTGCGGGGGCACCCGCGCCGATGCGCGGGAACTGTGCAAGGTGCTCTCCGCCTACGCCGATCACCCCAATGTGGCGGGGGTGACCGTGTTCAGCCTGGGCTGCCAAAACGCCCAGATCAGCCTGTTCCAAGAGGAACTGAAGAAGCTCAACCCGAATTTCGACAAACCCTGCTTGATTTACGAACAGCAGAAGTGGGAGGGCGGCGAGCAGGCGATGATGCGGCAAGTGCTGCAAGACACCTTGAAGGAATTGGCCAAGGCCAATCTAGTGGTGCGTCAACCCGTGCCCTTGTCCCACCTCAAAATTGGCGTCAAGTGTGGCGGCTCCGATGGTTTTTCGGGCATTTCAGCCAACCCCACCATGGGCTATGTGTCCGACATGGTGGTGGCCTTGGGCGGCGCCTCGGTCTTGGCCGAGTTTCCTGAATTGTGCGGCGTTGAAGGCAACTTGATCGAGCGCTGCGTCAACGATGAAGACAAACGCCGTTTCTTGGGGCTGATGCGTGAATTTGAAGCCAAGGCCGAAGCCGTGGGCACCCACTTTGCGGACAACCCCAGCCCTGGCAACATCCGAGATGGTTTGATCACCGATGCCATGAAATCGGCCGGTGCCGCCAAAAAAGGCGGCACCTCGCCCATCGTCTCGGTGCTGAACTATGGTGAATTGATGGACAAGCCGGGTTTGTCCTTGC
>CAIUTG010000232.1 GCA_903902035.1 uncultured Curvibacter sp. | reverse complement strand
GGAGTACAACGGCATCACCCATGCCGTGATGATGGTCACGCCCACCGATCTGGAAGACTTTGCGTTGGGCTTTTCGCTGACCGAAGGCCTGATTGATCAAGCCGGGCAACTTCTGGATTGCGAAGTGCTCGAACGCCCTCAGGGGGTGACCCTCCAACTCACGGTGACCGCCGCCTGTTTTGCCCGCTTCAAGGACCAACGACGGGCCATGACCGGGCGCACCGGTTGTGGTTTGTGCGGGGCGACTTCCCTGGACCAGGCCGTGCGAACCTTGCCGGCATTGCCCCTGTCCGTGGCGCCTCCAGTGGCCTGGTCTGCGTTGCTGAGGGCCATGCGGGATTTGCGCTCGGCCCAGGTCTTGTTGGCACAAACAGGCTCGGCCCATGCGGCGGCCTGGTGCGATGCGCAGGGCCAAATTCAGTGCTTGCGTGAAGACGTGGGGCGGCACAATGCCTTGGACAAGTTGATTGGTGCGCTGGCCCGTCAAAGCGGCCATGCCTCGGTCAGTGGGGCGGTCTTGGTGACCAGCCGTGCCAGTCATGAGATGGTGCAAAAAACCGCTGCTGCGGGCGTGCCTGTGTTGGCAGCCGTCTCGGGTGTCACCAGTTTGGCCATCAAAACTGCCAACGCCACCGGTGTGGGCTTGGCGGGTTTTGTACGGCACCAGGATTTTGGTGTGTATGCCCACCCCGAGCGTTTTTTGAACGATGTTTGAACCTTTTTGGGAGCCTTAACGATGAGTCAACACAGTCCAGCCGATCCAGCGCAAAACCTGGTGCACATGGCCAACCAGATCAGCCAGTTTTTTGACAGCCAACCGAACCGGGCCCAGGCCCTGCATGATTTCGCCGAACACCTGCGCAAATTTTGGGCCCCCACCATGCGTGCGCAATTCTTGCGATCCGTGGACGCACAACAGGCCAAAGATTTGTTGCCATTTGCACAGGAATCGGTGGTGCAAAATCGAGCCTATTTGGCCGAGGGCTGTGGCCCTCTTTGACACTCACCTGAAAGGCTGGCAATGAAAGCATGGGGTTCGACTTCTCTTCTTCCTAAACAAGCACCGCTGGTTGCGGCCCTGGTTGCCTGTGCTGCTTTGAATTGGCCTTCGCTGGCGGGCGCGCAGCAAACGCCAGAGAAAGCGCCAGCGCAAAAGCAAGCCACCGAGCACCCGCCCCGGTTCGAGCAGCTCTCGATGGAGCAGCTCAATGTGTACCAAAAGCCGCTGGGCGAACAGGTCATGAAGGTCTCCAGCGTGGGCATTGGCGGCCCCTACAACGCCTTGCTGCGCAGCCCCGTGATGGGTCAACGCATGTTTGATTTGCTCTATTACCTGCGCTGGAATTCGTCCATGCCACTGCGCTTGAATGAATTCGCCATCCTCATCATTGGCCGTCAATGGCGCAGTCAGGTGGAGTGGGCCGCCCATGCGCCGCTGGCCATCAAAGCGGGTTTGTCGCCCGAGGTGGTGGCCGACTTGAAGGCGCAAAAACGACCCGCCAAGATGCAGGCCGACGAGGCCGTGGTCTACGACATGCTTGAAGAATTGACCCAAACCCACCGCCTTTCAGACGCCACCTACGCGCGTGCCAAAGCCTTGTTCAGCGAACAACAAATGGTGGATTTGTCGGTGGTCACGGGCACCTACATCACCTTGGCCATGATGATGTCCATGGCCGAACAGGGCTTGCCCCCAGGCCGTGAGCTGGCCTTCAAAGCTGGCGAACCTTGAGTCCGGCGCCGTCTTTCTGGCAATTGGGCTGGCGCTCGCTGTGGCGCGATTGGCGCGCCGGTGAACTGCGTTTGCTGATGCTGGCCGTGACCTTGGCGGTGGCCGCCGTGACAGCGGTCGGATTTTTTTCCAACCGTTTGCAAAGTGGTTTGCAGCGCGATGCCCGTCAATTGCTGGGGGGCGATGTGGTCTTGGTCAGTGACCACCCTTTGCCGGCGGTTTTTGCCGAACGCGCCGACGCAGCGGGTTTGCGCAGCAATCTGTCCTTGAGCTTTTCCACCATGGCCCGCGCCCCCGAAGCGCAGGGGGGGGCCACCCGGCTGGTGTCTTTGAAGGCCGTCACCACAGGCTATCCTTTGCGCGGTGTGCTGCAGGTGAGCGATTCGGTGGACCAACGGGCGGGCGAGGGGGCGGCGTCTGGCCACACCACGCGCGAAGTCCCCGCGCCGGGGCATGCCTGGGTCGATGAAGCGGTGCTGACTGCTTTGGACCTTCATTTGGGCGACGAGGTGTGGTTGGGCGACAGCCGCCTGCGCCTCAGCCAGGTTTTGGTGCAAGAGCCCGATCGGGGTGCGGGCTTTCTGAGTTTGGCACCACGGGTCATGGTCAACCAAGCCGATTTGCCAGCCTCCCATTTGGTTCAACCAGCCAGCCGCGTGCGCTACCGCTGGGCTTTGGTGGGTTCACCGGCGGCTGTGCAGGTTTTCAGCCAATGGGTCGAAAAAGAGCTCAAGCAAGGGTCTTGGCGCGGCGTGCAAATGGAAACGTTGGAAAGTGGGCGCCCCGAAGTCAATCAAACCCTGGACCGTGCGGCCCAATTCCTGAACCTGGTGGCCTTGCTGGCCGCCTTGCTCAGCGCCGTGGCGCTGGCCCTGGCCGCGCGAACGTTTGCGGCCAAACACCTGGACGACTGCGCCTTGTTGCGCGTGTTGGGCCAAAGCCAGGCCCAGATGGCGGCGGCCTATGCCTTTGAATTTTTGAGCGTGGGGTTGCTGGCCAGTGGCTTGGGGTTGCTGTTGGGGTATGGCTTGCACTATGGGTTCGTGTGGTTGCTGCAAGGCTTGGTGGCCACGGAATTGCCGGCCCCTTCTGTGGCACCCGCCGCCATGGGCCTGGCCTTGGGCATGACCCTGCTGCTGGCCTTTGGCTTGCCCCCGGTGTTGCAACTGGCTCAGGTGCCCCCTTTGCGCGTGATTCGGCGTGACCTGGGCACATTGCGCCCAGTGTCCTTGGGCGTTTTGTTGCTGGGGGTCTTGGGGTTCTCGATCCTCCTCCTGGTGCTCAGCCATGATTTGAAGCTGGGGCTGATTGCGGTGGGTGGCTTTGCGGCGGCGGTGGTGCTGTTTGCCGGTCTGGCCGCTTTGGCTTTGCAGGTTTTGCGACGCAGCGTGAACGAGGCGACCGCACCGCGTTGGCTGGTCCTGGCCACACGGCAGATGGCTGCGCAACCCGCCCAGACCGTGGTGCAGGTGAGTGCTTTGGCGGTGGGTTTGTTGGCCTTGATGTTGCTGATCTTGCTGCGCACCGATTTGATCGATGGCTGGCGCCAAGCCAGTCCACCCGGGGCACCCGACCGATTTGTCATCAATGTCTTGCCCGACCAGGGCCAAGCCTTTCAACAGGCCTTGAGCCAAGCCGGCGTCGCGCATTTTGATTGGTTCCCCATGTTTCGGGGGCGTTTGCTCAGCCGCAATGGCCAGCCCCTCAGCGCCGAGCAATTCAGTGAAGAGCGCGCCAAGCAATTGGTGGAGCGTGAGTTCAACCTGTCCAACAGTGCCGAGTTGCCCGGGCACAACCAAATCGTGGCGGGTCAATGGATTCCTGAAGAAGACGGGGCCATCAGCGTGGAAGAGGGCATCGCCAAAACCTTGGGCCTGAAGCTGGGAGACTTGTTGCGCTTTGACATCGGGGGCAGCGTGAGCGAAGCGCGCATCACCTCCTTGCGCAAGGTGGATTGGGCTTCGATGCGGGCCAACTTCTTTGTGTTGTATCCCAAGGCGCAAATGCCCGAATTTCCCGCCACTTTCCTGGCCGCCTACAAAGCCCCAGGCAGCCCTTCTGAGGCCAACCGTTTCGACAATGCCCTGGTGCGGCAGTTTCCCAACATCACCAGTGTGGACCTCAGCAGCACCTTGAACCAGATTCAAACCATGCTTGACCAGGTCATTGAGGCGGTGCAGTTCTTGTTCGGCTTCACTTTGGCCGCTGGCATGGTGGTGTTGTTTGCCGCCGTGAGCGCCACGCGGGAGGCACGGGCCCGCGACTTTGCCATCATGCGCGCCGTGGGGGCCAGCGCGGCCCTGCTGCGGCAGGTGCAACAAGCCGAATTGATTGGCGTGGGCCTGCTGGCCGGTTTTTTGGCCAGTGCGGTGGCCAATGCGGTGGGCTGGGCCTTGGCGCATTTTGTTTTTGACTTTCAGTGGCAACCTTCGTGGTTGGCGTTGCTCGGCGGCAGCCTGCTCGGGGCCTTGCTGGCTTGGGCGGCCGGTTGGTGGGGTTTGCACAGCCTGTTGCAAAGGCCGGTGATGCAAACCTTGCGGCAGGCTGCAGAATGAAAATTTGAAGTGAAAAATAAGCGACTCCCATGACCGTCAACGAAGTCACCACCCCCTTTGAATGGCTAGGCGGCGAAGACGCTGTGCGCACCCTGACCGAGCGTTTTTACGACCTGATGGACTTGGAGCCGGCCTATGCCGCTTTGCGTGCCGCCCATGGCTCGGATTTGACGAATGCCCGCCAGCGCTTGTTTTGGTTTTTATGCGGTTGGTTGGGCGGCCCCAATCATTACACCGAGCGCTTCGGTCACCCCATGCTGCGGGCACGCCACCTGCCGTTTTCAATCGGCATTCGAGAGCGTGACCAGTGGCTGGCCTGCATGGCCCAAGCCATGCGGGAAACCCAGGTGCCAGCTGCTTTGCGTGAACGCTTGGAGCAAAGCTTTTTTCAGACAGCGGATTGGATGCGCAACCAGGGTGTGAGTGTTTGAGTCAGCTGGGCGGGCTCAGTTGAGGAGGGCTTCGGCAGCGCCTTGCAAAGCGGGTGAGACCGGGCTGTCAATCACCCAAACCGGAATTTTCTGCAGATAAGACTTGAACCGACCTTTGGCTTCAAACCGATCACGAAATTCTGATTTCATCAACCAGTCGGTCATCCTGGGCACGATCCCACCGCCCAAGTAGACGCCCCCCCGTGCCCCCAAAGTCAAGGCGAGATTGCCGGCCGTGGTGCCTAAAAAAGCACAGAAAAGCGTCAAAGCTTCTTGGGCGGTTGAGGGGGCATTGTCTCTGGTCTGGGGCGCATGGGCACTGGCCATCACTTGGGCGGCGGTGTGGATTTCCGTGCATTTTTCACCCTTGATTTCGGTCAAGGTGTGAAACAGATCGACCAAGCCCGGGCCAGACAAAACCCGTTCTGCGGAAACATGACCATAGCGCCTCTGAAGTAGTTGAATGACCTCAAATTCCAAGGCGTTGCTGGCTACCAGGCTCACATGCCCCCCTTCGCCGGCCAGGGGCAGCCAACGGCCTTGGTGATGGAGCAAACCCGAAACCCCCAAGCCGGTACCCGGTCCGATCAGGCCAATGGGGCTTTGGGCAGAGGCCTGCGTGGTGCCGCGCGGATCTATAAGTTGCTTGCATTCGTTGGGCAAGGTGGGCAAAGCCAAGGCCAGCGCAGTGAAATCATTGAGCAGAACCAAGCGCGACAGTCCCAAGGCTTCTCGGAGTTGGCTTACGGAAAATCTCCAATGGTGATTGGTCATGGCCAAGGTGTCACCCGTGACTGGGTTGGCAATGCCGATCGAGGCCCAGGCCGGGCTGGGTAAACCTTGTGTCTGCAGGTAGGTTTCAATGGCGTTTTGCAAGGTCGCATGGTCGGCACACGCTAAAACCATGACCCGCTCAATCGCGGAGGTGTCGTTGGGGAGCCAGCCAAACCGGGCATTGGTGCCACCAATGTCTCCCAGCAGTCTGGGGTAAGTGCTTGCTGGCTTGAGGTGGTTTTCAGATTCGTACATAACGGGGGTGCATTGCTCAGGGCTTTTCAACCCGACTTTTCAATTCATGGGCAGGGACTTCCAAAACCATACCATCGCTGAAATGAACTCTCAAAGGGCTGCTGGAGGCGTTGTAGGCGAGATGGGTTTTTTGTCCGTTGGCCAGTCTAAACACACTGAACAAGGGGGTGTCTGCCGTGACCGACAAGTCGGGAGTGCCGTGTTCCTGCAGCCATTGCATCAGGTGTAGTGCGTGGCTTCGGGTGTCTCCCAGTTCAAAGCTGCCCCAACGATCCCAGCGGGCCAGGCCAGCCTGGGGATCGACATAGGCTTGGTATTCGGCAAAAATATCTTGCCAAATGTCCTCTGGTTGAGCATGTTTGCCACGGTCTGCATAAATTTTCATTTCTGGCACCAAAGCCGACAAATTCCGGTTAACAAATGAGGGATCGGTGGCCAGGTAATTGGACGCTGTGGTGATGGGCAAGAGGTTGATGCCGTGAATCTGGCGCGGCTCGTCAATCCACCAGGTGTTGTGAGCGTATTTGCCCCCGAAAAGCATGCTGACTTCGGCGTTTTTGTACTCGGGTGCAAAGACCTGGTGATGAATGTCAAACCAATAATGGTTGATTGCGTTGACTTCGGTCGCGTACAGGTAGACCCCCAGGTCTCTTAAGCGGGGATTTGCCTTGACCTCGGCCCATTGAATCAAACCGGCCCAGGCATTCACCGCTTCAGAAGACGACTCTTGGTTGTTGCCGAAAGGTCCGAGCCCAACCCCGGATGCCCATGAGTGACCTTCATAAGGGTCAAAATTTCTGAGGAAGGGGAAGTCAGCCCGGCCGCGCTCAGCGGTGGCAATGTCTTTGATCAACAAGTTAACCATGCCACCCCATTGATCGTCACTCGCCCACGCGGGGTCGCGCAAGGCGATGTCGGCCATGGCCCGAATCCAATAGCCGTAATGAAAATGGTGATCGTTCATTTGTTGTACGGCGAAATACTCCTCTGGGTACGCCACCACCGTACCCAGACCCTTGTCATAGACAAAGTAATTTTTGCTGTCTTGAGCCGAGAACCATTTTTGAACTCGCTCCTTGAGCAACTTCATGAGCTTGTCACGACCCGCCAAATCACCTTGCTGCTCGGCCACATTCATGAGCTGGGTGATGCGCTGAAGGCCTTTGCCTTGCCAATAAGGACCAGTGCCTATTTCCAGCATCATCGGCCTGGCTTTGGCGATGTCTTTGTTCAACAATTCGTTCAACTCATACGTTTTTTCACCAGCCTTGACGGTGTTGTTGACCCCTGGCCAATAAGGCACGAAGCCTGTGTAAGTCGTTTCAGTGGCAAACCCCTTTGCTGCCAGCAAGCGAATTTTGCCGCGCAAGGTTTGGTAACTCATTCCAGTGTCTTCCAGGGATTGGCTCACTTTGGGGTTGTTGAACCATTGGTGCGGGTAAAGCCCCAGCAGCGGAATTCCCTCCCTCAACGTGGCGTTGAATTGGGTGCTGACTTGACTGGTTTTAGGCTCGTAATGCCAGTCGACTCGGGTATCCGCAATGAATGCGAAGGCGTGTGCTTTGAAGGTTGATAAAACCGCTTGCAATTGATGGGGAGAGACACTGCCTGAACCCACTTCATCGGGTAAAGCCGCAGCGGCAGCAAAGCCCTTCTCTGCTGGTAAATGGGCAATCCAGTCGCGAGGATTGGTATTTTCCCAGTGCCCACCTGGGGGTAAAAAGACGGCATAGTTGGCTCCTAAAACCTGAAGGGCCAAGACCTCTGGGTCATGACCATCGTCGATGCGTTGCCATGGCGTGTTCGCGGGCAGACTCAGTTGAAGATCGCCTGGACTGATGTCAATTGAGGCAAAGGGGCTGCCATGGGCCAGTGTGACTTGGAAGTCATTTTTTTCGGGGTTGATTTCAGGTGCCTGACTGACTTTGACGGACCAGTCGCCCCGTTGAGCCAGTTTGGCCGTCCCAAGCTTGAAAGCGGTCGGTTTCAAGGTCAATGCGGCAAGGTGAGGGTAATGAATCTCAACGTCGCGACGCTCCGTGGGGATCACGGTTTTGAGAGGGCGTGAAAGCTCGAATCCTGTGGTTGAAAATTTGACTGCTAAAGGTTGGACAAAGATGGCCTCGGGGCGGTCACTGAAGAGGATCGATGAATACCACTGGTTCGTTGGTGCGGCTTGATTGGCCATGGCCGCTGTTTGATGTTTGGCCGCTGGTGGCGCCTGATCAATGCCCCGAGGAGAAGTCGCATAGGCGCCAGCCCCAGTCGAGATCAAGTCGGCATGGGTTGACGCCATTAGCCCGTAAGTTAAAAAGACTCCAAGCATGACACGGATCCATGGGCTTTGGCCTTCGCCAGCGGAATGAGGAACATTGGGGGGTGACTTGATAGGGGCTGGATTCATGATGGGGCTTGTCTTTCACAAATGGGTCTTTCGAATACTAATGAAAGCGCTTTCAAAATGCAAGACGCAGCAAGAAATGTGGTGCAAATTGCACACCTAGGGAAAACCCGGCGCTTAAAAGGGTTGACGAATTGCTGGTCCATTGCATAATCGATGAAAGCGCTTTCATAAAATAAGCACAACGGAGAATTACCTCATGCCATTTCCTCTGGGTCCTCTATCAAAATCAAGCCGGCAAGTCAGTGCGTTCTTGTTGACGACATTGGTTGGCGCGTTGGCTCATGCCTATGATTACGGGCCGGCTGATAACTACCAATGGGGGCCTTTCACACTTAATGGCTTTGCCAAGTTCGAGGCAACCAGCACCAGCAACACCTGCAGCAACTGTCAGCGTTTTCCAACGGCTTCAAAAGACGAGTCTTGGGCGGATGAATTGATTCCTGGTACGCCTTATGGCACTTCCCAACAAGGCACCTTGCTGATCCAACCTTGGTTGGGAGCACACTTTAACTTGGGTGAGGGTTTCAAGTTGGATGGTTTGGCGAGCCAACGGTGGCGTAATGGGAATGAAGACATCCCGGGATTCCTATATGAAGAAAATGCAGCCTTGAGTCACGAGGACTATGGTCGATTGGCTGTTGGTGCCATGACCACCCGTGGCTGGAGTTTGGCCGATTACCCTTACGGCACCTTTTTAGGCCAGGCGTATTTTTGGGGAGCTGCCGGTGCAGGTTACGGACTGTTGAAGACCGACTCGGTGCGTTACACCACACCACATTTGGACGTCTTGGACGGTGACTTGGTGTTGGAGACCAGTTATTCGGGTGGGAACCGGTCATTTACAAAAAACAAACCCAGCTTTTGGGAGTTTTATGCCCAATACCATCAAGGGGACTTGGTTTTGGATGGGGTCGTGCAATCAACACGCAATGGAACGCCCAGCGCCTGGAGTCATGGTCCCTTTACAGGATTGACACCTTTTCCGGCCAATGACAGCCTTCTGAGTGGGTCAGGCCAGGGCATTGAAATGCTTTTGGCGCGTTACCAAGTAAACCCCTCGTTGGAGGTGTCGGGTGGTGTACGCCACAATCACTGGTCCGGGGCCGATGCTTGCATCGTAGTGCCTTCACAGCCGGGTCAAAATGATGCCCAATGGAACGACATGTTCAATGTGGATTGGAATCAGACCGTGGTAAACAGCGCTGGCACCACCTGCTCGCCCGGTTATGCAGCCAAATCCAACGATCTGATGGGTGGAGCCCGTTATTTCTACGAGCGTTGGGAAGCCTATGCCAGCTTAGGGTATTTGGGTAAAGGCACCACCAACAACCCGGAAGAGCGTGGTCAAAGCAATTGGGCATTGATGGGTACAACTGGCATTCGCTACAACATGAGTCGTTATTGGCAAGTCTACGGCTATACCGGTTTTGTTCGGTATGGGCATTTGGGCTTGGCCCCTTTGTCCATGCCCTCCAATTCGGCCGGCACCAATGTTGACTCCCGCGTCGCCACGTTTGGCGATTTCGTTGGCCTTGGCACCGTTTACGCTTTTTGAGCAACAGCCGCAACAGCCGCAACAGAAAATACCATGAAAAGTCTTATTTCTTTGATGTCTTTAAAAGTGGCTCGCAGTCGCTTGCTCGGTGGCCTGGCTCTGGCTTTAACGGCCACTTTATTGGCCTGTGGTGGTGGTGGAACCATCCCCTATCCAGGTGTTCAATTGCGAGCTTTGCCTGCTGATTTTTCAACTCGTTTGGCGGTCGCCTATTCACCCTACCGTGCTGGGGGACCGAACGTAGGGGAAGTGCCAACCCAGGCCAATATCCAGCAAGACTTGGCTTTGTTGCACCAAGGGGGTTTTGGCTTGCTGCGCTTGTATGACTGCTCCACGGGCAATCAGGTGGCCCAAAATGTGTTGTCGGTGTTGACCAACAACCCCAGTTTGAACATGAAGGTGCAATTGGGTGCTTATCTAGCGCCGAACCCAGGGACGACTCCGGCCAATGAGGCTGCCAATCAAACCGAGTTGCAAACCTGCATTAATTTAGCCAACCAGTACCCGAACTTGGTGGTCGCAGTGAGTGTTGGCAATGAAAATCTTGATTCCTGGTCTCCTGCACCGGTGGCGGTGGCTGACTTGGTTCGTTATATCAAGCAAGTCCGAGCTGCTGTGACACAGCCTGTCACCTATGATGAAAATTATGCGGCCTATGCCACTGTCTCCACCAGTTTGCTGAACGTGATTGACTTTGCCTCCATACACTCCTATGCGATCGAGGACTCCATCAATGCGCCTGGTTCATGGAATTGGCAGCAATCAGGTGTTGCAGCAACCCAGTCAGGCTCGGAGGCGAATGCCCGTGCTACTGCCATGATGGACGCCGCATTGGCTTACACCCAAGCCAATTTCACAGCGGTTCAAAGCTATTTCGCTAGTGCTGGCTATGCCAGCTTACCCATTACGATTGGCGAAACAGGTTGGAAAGCGGTCGCAACGGGTGGCGAGGTGCAACGAGCCAGCCCGGTGAATGCTTTGATGTTCTGGACTCGCTTGCAAGGCTGGATGACAGGCAACGCATCCAAGCCCGTTAACATTTTTTATTTTGAGGCGTTTGATGAGGCTTGGAAAGGCAGTGACGATGGCTGGGGCTTGTTCAATGCGAGTCGTCAAGCTCGGTGCATTCCCGCGAGTTTGTTCGGCTACACCAGTTTAGAAGAGACGGCCGCTCAGTGCGCTTTGCCGAACGCAGTTTATTACATACCCACCACCAGCGGTTCTGCCATCACTGCCACTGATTACGAAGTCTTCCGATCCAACATTTTTACGACGCCCGCCACAGAGTTGGTCAATTCGGTCAATCCAGCGGTAGTACCGGCCTGGAATGCTTGGCAAAGTGGGGCTACTGCCGTGGGAACTATTTTGAACAGTGGTTGTGCCACCAGCGGCACTAATCCGGATCCGAGCTTCTGCATTCAAATTACCCCCACGCCGTTGAGTTGGGGTTGGGGCATGGCTCTGACCTTACCCAACTCATCAGATAACTTGGGCAACTTCAGCAATGGTCACCTGAATTTCAGCGTCAAGACCACCTATGCAGGTAAGATTTTGGTGGGTTTTATGACCGGCGCCACCAACGGTACTGGGACTCAACAGTTGTACCAAGTGCTCATGCCATTGTCGCCTGGCAGCTATGGCTATAACAATTCTGGCCAATGGGTCAATGTGTCTATTCCCATCAGCAGCATTGTCCCCAACGGCGTGCCTGCATCGGGTTCCAGTAACAGTGCTGCATTGCAAATGGGCATGGTGAGTCAGCCCTTTGTCATCGCCGACATATATGGCACCACAGGTAACACCTCCACCGACTCGGGCAACATCATCGTAGGGAATGTTTATTGGACTCAAAACTAAGTGTGTGGATTTCGTCGAAGTCTGGACTTCGACTGGAGTCCGCGAGTTTAGAAAGTTTTGAAACTGCCTGTTCTGCTCAGGCAATGATCTGGCTGGACCTCACCCGCAGATGCCAAGTCATCGAGGGCTTTGGCGGTGCATTTACCGAGAGTGCGGCGTTAACCTGGAAGTCCTTGCCGCAAGATCAGCGAGAGCAGTTATTACAAGACTACTTTGATGCCAAACTGGGACACGGCTACACCTTCTGCCGTGTCCACATGGGCAGTTGTGACTTCAGTCTCGGAAACTATGCGCATCTGGAAAAACCTCCGACAGTGAACGGGGCAGGTGATTTCGATTTGAGTGGATTTCAAATCGAGCGAGATCGGCAAGCTTTGTTGCCCTTCATACAGGCCGCTCAGGCCAAAATCATGGCCACTTCAAATGAAAGGTTGAAGCTCTTGGCGTCCCCCTGGAGTCCGCCTGCCTGGATGACCCTGATGGCCAGTTCAAATTCCCCCACCCGTGGCCACCCCAAATTCCCCCAGGCAGCGCGGTCAGATTATGACGCGTCAGCTTGGAT
>CAIUTG010000231.1 GCA_903902035.1 uncultured Curvibacter sp. | reverse complement strand
GAGGGCGCGACCAAGTTCATCACCTTGCAAATCGAAGGGGGCAAAACGGTGGACGAATGCCGCCAAGTGGCCTACGCCATTGCCCACTCGCCCCTGGTGAAAACCGCCTTCTTTGCCAGCGACCCCAACTTGGGCCGCATTTTGGCCGCCGTGGGCTACGCCGGCATTGCCGACCTGGATCAAACCGCCATCGACTTGTATTTGGACGATGTGCTGGTGGCGGTGCAAGGCGGGCGCAACCCGGCTTACCGCGAAGAGGACGGCCAACGCGTGATGAAGCAAAGCGAAATCACCGTGCGCGTGCGCTTGGGTCGCGGCGCGGCGCAAGCCACCGTTTGGTCTTGCGACTTGAGCCACGAGTATGTGAGCATCAACGCCGATTACCGGTCTTGAAAACCCAGGCGATTTTCAACATGAGCATGTCCAGCCCACCGCCAACCCACCCCTTGGAGCGCCTCATCGAGCGCGCCGAGGCCCTGATCAGCCGCATCGAGCAAGTCCTGCCCTTGCCCCTGCAAGCGCCCAAGGATTGGAGCGAGGCCATTGCCTGGCGCTACCGCCGTCGCGGCTCAGGCCAAGCCTTGCTGGACCCGGTTCGCCATGTGTCCCAGCTGGGTTTGGACGAATTGGTTGAGATCGACCCCCAAAAAGAAAAAATACAACGCAACACCGAGCAGTTTGTGAACGGCAAACCCGCCAACAATGTCTTGCTCACCGGGGCAAGGGGCACCGGCAAATCGTCGCTCATCAAGGCCTGTCTCAACACCTATGCGCCGCGTGGCTTGCGCTTGATCGAGGTGGACAAGTCGGACCTGATCGACCTGCCCGACATCGTTGAAGTGGTGTCCCACCGGCCCGAAAAATTCATCATCTTTTGTGACGATTTGAGCTTTGAGGACGGCGAATCCAGCTACAAGGCGCTGAAGTCGATTCTGGATGGCAGTGTGGCCGCAGCCACCGCCAATGTGCTGATTTACGCCACCAGCAACCGACGCCACCTGTTGCCCGAGTACATGAAGGAAAACGAGACCTACACCCACACCGCCGATGGCGAAATCCATCCTGGCGAGGTGATTGAGGAAAAAATCTCGCTGTCCGAGCGCTTTGGTTTGTGGGTGAGTTTCTACCCCTTCAGCCAAGCGGAGTATTTGGCGATTGTGGGCCAGTGGTTGCAGTCCTTCGGCCTGGCCCCTCCTGCGATTGAGGCAGCCAAACCCGAGGCCCTGGTCTGGGCCTTGGAGCGCGGCTCGCGCAGTGGCCGGGTGGCCTACCAGTTTGCGCGGGACTTTGTGGGCCGCCAATCGACGGAACCCCCCATCGAAGTGGCGGTCGGTATTTTGATCCGTCAAGACGGCGCCCTTCTCCTCAGCACCCGCCCCGAGGGCAAGCCGTATGCCGGCTATTGGGAGTTCCCCGGTGGCAAGCTGGAAGCCGGTGAAACCGTGGAGCAAGCGCTGCGCCGCGAACTCATCGAAGAGCTGGGCGTCACCATCGGTGCCACCCAGGTTTGGCGGGTCACGGAGCACCAGTACGCGCATGCCAAAGTGCGGCTGCACTGGTGCAAAGTGCATGAATGGCAGGGTGAATTCGAAATGCGCGAAGGCCAAAAAATGGCTTGGCAAACCTTTCCGCTGACGGTCAGCCCGGTCTTGGCGGGGGCCTATCCGGTGCTGGATTGGCTGGAGGCCGAATCCAGGCCGTCTTGATCTTTTCCCGACTTCGCCCTATTGCAAGCGGGGGTCGCCGAAAGGCGCTTCGTCTGGTGGGGCCTCGGTCGGCATGCGGAAGGTTTCGCTGGCCCAAGCGCCAAAATCATTGTTCTTGCAGCGCTCGCTGCAAAAGGGGCGAAAGGGGTTGCTCGGGTGGTAAAGGCTTTCGCCCTGACAGGCCGGGCAGGTCACCAAACGAGCCCCTTCGGGTAAATGGTTCAACTTGGACACCGGCAGACCTCAGGCGCACAAAGCCATTTCAAACGCCACATCGTCGGCCGTCACCTGGGTGGCGGGGCCACCCGGATCTGCTTCTTGCTTTAAAAAGCGCAAAGACACCAACAAGCGATTGGCACTGATTTCGGGAATCAGGCCCAACTGCGAATCCACACGCAGGCGCAACAATTGGAAGGCACGGCCTTGTGGCAGATTTTGCTGGAGCTGGCCTTGCTCGGCCATCATCTTTTTGGGCGTGCCGTTGTCCCGCAGCATTTTGAGCAGGATGGTGACCGAGTCGGCCAAAGGCCCCAGGGTGGCGGCCCATTTTTGCAAATCCAGTTGGCGCAAAGGACCGCTTTTTTGCTGCCAGGCATGGTAGGCAGGCAGGTCAAAACTGCAGGTGCCGCCCGGAATGCTGATGCGGCTGCGAATGGCCATCAACCACTCGTTTTCAGTCAGAGACTGGGCGGTGCGACCGGCTTGGTGATTGACCGCTTCAAAACAGGCGTCCAGCTGCGCCACGATGTCGTCCAGCACCCCTTCCGAGATGTGGGGGTTGCCCCGGTAGCTGTTGAGCACTTGTTTTTGTTTTTCCAGCTCCTTCAGGACCTCGCCTTTGAGGTCTGAGCGCGAAGCGACTTCCATGATTTCAAAAATCGTGACCAAGGCAAAGTGGTGATCCACCGCCGAGTCGCGCGAAATCAATTCGCCCAGTCGCCTAAAGAGCTGTTCCAAACGCAGATGGGTTCGAACGCGCTCGTTGAAGGGGTATTCGTAAAGGATCACTCCGCCGCTTCCGTCTTGCACCATGGATGGCTAGGATCATAGCCGGAAGTGAGCGGCCAATTCCGAGATTTGCTGATTCAAGCCCGCCCAACTCAGCCGATCGTTGAAAATCACCGCATCAGCGCAGGCCCGCCGTTGCGCTCGGCTGGCCTGGGTGGCCAGGATGTTGGCCACGACTTGGGGGCTCAAGCCACTTCGTTCAACCACCCGTTGAATCTGGGTTTCGGGCTGGCAATCCACCACCACCACCGCATCCAACTGAGGCAGCCAGCGGCTGCGTCCCTCCACCAGCAGCGGAATGTCCAACAGCAAACGCTGGGCACCCTGACTGATTTTGGCTTGCGCCTGCGCCTGGATGGCCGCCCCAATCAGGGGGTGCAGCAAACCTTCCAGCCGAGCCCGGGCGTCGGGGTCTTGAAACACCTGTTGGCGCATGGCTTCCCGGTTCAGGCCACCGTCTGCTGCCACCATGGCCTCACCAAACAGTCGCCGGACCTCGGGCATGGCTGCACCGCCAGCCGCCGTCAAACCGCGCGAAATGGCGTCGGCATCGATCAGGGCCAAACCGGCATCTTGCGCCAGCCAAACCTGGGCGACCGAGCTCTTGCCCGAGCCCATGCCTCCCGTCAGGCCAATGCGCAAAATCTTGCGCGTCATTTGGGTTTCAGGCACCTAAGAACCTCCAAAAAAAACGCTGCATCCCCGTCGGCCCCAGGGCATGGATCAACCAACCGGCGACGGCCAAAAAAGGGCCAAAAGGCACATAGCCTCCTTCACGGAGCTGGGAGCGTGCGCGCAAACACAAGCCCACCCCCGCCCCGGCGAGGGAGGCCAACAACAGCAAAGGCAGCAAATTCAAAGGCCCCAACCAGGCCCCGAGGGCCGCCAGCAATTTGAAGTCGCCCGCCCCCATGCCCTCCTTGCCCGTGAGCAAGACAAAGCCTGTGGCGACGACCCACAACACCCCATAGCCCAGCACGGCGCCCCACAAGGCATCGGACAGCGCGATGCCCGTCAAATGGAATTCCGCCGCGATCAGCCCGCCCCAGAGCAAGGGCTGGGTCAGCTCGGCTGGCAAATAAAGGGTTTCCCAATCGATCCAGGCCAGGGCCAGCAAGGCGCTGGAAAACAAGGCCCATGCCAAAGCATTTGGCAAACCGACGGCTTGCCAGCCACAAAACAGCCATGCCAGCGCGGTGCTCAGTTCGAGCAAGGGGTAGCGCCAGGCAATCGCGCCGCCACACCGTCGGCACTGCCCCCGCTGCAAAGCGAAGCCCAGCAGCGGCAGGTTGTCCCACCAGCGCAAGGGGGATTCACACAAAGGGCAATGCGACCCGGGCCACCACAGGTTGGCCTGCTGGCCATTGCGGAGGGTGTTTTCCTGCGTCAGCATCTTGGGCAAACGGTGCACCACCACACTCAAAAAACTGCCCACGATCAACCCACCCAAGACCCATAAACCCATCATCACAACATCATTCATCTTATAAAACTTGTCCCAATTGAAAGATGGGCAGGTACATGGCCAGCACCATGGCCCCAATGATGCCACCTAAAACCACTATGATCAGCGGCTCCAGCAAAGTCGACAGACCGGCCACCTGCTCGTCCACGGCGCGCTCGTGGTACTCAGCCGCCTTGGCCAACATGGCATCCAGCGTGCCGGAGGCTTCGCCAATCGCCGCCAACTGAACCAGCATGGCCGGAAACACGCTGGCTTCCAACAAGGCCGCATTCACACTCGACCCCCGCAACACGGCCCGCCGCAGGCCTTGGGTGGCTTCTTCAAACACCACATTGCCAGCCACCCGCCCCACCGGCACCAAGGCCTCTACCAAGGGTACCCCCGCCGCCAACAAAGTAGACAGGGTGCGCGACCACCGAGCGACGACCGCATCGCGCAACAGGGGCCCCAACACCGGCACCCTGAGCCAAGCCCAATCCCACCCCCGACGCCAGCGGGGTCGTGTGCGCACGGCCCAACGCAGTCCCAACCCAAGCGCCGCCAGCACAACCAAGCCAGCAGGTCCCCGGTGCCACAAGCCATCGCTCAAAGCCAAGAGCCAGCGGGTGGGTGCAGGCAAGTCGGCACCCAAGGACACAAACACGGTTTTGAAGCTCGGAATCACCCAGCCCAAGACCACCACAACCACGCCCAATGCGACCACCATGACCGCCAGGGGGTACATCAGCGCACCGCGAACCTTGGCTTGGAGGGCTTGGGTTTTTTCCAGGTACAGGGCCAACCGGTCCAAGACCGTGTCCAACACGCCGCCCAACTCACCGGCGGCGATCAAACTCACGTAAAGTGAATTGAATTGCCGTGGAAATCGGGCCAAGGCTTGACTCAGGGAAGCACCCGTGGCCACCTGGGTTCTGAGCTGGCTCACCAAATCCAGCATGCCCCGATGCCGCTGCCCTCGCCGCAACAACTCAAATGCCTGCAAAATCGGCACGCCCGCTTGCACCATGGCGGCCAGTTGTCGGGTCATCAGGGCAATGTCTTTGGCTTTGATTCGGGCGGCCATTGCTCAGTCCGGCGTGGCGTTCAACACCTCTGCCAGCGAGGTCAGCCCGGCCAACGCCGGCCCCCAAGCGGCCTGGCGCAGGGTCAACACCCCTTCTCGGGCGGCCTGGGCTGCCAGTTCGGTGGCATGGCCGTCACGCAAAACGATTTCCTGCAAAGCCTCGCTCATGGGCATGACCTGGTAAACACCCAGCCGCCCTTTGTAGCCTTGGTGGCAGGCAGCGCAGCCCACCGGTTCAAACAAGGTGCAAGTGGCCGCTGCCGCCCGTCCATCCCACGGGGACCCATTGCCCTCGGCTTCAGGCACCGTGAAGCCAGCGGCTTGCCAAGCCGAGCGGGTCCACACCCGGGGGGTTTTGCACAAGGGGCACAAGCGTCTGAGCAGGCGCTGGGCCGTGACCAAGCTCAGGCTGGCGGCGATTTGAAAGGGCAAGACCCCCATGTGGCGCAGGCGTGTGAGCACCCCAGGGGCGTCATTGGTGTGCAAGGTGCTGAGCACCAAATGGCCTGTTTGCGCCGCTTTCAGCGCCACATCGGCGGTTTCCAGATCGCGAATTTCACCCACCATCAGCACATCGGGGTCTTGTCTGAGCAAGGCCCGCAATGCCACGGCAAAGCTCAAGCCGGCACGCTCATTGACATGCACCTGGTTCACCCCGCTCAGGTGAATCTCGCACGGGTCTTCCACCGTCGAAATGTTCACAGCCCGCTGGTTGAGCAAGGTCAAGCAGGCATACAGAGACACCGTCTTGCCCGAGCCGGTTGGCCCCGTCATCAAAACCATGCCCTGCGGTTTGGCGATGGCCGTCAGAATTGCCTGTTTTTGAGCGGGGGAATAGCCCAGCTCATCCAAAGCCAAGCGCTGGGTGCCGCCTTCCAAAATACGGATCACCACTTTTTCACCAAACAAGGTGGGCAAGGTGCTGACCCGAAAATCCACCGCCCGTGCGGGCCCCTGAGCGGGCGTCAACATCAGCTTCATGCCCCCATCTTGGGGCAGGCGCCTTTCGGCAATGTCCAAATTGGCCATCACCTTGATGCGGGAGGTCAGTTGCTCTTTGGCCTCCAGCGGCGGGGCATCCTGTTCATTCAAAACACCGTCAATGCGAAAGCGCAAACGGTAGCAATCTTCAAAGGGTTCAAAGTGCAAATCCGACGCCCCTTGAAACCAGGCCGTCAACAAGGCCTGGTGCAAAAAACGCACCACCGGCGTGCTGTCCGACTCCAACAGGGCATGGCCTGGACCGGCCCCCAAAACAGCTTCGGACACCCGGGCTTGCGCCACAAAATCGGCCATGTCATGCCGTTCTTGCAGGGCCTTTTGGGCGGTGGCCTTGGCCACCGCCACCGCCTGGTTCTGAGCCTCGCGCTGGCTCAAAATTTGATGCAGCACGTCCAACGGCAGCACCACATAATCCGCTCCCAGGCCGGTGCTGAATTCAATCGCATTCAAAACCAGGCGGTTGGAAGGATCGGCCGTTGCCACCTGCACCCTGCGCTCGCGCAAGCCCAGCAAACAAACGGGCCAATTGGCCACAAAACGCCAATCCAATTCGGGCAAGGGATCAAAGACGCCCGCCCCATCCGGCGCGTACCTCACATCAAAGGCTTGGGCCAAGGCCTGCGCCAGCGCTTGTGAGCTGATGTGCCCAGCCGCGATGAGATCGGCCATGGCGGCCACCGGGCCCTCTTGGAGTGACGCTTCTGGCAACAAGCCCGCTTGTTTTAGAACCTGCCACCAGACCGGTCGCGGCTGAACTGACTGGGCGACGGGGACGGGCGAAGCGGTCATGTGAGAACCACGCAGGCGCATGGACGGAGCCAATAAAGGCCTTTATCATGGATGGTTTAATGAACGCGGGGCTCAGCCCTTTTTTGATCTTTTGAACTCCCCCACCCCTTCCCAATCCACCGATTCGGTCTTGTTGGCCCCTTCTTCCAGAGCCATGATGGCGATGGGCTTGCTCGTCTGGCTGGCCTTGTCGCTGTGGGCTCGCCCCATGGCCTTGCCCGATGAGGGGCGTTATGTGGGGGTTGCATGGGAAATGGTTCAATCCGGCAACTGGCTGGTGCCCACGCTGGACGGCATGCCGTTCTTTCACAAGCCGCCTTTGTTCTATTGGCTTACCGCGCTCAGTTTGAAGCTGTTCGGCTTTCACGCCACCTCGGCCCGCATCGCGCCCCTGTTGGGCGGCTGGCTGGCAATGGGTTCAGTCTGTGGTTTGGCTTGGCGTTGGGCCTCGCCCCGGTTGTCGCGGCGTTTGGTCTGGGTCACCGCCACCACGCCCTTGCTCTTTTTGGCCAGTCAATACGCCAACCTGGACATGTTGGTGGCGGGCTGCATCACCGCCACTGTGGCGCTGGCCGCCCATGCCTGTTTGCTGCGCCTGGAAAAAAACGAGCGCCAAGCTCGCCATGCCTTGTGGGCCGCCTACGCCATGGCCGCTCTGGGCGTGCTGGCCAAAGGTTTGATTGGCGGGGTCTTGCCAGCGGCCAGCTTGCTGTTGTGGTTGGCTTGGCAGCGCCAATGGCGGTTGATGTTGGGCTTGTTCAGCGGGGTGGGCTTGGTGATTTTTCTCTTGCTGGCAGCGCCCTGGTTTGCGCTCATGCAAAACGAATTTCCCGACTTTCTCCACTATTTCTTTGTGGTGCAGCACTTTCAGCGTTTTGCCGCCCATGGCTTTAACAATGTGCAACCCCTTTGGTTTTACCCGGCTGTGCTGCTGCTGTTTTGCCTGCCTTGGAGCTTGGTCGGTGCTTGGCAGCTTTTGAAGACTTGGCGCCAGCCACGGGCCGCAGCCAACGACAGCCACTACCACGCCAGCGCCCCATCCGAGCCCACGGCACCTGCCGCACCCAAGCTCGTGTCGCTGATGGCTTGCACCACGCTCACGGTCTTGGTGTTCTTCTCCTTGCCTGCCTCCAAACTGGTGGGCTACATCTTGCCCGCTGCCGCGCCCCTGAGCTACTTACTGACTCAAAGCCTGTCAGGGCTTTCGGACAGAGCCTTCAAGATCACGACCGCGTTGAGCGGTGTATTGTGCTTGGCCGTCGTGGCTGTTTTTTCTGTCGTGGCCCCCAAATCCATGCAGCCCCTGGGCCAGGTATTGCACCAGGTCCGCGCCAAAGGCGAACCGGTTTTTATGTGGCACCACTATTACTACGACCTGCCTTTGTATGCCCATTTGGAAACCTCGGCGCGGGTGGTGGACGCCTGGTCCAGCCCGAACATTCGTGACCACGACAACTGGCAGCGTGAATTGGCCGACGCCAGCGACTTCGCCCCCAGCGAAGTGCGTAACCTCATCGAAACCGCTGACTTTCATCAGCAACTCTGCGCTGCGCCCGTGGCCTGGATCCTGGCCAGCGAAGCCGATGCGCAGTCAGACCCCTGGCTCAGTCAACTCAAACCCGTGCAAAGTCACAACCAGACCCGCTTGATTCGCTGGGAGTTGGATGCGGCCAACCCCACCCTGCCAGCCACAGCGCTGTGCCAAAGCGGTTTCAAGGGCTGAACTTGGCGTAAAAGCCATCCAGAAACTGGTAGCGATCGGCATGGGGTTCGGGCACCACGCCGATGCGTTCAGCCAAACCCATCACCGCATGCGATTGGGGGGAAAACGCGGGCCATTTGGGCAAGCCAGGGCCATTGGGATTGCCGGTTTTGGCGAAATTGGTCCAATAGTCAGCCATGGTCTTGGCGAGCGCATGGTCGCTTGCTTGCCACCCCCAATCGGGTCGCACCGAGAGGTTGTCAAAAGCGTACAAAACCTCTGCGAAGTGATAAACCCCAGGGGCTGTCAAAGGGTAGAGTGAGCGTTCCGGCGCCCCGGGGGGACGCCGCGCAAAATGGTAGCGGTACACCGGGGATCGGTTGTGCTTGGCAGCCCGATCGGCCCAAGCCCAGGTCCCGTAGCCAATGATCTGGTCACCGATCAAGTCGCTGAAAGCGTCTTTCAATTGTTCGCCTTGAGCCCCTGCCGGATAGAGGGCCAAGGCCTGTTCGGACTGGTCCTTGAATTGAATTTGCAACAAGGCCTCGTAGGCCCTGATGGCCACCCAAATTCCCCCACTTATGGCCACCTCAAACTCCTCCACCTGAATTGTTCGGGGACAGGGTCTC
>CAIUTG010000230.1 GCA_903902035.1 uncultured Curvibacter sp. | reverse complement strand
CATGCCTTGTGCATACTCGACAAAACGGAAGACGGTTTCGCGGCTTTCCCAGCCGCCTTTTTCCTGAAGGGCTTGGGGTAAGTCCCAGTGATTGAGGGTGAGGTAAGGTTGAATGCCACGCTGCAAAAGCCCGTCAATCATGCGGTCGTAAAAAGAAAGCCCTTTTTCGTTCCATGATCCGTGACCGAGGGGTTGCACACGAGTCCAAGCACTTGAGAATCGATAGAGATCTACGCCTAATTCGGCGATCAGATTGAGGTCTTCTTCCAAACGGTGGTAGTGGTCGCAGGCAACCTGTCCATCACTGCCGTCTGCAATGACGCCGGGTTGTTGACAGAATGTATCCCAAATTGAGTGGCCTTTGCCGTCCTCAAGAGCGGCCCCTTCGATTTGGAAAGCACTGGTGGCGACACCCCATTTGAAACCAGGCGGAAAATCCGCTAGCGGATCAATCCGGCAGGCACCAGGGTTCAACGCGTTAGTCAACAGGTGGCTAGGGGGAGTTGCGTTCATGAGAGTTCTTTATTTGACAGCACCGCTGGTGAGCCCAGCGATGAGTTGACGAGAGAAAAGAGCGAACAAAATCATTAAGGGAATGGTGGCGATGGCGGAACCTGCCATCAACGCACCCCATTCAGTGTCGGTGGGGGTTTGAAGACTACGTAATGCGAGCGGTAAGGTGTAGTGGTCGGCTGACCGCATTAATACCAAAGGCCCCATGAAGTTGTTCCAAGAAGCGATGAAGGTGATGAGACCCAAGGTGCCCAGGGCTGGTTTCAACAGCGGCAAAACGATTTGTCCATAAATACCAAATTCGGAACAGCCGTCCAGTCTGGCTGCTTCAATCAAGTCTTGCGGAACTGAACTGCTGATGAATTGGCGCATTAAAAAAATGCCGAAGGCACTCGCTGCACCAGGGATGTACAAAGCGCGCGCTTGATCGATCCAACCCAAAGCGTCCATCACCATGAAGCTGGGAATCATGTTCATGAAGCTGGGTAGCAACATGGTGGCCAGGACCAAAGCAAACAGAGGTTTTTTAAAACGAAACTCAAAACAGGAAAAGGCATAGCCTGCCATTGAGCAAAACCACAAAGTCAGTCCTGTCGAGCAAATCGCCACATAGAGGCTCCAGCCCAAATTGCGCCAGAAAGGCAGGCGTTGAGTCAAGATATCGAAGTTGCGAAAGAAGTCAGATCCAAACCAAACGGGTGGAGGGAGTTGAAAAATGTCGCTTCGATCATGTGTGGCAAATACGAACATGAAGTAAAAGGGCATCAGCATGATCAAACTGCCGATGCCAACTGTTAGGTAGGCCAGAGCCATACCTGGTTTCAATGCTGGTACCGCAGGGCTCTTATGCTTGAGTGGCAGGCTCATAATGAGTCACCTTTTTTCAATTGCCGTCCAGGGTGAAAAGCTCGGTTAGTCAGCCAGGTCAGCAACACCACGATCAAGAACAGCAGCCATGACATGGCACTGGCCGCGCCAAAGTCATTGAAGTCAAAAGCCATTCGGTACAAGTACATGGCAGTGGTCATACCCGCTTGATCCGACCCTCCACGACCACCCGTCAGGATGAAGGGCTCTTCAAACAATTGCAGCCCTCCGATCACTGACAGCGTGACCCCAAAATAAATCATGGGTTTTAAACTGGGTAGCGTGATGTGCCAGAACTGATCCCAAGTTGAAGCGCCATCCAGGATGGCCGCCTCATACAAATCGTTGGGAATGGTTTGCAAGGCAGCGAGATAAAGCACGGCATTGAATCCGACATATCGCCAAAACACGATGAAAGCGATGGCTGGTTTGATGTTGATGGCTTGTCCCATCCAATCCACAGGTGCAGCCTGGAAGATATGTGTCAACCCCAAATTAATGAGCCCAAAGTCGGTCGAAAACAATGAACTGAACATGATGGCGATGGCCACGGTCGATGTGATGTAGGGCAAGAAGTAAATACCAATCACCCAATTACGGCTGCGCTGTAAATGGCGATGAATAAAAACGGCCAATGGAATGGCCACCAGGTGTTGGGGCAGGCCAGACGCTAAAGCCAACCAGCCCGTGTTGCCCAAGGATTTCCAGAACCAATCGTCGCCCAGGGCAAAGCTGAAGTTGCTAAAACCCACCCATTGCATCGCACCCAGACCTGAAGTTGGCTCCCAGCTTTGGAACGCGAGGTAGAAAGAAAACAAAAGCGGAAACAAACCAAAAATGACGAAAAGCACCAGGAAGGGGCTGATAAAAAGATAAGGGCTGGCCTGCTTGAGTTTCATGAACGCCTCAACGCAACGCACGTCGCTGAAGCAAATGCGCAGCATCGGCAAGAGCGGTTGAAATGGGTTTGTTTTGCTCCAGAACTTTGTCTAATTCTGTATTGATCACCTCGTCAGCAAAAGCGTCTTGTCGATGGACAGCTACCGCTTGAATGTGTTGGGCAGCGTCGCGCCAAAGCGTGCGAGCAGTTTGTCCCCCTAAGAAAGGAATTGGGGCTTCAAAGTAAGGGTCGTTGTAGGTGCTCAAGAGAGAGGGAAACGCATCAAATTGCGTAAAAGCGCTCAATTGTTGGCTACGTTGTAAAGTTAGAAATTGAATGAAGTCCCAGGCAAGGGCTTTCTGGTTGGTTTCAATGTGTTTAGGAATGGCTAGGAAGCTGCCCCCGTAGGCTGCCCAGTTTTGCTCAGGCAGTTGAGCGGCACGCCAAAGCCCTGCCGTTTTAGGGGCCAGCCATTGAGCCAAATGAGCCACTAACCAAGCACCAGATAGTTGAGTAGCCAATGACCCACGTCTCAAGCCTTCAGACCATTCGTTTGACCAATCGGTGACTCTGGCGTCCAATTTGTTATGCCTTATTTGTCGGGCTAATTCAAATGCCCGAGTAAAGCGATGCGATTGCACCAGGACCTGGTTGTTTTGATCGAAGTAAAGTCCCTCACCCGACTGAATGCCCGCGCGGATGACAATGTCTTTTAAATTTCGGGCGTGGGCCAATAGGTAGGCCCCGGTTTTGGCTTTGATCTGAAGCCCAGCTTCCAGGTAGCTTTCCCAAGAAAGTGCCAGATTCTCTGGTGATACACCTGCTAATTCAAGCAAATCATGGCGGTAGAGCAAAGTCCCTGGCCCAATGTCGGCAGGCAATGCCACCAAGTCGCCTTGAGTTGTCGTGGCTTGTTGCACCGTGTAGGGAACAAATTGAGAAGTTAAATTGGCGGCATTGAAGGGGGCTTGTCGGAGGTCCTGTAGTCCGCCCCGACCAAAGCGACCCAAATAGCCAACCTCCAACGCCATGACATCGGGAAGGTAGACCCCAGTAGACAAAGCCGTTGTCATGGCCGTGTGGTGATCTGCGTATTGACGAGAAATCACTTTCACTTTGATGCCCGGATGCATTTTTTCCCATTGTGGGGCGGCCGCTTTGGCAATCGCATCAAGCGCCGGAAAGGCGGCGACGATCAGGGTGGTCTTTGGGGTAAGGTTTGAGGCTTGCGCATCAGTCAAAACAAGACCTTGTCCCATGAGCAGGGCTTGGGTGGCAAGAAGGTTGAAGTGACGACGTTGAGGGTTCATTGATTTGAAAGCACTTTCTGAAAGCGCTTTCAAAGTATAGGCCTCCCGCTTTTAACCTGTCAATGATTTCGACTTGGTAGATACCCGGATGTCCTGGCTTTAGGTCGCCTTGGTAGATTCCCGAACAATCAGTGTTGGCCTTGGTGCCTTGACTGATGGTGTTTCACCCTTGAGCAGTCGAATCATGCATTGGGCGGCCAACTCGCCCAATTGATAGGCAGGTTGTCTCACCGTGGTTAAGGGAGGCGCTGCATAGACCGACTGGGGAAGATCATCAAAACCGACCAAGGACATGTCTGAGGGTATGTGTTTGCCCAAACGGTGCAGAGCCAAGGCAGCTCCCGCAGCCATTTGGTCGTTAAGGGCAAATAGGCTTGTGAAAGGAATTTTCCTGGCCAATAGCTCTTCGACTGCCCGAACCCCACCCAATTCCAGGTAATCCCCCGCTACTACCAAACGAGGGTCAAATGGCAATCCAGCCGCTTCCAGTGCAGCACAGTGTCCTCGTAAGCGTTCGGTTGAGTCTTTGTGGCCAGCCTCGCCCGTGACGACGGCAATCTTTTGATGACCCAGACTTAGCAAATGTTCAGTGGCGAGACGTCCCCCCTCAAAATTATCAAAGTCCAATGAAACCAGACCTTTGGCTTTGAGGGTTCGACCTGTGACGACTAAAGGCAGGGCTTTTGCATAGGTCTTGAGGTTGGCGTCGGGCAGTTGCCCTGTCAGCAAAATGATGCCATCCACTCGCCTGCCCCTCAGTAGTTCAAAGCATCGTTTTTCGATGTTTACATCAAAATGCCCACTGACAAACAGGGCACTGTATCCAGCAGGGTCAAGGGTTTCCTCAATACCCCGCAGGGCGGCGCCATAAAAGGGACTGTCAATGGCGCGGGTGATAACACCAACGCTTTGGCTGCGGCCCCCAGCTAAACTGCGGGCCATGGGGTTGGGAACAAAGTCCAACTCGGCAATGGCTTTATCTACAGCTTGTTTCTTGGACTCACTGACGACAGCTGTACCGTTCAAAATCCGTGATACGGTGCTCAAGGAAACGCCTGCGCGTTGTGCCACCATTTCGATGGTGACTGTGCCTAAGGTTTTGGTATTTTTTATTGGGGTCGTCGAGTTGCTCATGCGTCGAGTTTAGAGCTTATGGGAGCGTTTTCAAAGCGGGCGTCGTCACGATCGCGAACAAGGACCTAGCACTTCACTCGGCTGCTGAGAACTGCACTCAGTTCACACACATCAGTTTTTGCATTAGCTACCCTGGTCTCGACCTTTAAGTAATGGACTTTTGCCAGTACAGACCGTCGTATTTTCGTTGATTAGCCAGTATCTCCGCACAGCTGTTGAATGGGCCGTCAGCAAGATAGCCTTCGTCCCCATCATGCCGGCACAGTCTGGATGGATGGTTTTGACGTGTCTTCATAGGCATGGTCACGGAAGCTCGTTAAATTGCAACTGCCCCTGAAACTAACCATCTGGAGAAAAAATGAGAACGTCGGTCTATGGACTCCTCATCGCGATCAATTTCATCGTCGCTCTGCTTAGTATCAATACCTATGCCCCGGTTAAGAATTACAACGACAGCATCGAATTGACTGGACCATAATCAGCCATCGTCCAGGGCAGTCAGGTAACAGGTACTTATCTCCCCTATTTTTGAACGCCGAGCAGTGGCCTAAGGATTGATCGTATGGTGCTGGCCATTTTTGACCGCTACCTGGCAAATCGGGTTTTTAAACCGCAATCCCGCCGGGTCTTCGAGATGGAGCTCATGCTTAAAAACATGAGTCAATCGTATTTCGCGGCGTTCATGTTGATTTTATTGGTTCTGATTTGCCTCTGGGGGTCGGTGCCCACCCTTGAATTGCTGGTTTGGGGAGGCACGTGCAGTGCCATGAAATGGTGGATGTGCGTCCGGTCACGCCAATGGCTGTTGGGGGTGCAGACACGCAGCCTCAAGAAAATTTACAGTCAACTCATGGGCATGAGTCTGGCTTATGGTGCCATCTGGGGTGCTTTGATTTGGGTCGGCTTCTACCAAGACACGTCTGCGGTGTCATCCATTTTTATCAACACAGTGCTCAATGGGGTGGCCATTGCCAACTTGATACTGGCTTCACCTACCCCTGGCTTATTTGCCGGTTTCGCATTGGCAGAATACGTGGTTGTGGTTTCTCGCTACCTGTACCTGGGCGGCAACACCAATTACATCCTGTCCATTGCGGCTTTTTTGTGTTTCTTTGCTTTGCTGTCTTTGGAAAGAAATATCTTTTCTTCTATCAAGGAGTCCATCAACCTGCGTTCAAAGAACAACGAGCTTTTGAACCAACTCACCCTGGAGTCAGAAAAAGCCAAACTCGCTTTTCAAAAGTCCATGGAAGCCCATTTGGGCAAGTCCCGATTCTTGGCTGCCGCCAGCCATGATTTAAGGCAACCCATTCATGCCCTGGGGCTTTACCATGAGTTGCTGGTTCGTAAAAACACCAGCGATGAATTGAATGGCATTCTCAAAAGCGCCATCACGGTGACGCAGTCGTTTTCGGGCATGTTGGACTCATTGTTGGATTACTCCCGAATCGAAGCGGGCGCGGTTCAGCCCAGCATCCAGTGCTTTCATTTGCAGACCATCATCGACAAACTGGAACCCGAATTCGCCCCTCAGGCCAACGCCAAAGACCTTTATTACCGGACCCGCGAATCTGGGCATTGGGTGGACTCTGACCCCGCCTTGATGGAGTTGATTCTCAGAAATTTGATTTCCAACGCGATTCGGTATACCCGCCGAGGTGGCATTTTGGTCGCATGTCGTTCTCAAGGGAATTCGGTGTCGGTGGAGGTTTGGGATACTGGCGTTGGCATTGCAGAAACCGAGCAGGAAGGTATTTTCGAGGAGTTTCGCCAACTGGATAACCCCGAGCGTGATCGCGCCAAGGGGCTCGGTTTGGGGCTGGCGATTGTCAAAGGCTTGGTTGGGATTTTGGGACTGCGCATCAGCCTCACTTCCCGCTTGGGCCGAGGCAGCGTGTTCAAAGTGTTGCTGCCAAAATCCCAGTCTTTGCCCCCTGTCATGCGTCCAAACGCAATTCGTGTGCCGGCTGGCTTGGGCAAGATTCGTGTTTTGGCGATTGACGATGATGAATTCGTCCGGGATGCGATTCGTCAAATCCTGCTCGAAATGGGCTGCGATTGCGATGTGGTCGTGAACTTGGATGAGGCACTGCTCAGCGCGCAAAGGCAGGTGCCGGATGTGATTTTGAGTGACTACATGCTCAGAGAAAACCTGACTGGGATTCAAGTCATCCAGCGCCTTCGAGAGGCGTTTGGACAGCGAATTCCCGCTTTCGTGATCACCGGTGACACGTCACCCCGGGTTTTTCATGAGGCAAAGCATGAGGGGGTGACGCTGCTTCACAAGCCCCTGCTGCCCGATGAACTCTACGCCACCTTGGCCCAAGCCATGCAGAGCAAAGCGGATTGAGTTCAATCAATCAGCCCCAGTTTGCGGGCATTGAAAACCGCCTCCGACCGGCTGGCCGCTTTCAGGGCCGTCAGCAACAGTTGCACATGGCCTCGAACGGTATTTTCCGAGATGAACAGTTTTTTGGCGATCGCTTTGTTGGTCAGGCCTTGGTTCAGAAAAGCCAAAACCTCAACCTGACGCACCGTCAGTGGGTTTGAGTCCAAAGCCAGGTCGCGCGCTGCATCGGCCATTTGGTCCCCGGCTGGGGTTGTCGGGTCCAGGGCGGCACGAATGGCTGAAAAGATGGCTTCGCTGTTGCTGGCTTTAGAGACGAAACCAGCGGCCCCCTTGTCGATGGATTGTTTGACCGTGGCGCTGGAGATGTCCGATGAGATCATGATGATGGGCAGCTTGGGCCAACGCAAATGCAGCAATTTAATGCTTTCTAAGCCATTGAGCCCTTGCAATTTGACATCCAGAAGCACGACATCTGGCCTGGGGGTGTCCGAGTGCCAAACCGCCTCCATCGAATCGGCATGGAAAATCTGGGCATCGGCCCATTCTGATTGAATCAGCATCTCAAGACCGTTGCGAAACAGCTGGTGGTCATCTATCAGAAGTATGGTCAAGGGCATAGGAGCTTTTTCGTTTCCCCTAAGGTAGCCATTTGATGGTATTTTGGCAAGAAAAATGGGGGTCAGCCATCCATTTGGACTATCCATTTTTTCATAAGGGGGAGGTCGTCAGCAAAACCAACAAGGCACCGCCCCCGCCTTCAGCCGGTTTGGCTTGCACAAAGGCCAGGACCTGCACTTTTTGCACCAGCCAGCTTTGCACCCGGCCTTTGAGCACCGGGCTTTTGCCGGGAGAACCATGGCCTTTGCCGTGAATGACCCGCAGGCAACGCAGCCCTTTTTTGTGGGACTCCCGGATGAACTGGCCCAGTGCTTCGCGCGCCTCTTCGGTGCGCAAGCCGTGCAGGTCAAGCTGGCCTTGAATGGCCCATTCCCTGCGTCGCAAACGACGCGTGACTTCGACCGAAATGCCAGGTCGCCTGAAACTCAGGGCGTCATCGGTGTCCAGCAAAGAGCTGACGTCGAAATCGTCGCTGATGGATTCCCGCATGACCTCGGCGTCGTCGCGCAATTGTTGGAGGGGCAGGGGTGGGGGCGGTTTTGGGGTCAGGCTCAGGGTTTGCTTGTTGGGCAACGGCTGCACTTTGCCCACCGCTTGAGTGAATAAATTTTGCTCCGCTTGCAAACGGGCTTGTTGTTCGCGCTGCGCTTGGGCACGCGCCTCAGCCTGTGCGCGTTGGGAGGCCAGCTGTTTTTGGACCTGCTTGAGGTCATCGAAGGATTTGAGTTTGCTCATCGATGGATTGACTCAAATCTGGCCTTGCTCGGCCATGGAGTGGGCCAGACCCGGGGCCACGATCAGGTGGTCAAGCACCCGCACATCCACCAAGGCCAGCGCCGCCTTCAGGGTCTGGGTGATTTGTAGATCGGCGGGGGAGGGCTGCACATGGCCGCTGGGGTGGTTGTGCGCCAGAATCAACGCGGCGGCTTGGTGATGCAACGCCCGCTGCACGACTTCGCGTGGGTAGACGCTGGTTTGGGTCAGACTGCCTCGAAAAAGTTCTTCCATTGCCAAGAGCCGGTGTTGAGCGTTCAAAAACAAAACTGCAAAGACCTCATGGGGCTTGTGGCCGAGGTGAAGTTGCACGTATTGTTTCACGCTCTGAGGGTCCTCGAAGGCAGGGCCGGCTTTGAGCTGCTCTGCCAAGGCCCGCCGACTCAAGGCCAACACCGCCAGCACCAGCGCCCGTTTGGCCGGGCCGCCCAGGCCTTTGATGGCTTTGAGCTCGGAGGCGCTGGCGTTCAACAAACCACTGACGCCGCCAAAACGGTCCAACAACTCTTGGGCCAAGGTCAGGACATTTTTACCCACCATGCCGGTGCGCAACACAATGGCCATCAATTCGGCATCACTCAGCGCCTCGGCGCCCCGGTGCAGCAGTTTTTCGCGGGGTCGGGATTCAGCGGGGAGGTGGTGCATGCAAAGGGGCCATTCAAAGAGATGGGGGCGGGGTTTTAAAATGCGGCTTAGTTCAATGAGATCTTCATGACAGACACCACGCACCACAAGGCCCCTCAGGCTGCCAATAACGCCCCCGATACCCCCGCCGTGCGGGTGGTGCCCGGCTCATTTTTGACCCTGCATTACCGCTTGAGCGGCCCGGCTGGCGACATCATCAACACCTTTGATGGCAAGCCCGCCACCCTCAGCTTGGGCAATGGCGAGTTGTCCCCTGCTTTGGAAGCCAGGTTGCTGGGTTTGGCCGAGGGCACCCGCACCACCCTGTCCCTCGCGGCTGGCGAAGCCTTTGGCGAGCGCAACGCCGAGATGTTGCAGTGGGTCAGCAAAAAAACACTGGCCGAATTCGGCGACCCGGATGAACAGTACGCCGAAGGCGAAGTGGTTCAATTTCCCACGCCCGATGGCACAGGCCGCTACGCCGGTGCGGTGCGTCAGGTGCGCGACGATGCGGTGTTGTTTGACTTCAACCACCCCCTGGCGGGACAACCCGTCCAATTTGAAGTGCACCTGATCGGGGTGCTTTGAGATGGCTGCATTGCTTGAGGTGAAAGAGGTGTTGCTGGCCGAGCCGCGTGGCTTTTGTGCCGGGGTGGACCGCGCCATTGAAATCGTCGAGCGTGCCATCACCAAATTTGGCGCGCCCATTTATGTTCGCCATGAAATCGTGCACAACACCTATGTGGTGAACGACCTCAAACAAAAAGGCGCGGTCTTCATTGAAGACCTGGCCGAAGTTCCCCCGGGCGCCACTCTGGTCTTCAGTGCCCATGGCGTCTCCAAGGCCGTTCAAGACGAGGCCCAGGCACGGGGCTTTGCTGTTTTCGATGCCACCTGCCCCTTGGTCACCAAAGTACATGTGGAGGTGGCCAAGCTGGCCAAAGAGGGCTATGAGTTCATCATGATTGGCCACAAAGGGCACCCCGAGGTTGAGGGCACCATGGGCCAGTTGAACCATGGCATTCATTTGGTCGAAGATTTGGCCGACGTGGCCCGCCTGCAATTGGGCCAAACCGACAAACTGGCCGTGGTCACCCAAACCACCTTGAGCGTGGACGACACCGCCGAAATTGCCCGGGCCATCCGGCAACGCTTCCCGAAGGTGCGTGAACCCAAGCAGCAAGACATTTGCTACGCCACCCAAAATCGCCAAGATGCCGTGAAATTGCTCAGCCCCCAAGTGGACGTGGTGATTGTGGTCGGCAGCCCCACCAGCTCCAACAGCAATCGCCTGCGGGAGTTGGCTGAAAAATTGGGCACCTCGGCCTACATGGTGGACAACGCGCAAGAATTGAAGCCCGAGTGGTTCAACGGCAAGACCCGGGTTGGCTTGACCGCAGGCGCCTCGGCCCCCGAGTTGCTGGTGGACCAGGTGATCGCGCGTTTGCGTGAATTGGGGGCCACCGCCGTCAGGAAAATGCCGGGGGTCGAAGAGCACCTCAAGTTTCCGCTGCCCAAAGGCCTCAAGCTCACCCCTTGAATGCCCCTTTAAAATGGGCACATGCTAGACATCACCCTTCTGCGCAAAGACCTCGATGGGGTCATCGCCAAACTCAACACCCGCAAAAATCCCCAGGCCTTTCTGAACGTGGACGCGTTCAAAGCCCTGGAGGCTGAACGCAAAACCCTGCAAACCCGCACCGAGGAGCTGCAAGCCCAGCGCAATGCCCTGTCCAAACAAATTGGTCAACGCAAAGCCAAGGGTGAAAGCGTGGACGACATCATGGCCGCCGTGGCCGCGCTCAAAGACGAACTCGATGCCTCCGCAGCGCGCCTGGACGCTTTGCAGCCCGAACTCAACGCCTTGTTGTTGGCCGTGCCCAACTTGCCTCAAGACGGCGTGCCGCAAGGCTCGGACGAAGCGGGCAATGTGGAACTGCGCCGTTGGGGCACGCCCAAAACCTTTGACTTCACGCCGAAGGACCATGTGGATTTGGGTGAACCCTTGGGGCTTGATTTCGAGATGGGCGTCAAGCTCTCCGGCTCGCGCTTCACGGTGATGAAAGGCCAAATTGCCCGCTTGCACCGCGCCTTGTCGCAGTTCATGCTCGACGTGCAAACCCAGGAACACGGCTACACCGAGTGCTATGTGCCTTATGTGGTGAACGCCGACAGCCTCAAAGGCACGGGCCAATTGCCCAAGTTTGAGGGCGACCTGTTCGCCGCCAAGAAAGGCGGGCAAGATGGTGAACCCGTGCCCGACAACGCCGCGCTGTACCTGATTCCCACCAGCGAAGTGCCGCTGACCAACCTGGTGCGTGACGTGCTTTTGAGCGAAGATGAACTGCCCTTGAAATTGACGGCCCACACGCCGTGCTTTCGCTCGGAAGCCGGAAGTTACGGCCGCGACACCCGGGGCATGATTCGCCAGCACCAGTTTGACAAGGTGGAAATGGTGCAAATCGTCCACCCCGAAAAAAGCCATCAAGCGCTCGAAGACATGACCGCGCATGCCGAAGCCGTGTTGCAAAAATTGGGTTTGCCCTACCGTGTCATGGCCTTGTGCACCGGCGACATGGGCTTTGGCGCAGCCCGCACGCACGACCTCGAAGTCTGGTTGCCCGCGCAAAACACCTACCGCGAAATCAGCTCGGTCTCCAACTGCGAAGCCTTCCAGGCCCGCCGCATGCAGGCTCGTTTTAAAAACGCCGCCGGTAAAAACGAGTTTGTTCACACCTTGAATGGTTCTGGTCTGGCCGTGGGTCGAACGCTGGTTGCCGTGTTGGAAAACTACCAGCAAGCCGATGGCTCGGTGGTGGTGCCCGAGGTTTTGCGTCCTTATGTGGGCGGCTTGGCTGTTTTGAGCGCCGCCTGAAAGAACCGTTCCGGGCCTGCTAGAATCCGATGCTCGACACACAGGAGAGGTGGCAGAGTGGTCGAATGTACCTGACTCGAAATCAGGCGTACGGTTTCCCCGTACCGAGGGTTCGAATCCCTCCCTCTCCGCCAGTTACAAAAAACCCCTTGTAATTCATTGATTTACAAGGGGTTTTTCTTTTGGTTTTGTCATTCGAACTACATGTGTTACTGCATGTTTTAACCAGTTCTTGAAAACTGAACCTGGTTTCAGAAAGGGACCTTGCTACCTCTGATTCATAGGATGTTTCTCTAGGGACATAGAGCGTACGAGCGACTTTTTCGTCCTATTTCTATCGACTTGTGCCATCAAGCGGATTGCCGAATTGGGTGCAATTTGCATTTGTGATTGGTCTCAGATTGTTTTGTACCTCACAGAATGTCCGCAGCACCACTGACTCAGTTTTGGGTGTGATTCAACACCAAGCCCCGATGTGAAAACTTTGGGACACTGCTGCTACAAAATATTTCTTAGTTCTTGGGGGTTCTGGCGCAAGCCCACAATACCAGGCAGCCAACTGCAGAGATGGCTGCAATCGGAAGCAAGGCCATGGAGAAGCTCCCTGTGGCATCCTTGATAACCCCCAAGAGGGCTGAGCCAGCGAATCCCGCCAGGTTGCCGATGGCGTTGACTTGTGCAAGTCCCGCAGCGGCGGCCGCGCCCGTCATCCATTCGCTGGCCAGCGCCCAAAAAGGCCCTTTGAAAATGTAGGTGCCGGTGACAGCCACGACCAACAGCCCAATGGTCAGGGTCAGTGAGTTGGCAGCGAATGCGACCAGCGCAAGACTGACCGCAACCGCCACGAGCGGTAGGCCCGTGTGCCAGACGCGTTCATTTTGCCGGTCAGAGCGGTTGCCCCACCAGAGCATCAGGATCGATGCGACCCCAAAGGGGATGGAGTTGAGCAGACCGGTGTGGAACGTGCTTAGGCCGAACGACTTGATGATTTGCGGCTGCCACAAGGACAGCACTTGGCTGGCGCCCGACGCCCCGGCGTAGATCAGCGCTGCAGCCAGCACGTAGCGGTTCGTCAAGACCTGGAGCAATGGGGCGTGGTCTTTGCTGCCCACGCGGGTGGCTGATTCATCAGCCATGCGCTGCAAGAGCCATTCCTTCTGTCGCGGCTGCAGCCATGCGGCTTTTGCTGGGCCGTCACTCAGCAGCAGGGGAGTCAGAAGGCCGAGTGCGATGGCCGGCATTGCCTCCAAGACAAACATCCCCTGCCAGCCTTTGAACCCCAGCCAACCGTTGAGTTGCAGCAAGGCGGCGGACAAGGGCGAGCCGAGGAAGCTGGACAGAGGAATCGCAACCATGAAGATCGCGATGATGCGTGCGCGGTAAGTGGCCGGGAACCAGTAGGTCAGGTACAAGATGACCCCCGGGAAAAAGCCCGCCTCCGCGGCGCCCAGCAGCATCCGCATGGCGTAGAACGATGTCGAGCCTGAGACGAACGCCATGCCGGCCGATACCAGCCCCCAACTGATCATGATTCGCGCGATCCATAAGCGAGCACCGACCTTCTTCATTGCCAGGTTGCTGGGAATCTCCAGCAACACATAGGTCAGGTAGAACAGCCCGCCACCCAGGCCGAACTGGGTGGCGCTGAGTCCGATATCTTGGTTCATCTGCAAGGCAGCGAAACCCACGTTGACACGGTCAATGAAAGCGATGAAGTAGCCCAGCATGAGCGTGGGCAGGAGCCGCCAGGCGACTTTGCGCATCGTCGCAGCCTCAATGTCGGGGCTGTCGGCCAGGGTGGGGTCTAAGGTTGTGGTGGGCATGGTTAGGGTGTTGATTAGCCTGGCAAACAGAGCCAGTGTTTGCATCGAATATTGCGCCACCGGTTTTTAACAGAATGAGCTTACTCGATTGTGGACAAGTCCAGCTGTTCTGGTCTCTGAAGGGCTCACAAACAATTGGTCGTTAGAGGCCTGTTCAATGCCCAAATAGCCTTGGCGTTCCACAAAAACAGCGTCAAGGTTTTTGGGTCCAAAGCCTTGTGAACTAAGGACGAGCGCCGTTGCATGTCTTTTTCACACGTGGCATGAATGGGCAAAATCGAATCCTTCATCTTGACTCCCATGAGGTGAAGAGGTTCCCGTAGGCATCCGCTTGAGAAGGAAATAGGGTCGGTTGAATTGGTTTTAAGATGGTTTCATGTGCTGTTAATACATACGGGGTATCCCTTTAGCTCCACCAGATCGTTTAAAGGCTTTTTCTACGCTTTTCAACGATCCTTTGGTATGTCACCGGTTTTGTCACAACAGCCTGTTGGAGTAATCGATAAAACAACAAACCCCTTGATCGTGATGATCTTCGATTGAAGCGAAATACATACTCATCCAGGTAATAGTCCAGCTGGCCCGGCTGAACTGCCCCGTGAAGCGTTCCCATCAACCATCGTTGAAGCAACGATGCAACTCGATGAACCCCAGGCATCGATTCGTGCGCTGGAATCTTTGAACCAAGATGTACCGTTTGTCGATGCTCATATCCGTTTTCTGTCACCTCACGGTAGGCGTGAGAACCATCTGTATGAATCAGCGAACCCTCTTTGATTGAGGTCTTGATAAATGAATTCAGACTGCTCGTGTCACCACGATCGATGCGTTGAATACGGATCCGTCCAAACCCTTTGGGCTGCAAGATTTCAACCGCAATCGCGACCAAGGCCTTAGTGGTATTGCTTTTGCGGCCTATCGGCGTAATCGGATCAACCCTATCCGAGATCGATAAATATGTCTCGTCTACCTCCACTTCGCCAGCGAGTAAGTCCCTGTCTGGGCGCACCATTGCACGACGTAATCTGTGCAACATCGTCCAGGCCGTCTCATAGCTGCCCAAGCCCAGAACACGTTGAAGGCCCAACGCGCTTACCCCATGCTTTTGATTGGTGATGTACCAAATGGCGGCAAACCACACACGAAGCCCAGTTCGTGTCTTATCAAAAATGGTTCCAGCAGTGACCGTCGCTTGATGGCGACAGGCTGGGCAGATCAGTCTGGTGCGACTGCTAGTGTCAACTTTAGTGATCACGCCACATTTGGGGCAAACAAGGCCATCAGGCCAACGAAGCTTCTGCAGATATTCGCGGCAAGCTTGCTCAGAATTGAACCAATCAAGAAAT
>CAIUTG010000229.1 GCA_903902035.1 uncultured Curvibacter sp. | reverse complement strand
GTTCGCCACCGCCCGCAGCCAGTGCACCAGGTCTCGGGCTTCGTCGCTTTGGTAAACCGAGTCTTTGTCGGACAGGTACACCGAAACAACGCCCCGTTTTTGCAACGCGCGGCGCAAGGCGGCCGCCTCTTTGCCGGTGCGCACCAACAAGGCTATGTCGCTGGGTCGCAGGCGTTGCAGTGGCTGGCCGTCCTGGGCGAAACCATTGTCGGGGTCGTTCAGCCAACCCACAATTTGCTCGGCACAGCGCTCGGCGAACACCTGGCGCACCGCCCCCATGCTTTGCAGTTCCAGGTCATGCACCAAGGTGATGGCGGGCAGCGAACCCTGCCGGTTGCCCCATTGTTCTTTGCGCCCTTTGGCGCTCACGGCCACAAAAGGCAACGGATTGTCTGCTGCCTCAGCGCGCTGTGTTTTGAATCGAAAAGCCCCTTCGGCCTGGTGGGCTTCGGCCTGCAAAAAGGCACCGTTCACGGCCTGCACCAGGGATTGGGTCGAGCGGTAATTGACCGTCAGCGCATAGTGCCGCCCTTGTGTGGCCTGGCGCGCATTCAGGTAACTGTAAATATCGGCCCCGCGAAAACCATAAATGGACTGTTTGGGGTCGCCAATCAGCAGCAAAGCCCGCTCGGGCGCGTTGTCCGCCGTGCGGTAAATTTGGTCAAAAATCCGGTACTGAATCGGCGAGGTGTCCTGAAACTCATCAATCAAGGCCACCGGGTATTGCGCCGCAATGCGTTGGCGCAGGGCTTCGCCCTGGGGGCCATGCAGCGCGGCATCCAGCCGTTCCAACAAATCAGAAAACCCAAATTGGCTCTGCTGGCGTTTGAGCTGGCGCAAGCGAGCCGTGACACTGAGCGCCGCATGAAGCCGTGCCGCCGTGCTGGGCTTGGGCAGTTTTTGCAAATCCGATGGCAAATCAGCAAAGGCCTCAAACGCTTGTGCCTCGGCGGGACCCATGACAACGGACTGGCCGTCTTTGCGGGCCCCAGTCAGACCCTCGGGGGTCAAGCGGGCCCAAGCCGTCTCCGTCAAATCGGGCATCAGGGGGGTGCCTTCATCAACACCCCCTTCGGCCCAGGCCTGCAATTTGTCCAGCCAATTCGTGATGTGTTTGATGGAAAACTGGCGGCCATCCCAGCCGTGGTCTTTGGGCGGGTCTTGCGACAGCACAAAGCCGCGCATGAGCGCCACGCGAGGCCGCCACTGCGTCCGCAAGTCTTGCAATGCGGTTTGCAGCTCACTTTGCGCTTCTGAGATGACCTGCGCCAAGCCCAGGCCAGGCTTCAGGTTGGCGGCCTGGGCACTCGCCCCAGGGTCTTTGCCCAGGAGGTCTTGCACATCGGCCCGCAAGGCTTGCACACCCGACCAAATGGCCAGCACTGGCGCCAATTCAGCCTCGCTGAGGCCATAGCACTGCCTGCGCCAGTAATCCTGCACCGCCAGCGTGAGCAGGGCCTGTTCGTCCGCCACCAGCGTTTCCTCAAACAGGCTGCCGCTGTCAAAGGCGTGCTCGCGCAGCATGCGCTGACACCAAGCGTCGATGGTGTGAATGCTGGCTTCATCCATGCCCTCAGCGGCCAGGGCCAGCCGCCAGGCCGCGTGTTGGCGCTCGGCCTGCGCGGGGTAATCGGCCAGCAGGGCTTGCAAAAAAAAGTCCTCGGGCTTGGGCTGGGCATCCCCCCGAAAACAGCGGGCCGCCTCCAACAGGCGGGCACGGATGCGGTCCGACAGCTCGCGCGTGGCGGCCCGGGTGAAGGTCATCACCAAAATATCCCCGGGCATCAGGGGGCGGTTAAACCGGGTGGCGTCGGTGCCATGGCCCAAAATCAGGCGCACATAGAGCGCCGCAATCGTCCAGGTTTTGCCGGTGCCCGCGCTGGCTTCAATCAGGCTGGCACCACGCAGTGGAAAGCGCTCGGCCTGCAAGGGGTGTGACAGGTCTTCACTCATGCGGAATGGGTTTCGGTGGCTTGGTGAACGTGGGCGGTGACGTGGCTGTCCGCCCAGGCCAGCAGTGGGCCATAAATCTGGCTGGCCCACTCAGCCAGCCCCTGCCCGTCTGGCGTTCGCGCCGCGCACAAGGCTTCAAAGTCTGGGTAGACACGGGCCAAACACATCTCGCGCCCCTCTGGCAATTGCCCATTTTGGGCATCGCTTTTGGCATCGCCACTGCCTTCGTAGGTCCGCTCGGCGAGTTCACGCGCTGACTGGCTTTGCGCGTCTTTGGCCAGCACCAACGAGGTCTTGAGTGGCAAAGGCAGGGGCATTTGTTGGCCTTGCAGCCAGCCGCGCAGCAAGGTGTCCAGGGTCTGCTGGGCCTGCGCTACGGGCATGGGCTGGATGTGCAGCTCACCATCCTGGCCGACCACGTGCCCGTGCAGGGCATGACCCGCCGCCGCCGCCAACAAGGCTTGCAGCCAGGGGCGCAGCAATTTTTCGGGGCGCGCTGCGGGCTGTTTGGGGGTGCCCCCGATGATTTTTCCGGGGTCCAACAACACCCAGCACCGTTCACCCGCTTGGTTTTGCAGCACGGCCTCAATCCAGTCTTGCAGCACCAAGCCTGGCGCGTGGTCTGGCGCCTGAAGGCTGTGACTGACCGCGACCCGCTCGGCCACGCTGGCAAAGGTCTGGCCGAGCTTGGCCCAAGCCCCGGCCATGGTGCTCAGAGTGGCTTGCAGTTCCTGCTTTTTCCGCTCGCCCAGCCCTTGCATGGGCAGGCCGCCCGCACGCTGTAAGGCGTCCAGCCGGGTGTTGACCTGGGCAACCAGGCCCGCGCAGCGCTGCGGCAAAGGGCAAACCGGCCAGTCGCGGGTCTGGCGTTGGATGATTTTGAAGTTCTCCAACCCATCCAACTCAAATGTTTCGGTGTCCCCGGGTTCTTCTTCTGGATTCCAAAACACCACGCTCAACCGTTCTTTAAAAAACGTTTTGACCGGATGGCGATAAAACTGCACCAGCCGCGCCATGTCCAGCGGGACGCTGGTGTCGGGCACCGCCAGGCGCAGATCGCCTCGATCCGATGGCGGCAGGGTTGGGTGGTCGGCTTGCCCGGCATGAACACCGCGCCATTCCCGGGCATAGGTCATCCACGGGGCGCCCTTGTCGGATGGGGCCGAGGCCAACGAGGGGTCAGCAGGGGCTTCAACAACAGGCGCTTCAACAACGGGCGCTTCAAAATAACGGCGGCTGAAGGGTTGCAAGGGATGCGATGTGGTGCGCGCCTGGAGGGCGGCCTCACCCCAAGCGGCGGCGAGGTAGTCACGCAGTTGTGACACCAGTACCGAGGGCGGTTGCACGCTGTTGTCACGCACACTGTGGCCTGTCCAGCTGACATACAAGACCCGACGGGCCGACAACAAGGCTTCGAGCATGAGTTGTCGGTCGTCGTGCTGGCGTGAGCGGTCTCCGGGGCGAAACATGCCCGGTCGGCCCATCAAATCAAAGTCGCTGCGGGGGGTGCGGCGGGGGTAATCCCCCTCATTCATGCCGAGCAGGCAGACCACCTCGAAGGGAATGGCGCGCATCGGCATGAGGGTGCAAAAGGTCACGCCCCCTGCCCGAAAACGGTGCGTGAGGCTGGGCATTTGCAAGGCGTCCAGCCAACCCTGACGCAGCGCCCCCAAGCCAACGGCCTGGTCAAAACCAGCCTGCTCGCAAGCGCGCAGCCAGTGGTCCAGGCCCTCCCCCAGCGCACTCAGGGCCTGGGTGTCCGACTCGTCAACGGGCTTGAACAAAGCCGCCAGCAACCCCTCGGCGTGTTCGCGCCAGGCCTCAGGCGTGGCCAGGCTTTGGGTGCGCTGCCACCAGTCGGCCAGGGCTTGCAACAGGTGCGCCAAACTGCCCGCCAACTCGGCGTCCAATCCCCCCACTTCAGCGTAGGGTTCGATGCCTGCCCAAGCGGCCTCGCCGGGCACACCGGCCATGGACCCCGAGGCGTAGCCCAGCAGCATGCGCTGCAAACCAAACCAGGCACTGTTTTGCTCGCCACAGGCCGCCAAGTCCAGCTGGGTCCGCTGGGCGGCGTGCAAGCCCCAACGGATGCCCGCGCCCGACATCCATTGGGTGAGTTGAGGCAATTTTTCGGGGGGGATGCCAAAACGGCGGGCCACGGCGGGCACTTCCAGCAAATCAACCAATTCACTCAAGCCGCAGCGTTGGGTGGGCAGGTCCAACAACCACTCGACGGCCAGAATCACCGGGCTGCTGGATTTGGCACTCAAGTCGGCAATGTCAAAAGGGATGTAGCGCTTGTCGCTGCGCGGGTACTGGCCAAACACGGCCCGGATGGCGGGGGCCATGCGCTGCACATCCGGCACCATGACCACCACGTCGCGGGGGTTCAAGGGCGAGGCCCCATCGCCCTTGCCCTTGCCGGTTGGTGCCAACAGGGCCAGCAACTGGTCGTGCAGCACTTCGAGTTCGCGCACCGCGCTGTGCGCCACATGGAACACCACCGAGCGGTCGTCTTGCGCCAGTGGCGCTTCATCGTGGCGCACGCTCAGGGGCTCCAGGTCACGGATGCGCTGTTGCACCCGGGTCAGCATGGGGGTGTCAGCGGTTTCGGGTGCCGTGTCAAACAAGTCCAGGCGCAAGGCGGGAAAAGCCTGTTGGGTGCTCACCACATCGTCAAAAGCGTCCAGTTGGCGCACGAAATCACGCCCTTGACGTCCCCAGGCGGCCAGCAAGGGGTGGGCGTGCAGGTGCATGTCTTGGAGCGCTGGTGTCACGACCAAGCGACCATCTTGGGCCTTGCCCCCCTCACGCCGTGCGTGGCGGCGACGCTCGGTGCGGAAAAATTCGCGCCCTTCCATGATGTCGCCCCAATAAAAACGGCAGGGGTTGGGCACGGCCAACATCACTTGACTGCGCGACGCAACCGAGGCCAACAACGCCAGCAAACTGCCGGAAATGTGGCTCATGCCAAACACCACCACACGGCGCGGCAAGTGCCCGGCAATCGCTTCACCGCTTTGCAACTGTTTGAGCACCTTGCGTTGCAAATCGGGGCGGGTGGCGCTGCGCTGCTCGGGCGTGAGGGTGCCCAACACCGCCCGCCACAGCGCCGGCTGCCAGCGCTGGTCTTCGGGCAAAGCAAGTGCCTGCCCCTCCAAGCCGGCTGCCGGGGGCAGTTCATCCCGCCCGGCGGCCCAGGCCTGCAACCAATCGGTGCGGTAGTTTTGATATTGGTCAAACAGGTCGGCCAATTGGCTGGCCAACTGCAGCAGCCGCGTGTCGTCTGCGCCCACCAGCGCTGAGCGGTCGGTGTCGGCGCTGCCTGGGGCGCTGGTCTGCTCCGCGCCGGTCGCCAGGTAGTGGGCCATGGGGGCAAATTCAGGCTGTGACAGCAACCCGGGCAAGACCTTCATGAGCCGCCAGGTCATGGGCAGTTTGTCGAGCGGCGACTCGCGTGGCACGGCCTGCGCCCCCAACACCTCCCGGTAAGCCCGCCACACAAAACGCCCAGGCAGCTGGACCCGCGCTGCCGAGCAAACCCCCAATTGCTGCGCCAGCGCCATCTTGATCCACTCGGCCATGCCGCTGCTTTGCACCAAAATCACTTCCTCTTCGAGGGGTCCCAAAGGATGCCGCCCCAACCACTCGATCAAGGTCTGCGCCAAATCCTCCGACCGATTGCCATGCAAGACAATGAAACCAGGAACGATGGGGGCGGTGTGGGGCAAAGGGGGCAGCGGCATGAGGGTCCAGTCGGTTTAGTTCAGGACCGCCTGCATTTGCGCCTCATCCAGGTCCCCTTCCCATTTGGAAATCACCAAGGTGGCGACCGCATTGCCAATCAGATTGGTCGGCGTCAAACCTTCAGACAGCAAGCGGTGCACCCCCAAAATCAAGGCCACGCTGCTGACGGGAATCGACCCCACGGTTGAGAGGGTGGCGGCCAACACCACAAAAGCAGCGCCCGCCACACCGGCAGCGCCTTTGGAGGTGAGCAAAAGCACGGCCAACAGCCCGATTTGCTGCATAAGGTCCAAGGGGGTGTTGGTGGCTTGGGCCAGGAACACCGTGACGGCCGCCAAATAAAGACAGGTGCCGTCCAGGTTAAACGAGTAACCGGTGGGAATCACCAAGCCCACCACGCTGGGTTTGCAACCCAAGGCTTCCAGCTTGAGGATGATGCGGGGCATGACGGTTTCAGATGAGGTGGTGGCAAAGCAAATCAGGATTTCTTCACGAATAAAACGCATCAGTTTCATCAAACTGAACCCACTGAAGTGCGCAATCGGCCCCAACACCCCAAACACAAACAGCAGACAAGTGACGTAGAAACACAGCAACAATTGCCCCAAAGACAGCAAGGAGGCGGTGCCATACTTGCCCACCGTGTAGGCCATTGCCCCCAAAGCCCCCAAGGGGGCCAACCACATCACGATGCCCACGGCACCAAAGAGCATGCGGGAAACGGCGTCCAGCAAATTCAAAAAGGGTTTGCCCAAGTCCCCCAAACCCATCAGCGCAGCACCAAACAAGACCGAGAGCAGCAAGGTTTGCAGCACATTGCCATCGGCCAGCGCCCCCACCGTGGTGTTGGGGATCAGGTTCATTAAGAAAGGCACCACCCCCTGGGATTGGGTCTGCGCAATGTAGTTCTTAGCGGCGCCAACATCCAAGTTCGCCACATCGATGTTCATGCCCGCACCGGGTTGCCACAGATTGACCACCACCAGACCAATGACCAGCGCCAGGGTGGTCAAGGCTTCAAAGTAGAGCAAGGTTTTGAGGGCGATTCGGCCAACCCGGGCCATGTCGTTCATTTTCGCAATGCCCTGCACCACGGTGCAGAAAATGATGGGCGCAATCAGCATGCGAATCAATTTGATGAAGGCGTCGCCCAAAGGCTGCAAGGCCGTGCCCAAGTGCGGATTGAAGTGACCCAGGGCCACGCCCACCCCCATGGCCAGCAGGACTTGAACCCAGAGTGTTTTGTACCAAGCTTTTTTCATCGGGAAATCGAGGCGCTGAAGGGGTTGAAACGGGTGTGGCGGTCGTAGAAATCTTCGTTTTCTCGGCGCTTCAAGAAATTGACCATCGCATAGGTCAGGGGCGTGGCCACAATTTCCCAGCCGGTTTTCAAAAAGTATTGCGCCATGGCCACATGAATCACCTGCTCGGTGGGCCAGATGCCATAAAACGCGATCATGTAAAACAAGCTGGAATCCACCAACTCCCCCACGGCGGTCGAGCCAATCGTGCGTGACCACAGGTATTTGCCCCGGGTCCAGATTTTGAGTTTGGCCAAGACGAAGGCGTTGAGCAGGCTGCCCGACCAAAAAGCCAGCATTGAGCCCAGCACAATCCGCCAGGTGTTGCCAAACACCGCCTCCAGGCCGGTTTGCAAATGGGCGTTGTAGTCGCCCGGCGCGGGTTGCAAGGCCAAGACCACGGTGGACATCACTGCCGCAAACAGCAAGGCCCCAAAGCCACACCACACCGCGCGCCGATCATGGGCATAGCCGTAGACCTCGGTCAGGATGTCGCCAAAAAAATAGGAAATCGGAAAAAACAAGATCCCCGCCCCAAACACCACCGTGCCAACAATAGGCAATTCAATTTGCGCCGCCTTGCCCGCGCCAATCAGGTTGGAACACAACAAGACGGTGACAAAGGCGGCGACGATGAAGTCGTAATAACGGTAGGTTTTGCGCAAAGGGGTGTTTGTCATGGTCGTATTACGCCACAAGCCGGGGCCAATTCAGCGTCAACTCGCTGACAAAGACCCTGGGAATTTGTGCGATGGGATCAAAAAAACGCAGCTCCTGCGCCAACAACTGCAAGGGGCGGCTGTAGTCCCCGGGTGCCGGGTCATTCACAACGGGGTAAAACGGATCATTCTGGATGGGCAGGCCCAGACCATTCATGTGCACGCGCAACTGGTGGCGCTTGCCAGTGATGGGTTTGAGGCGGTAAAGCGCCCAACGCTGGGCCGCTGAATCGGACCCGGCCACGGTGCTTGGGGCATTCAGCACCTCAACCGAAGTTTCACTGTTGGGTTCACCCGGCACTTCGGTGCATTTGAAAAATGCCTCGGCTTCCACAATCCGACTGCGCCGCACCAAGGGCCAGGCCAAATCCGCTCGCCACGGGGCCACGGCTGCGTAGGTTTTTTCAACCCGCCGGTCTCTGAACAAGGCCTGGTAAGCCCCTCGGCTTGGGGCCTGCACCGAGAACATCACCAAGCCCGCCGTGTCCCGGTCAATCCGGTGCACCGGGGTCAACTCGGGCAATCCCAATTCGGCCTTGAGTTGAACCAGCAAGGCCTGTTTCAAAAAACGGCCCGAGGGCACCACGGGCATGAAATGCGGTTTGTCGGCCACCAGCAGGTGTTCATCCTGGTACAGCACACGCGCCTTGAAAGGCAGGTCGGGCTCATCGGGCAGGTCACGGTAATAGAACAGGCGGCGTCCGGGCTCAAACGGTGCATCGGGGGCCAGGGTGAGCGCCCCACCCCGCTCCATCACCACATCGCCTGCCGCCATGCGCCGTGACCACTCAGCCCGATCAATGGCAGGCAGGCGCTGACTCAGGAAATCCAGCATCAAAGGCCCCACCCCCGAAGGCCGTGCCGAGGGCGTGGCCACACAGCTCGGCCCCACACCTTGGCGCATCGGTAGACGGTCCTTTAACCACAAAGGCATAGGGGGACGCGACATGGGCGGCAGTTTAACCAAGCCGTTCGTGGCAGACTCATGGGTTATGTCACAAATTTTCACGTCTTCTTTTAAAAACCTGGCCTGGGCCAATTTGGCCGCGCAATCGGCCGAGCAACTGAGTCTGGCTGCCACGCCCATCGTGGCGGTGTTGCTGCTGGGCGCGGGCGCGGGTGAGGTGGGGCTGATGGCCACCGCCCAGACTTTGCCTTTTTTGTTGTTTTCGCTGCCTTTGGGCGTGCTGTCCGACCGTTATTCACGTCGCGCCTTGATGCTCTGGGCCGAGGGTTTGCGGGGCCTGGCTTTGCTCTGCTTGTTGATTTTGGTGCTCACCGGCCAGGTATCGATTTGGGCTTTGACCCTGTTGGGCTTCCTGGGGGCATTGGGCACCGTGGGCTTCAGCGTGGCCGCCCCGGCCCTGGTTCCAGCCTTGGTGCCCCCCTCCGAATTGAGCCGCGCCAATGGCCGATTGGAGCTGGCCCGCAGCACCGCCTACGCCGCCGGCCCGGCTTTGGCCGGCACCTTGGTGGCTTGGGCCGGTGCCTCGCTGGCCTTCACGCTGGCCACGGGCTTGTCGGCCTCTGCCCTGGTTTTGTTGTGGCGCTTGTCGGAGCCCGCCCGCCCCCGCGCCGTCCAGCGCCATCCCTTGCAAGAGCTGAAGGACGGGGCCCGCTTCATGTGGCAAGACCCTCAGTTGAAGGTGATTTTCAAAACCGCCGTGGCCTGGAACATCGCCTGGTTTGTGTTGCAAGCCGCCTATGTGCCCTATGCCTTCAAGGTCCTGGGGCTGAGCGCGGCCACCGTGGGCGTGACCCTGGGGGCCTTTGGCGTGGGCATGGTGACAGGGGCGGTTTTGGCACCACGCACCACCCGGCTGGTGCCCCTGGGCCGGGCCATTCAAATCGGCCCCACCCTGTCCTTGGCCGCTTCTCTGACCATGGCCAGCACCTTGTTGTGGCCCTCGGAATGGTTGGCTGTGCTGTCTTATTTGTTGATCGGCCTGGGCTCCACCACCTGGGTCATCACCTCCACCACCCTGCGTCAAACCGTCACCCCGCCCACCATGCTGGGGCGGGTGGGCGCTATTTTCCTGACCTGCAACATGGGGGCACGGCCCTTGGGCGCCGCGCTGGGCGGTTTGGTGGGGGCTCGCTTTGGCGAGTCGGCCTGCATTGGCCTGTCTTTGGCCCTGTTTGCCCTGCAATTCAGCCTGATTTTGCGCCCCGCCATCAGCCAGCTCAAGGCCCTGCCCGAGCAGGCAAAATAAGCCCATGAGCCACCCCACTCCGCCCCTCAGCGCTTCGGCCTTGGCCGATTTGCGCAAAAGTTATGAAAAAGCCGAGCTGAGCGAGGCCGCCTGCCCGGCCGCCCCCCTGCCCTTGTTTGAACGCTGGTTGAACGAGGCGGTCTCGGCCCAGGTGCCAGAACCCAACGCCATGACCGTGGCCACCGTGGGCACCGATGGTCGCCCCAGCACCCGTGTGGTGTTGATCAAGGGCTTTGACGCGCAGGGTCTGGTTTGGTTCACCAATTACCAAAGCCGCAAAGGCCAAGAGCTGGCCAGCACCCCTTTTGCAGCCCTGCAGTTCCACTGGGTAGAACTGGAGCGGGTGGTGCGAATTGAGGGCCGGGTGGAAAAAGTCTCTGACGCTGAAAGCGACGCCTACTTCAACAGCCGACCCCTGGACTCACGCATTGGCGCCTGGGCCAGCCCGCAAAGCCAAGTCATTCCCAGCCGCCAAACCCTGGTGCTCAACGCGGCCAAATACGGCGCTCAATTCCTGTTGCAGCCCCCCCGCCCACCACATTGGGGCGGTTACCGACTCAGGCCGGACCGTTGGGAATTTTGGCAAGGACGGCCCAGCCGTTTGCACGACCGCTTGCAATACCGCTTAGAAGGCCAGGACAGCCAAGGCGCCGAGCGCTGGCAACGAGATCGGCTCGCCCCTTGAGGGGTGTGCGCCACAACGCACACCTAAGCGCCCTCTTTCAGTGTTTGGCCAAGCGCGCAAAGACCTGCTGAAACTTGGGCACTTTGGGCGCTGTCGATTTTTTTCTCATCATTAGGGGCATCTCCCATGAAAACGCATCTAGCACTGTTTGCTTTCTTACTTGGACTTTCCTGGGCGGGACCGGCCATGGCAATCGAAGAACCAAAATTTGAGGTCATTGAGTCTGATGGCCCTTTCGAGATCAGGCACTATGCGCCAACTTTGATTGCCGAAACCCTCGTTGAGGGGGATATGGATGAAGCTTCAAACAAAGGATTCAGACTCATCGCAGACTTCATATTTGGGAACAACCAAGTAGCGCCGTCCTCTGGCAATGAGAAGATTGCGATGACGGCTCCCGTCACTGTTGAACCTCAATCTGCCAAGATGGCCATGACCGCTCCGGTGACCGTTGAGCCTCAAAGCGACGCCCCAAATGTCAAGTCAGCCAAGATTTGGCGAGTCAACTTTGTCATGCCAAGCCAATACACGCTGGCATCCATCCCCAAGCCTAAAAACAATGCGGTCTCGCTGAGGGAAGTGCCAAGCAAGTACTTTGCGGTCTTGAAGTATTCTGGCTTCAACACGCTTTCCAATGTTCAAGCCAAAACGCAAGAGGCCATGGGTTGGGCGCTCAAGAAAAACTTGACGATTGTGGGTACCCCTCAACTATCAAGATATGACCCGCCTTGGACTTTACCCATGTTCAGGCGAAATGAGATCATGGTCGAGGTTTTAGCCCCTAAGCAGTAACCTGCTTTCACACGTATTCAAGCTCGGTGCCGCATCATGCCGCATCACGGACTTCGGTCAATTCACCTGATTTTTATAAGCAAGCCTGACCCGTCTCTGCACTGGTCACTATGAATCCCCTGAATCCCAAAAAATTGCTGCTAACGAAATGGACTGCGGTCACACCTGTGGCCAAACAAAAACACTTTCTTGTCAGCAAGGTCGTTGAACCCGAGCAACCCACCGACCCGATTGAGTTGGTAGAAATCGAAGCCGTTTTTTCGAAAGCCACCCAGGTCATCCCTTGGCGAGAGCTGCAAAACGACAGCGTCTGGCGTCAGGGATGGCTTTGATCTAACAGCCTCATTGAAACCGTTTGGTCTGTGCCTTTCGTCCGATTGGCCACCGACTCCAAAAACACC
>CAIUTG010000228.1 GCA_903902035.1 uncultured Curvibacter sp. | reverse complement strand
CAACATCAACTCGGGGTGTTCGCCCAGAACCCAGGGCGCGGGGTCACACAAAAAGGCCAGCTCCACCCAACCCGCACCGCTGTACAAAGCGGCCATGCCCGACAACACCAAGGCCCCCGTCATGCCCTGGGCGCCTCCCACCAAAAGCACCCGTCCGCCCGCCCCTTTGTGGGCATCGGGTGGGCGCACCAGGCGTTGGCGCAATGCGAGGGCATCAATGGTTTGCATGAAAAAGATGATACCCGTCAGGCCAAAAAAAAACCGCTCGGTAAAGAGCGGGTTTTTGAGCAGGTTCAGGCCATTAGGCCATTAAGCCGTTAACCATTAGGCGGCGGTGCGCTTCTTGGCAGCAGGTGCGGCGGACTTGGCTGCATTCAAAGCGGTGTTGGTGGCAGCGGTGATGTTGGCTTCGGCCACATCGGTCGCTTGCTTGACGGCTTTTTGCACCGATTCGTAGGCGGTGTTGGCAGCGTTCACAGCGGTCTTGACGAAAGCCACGGCAGTGTCCGTACCAGCGGGGGCGTTCTTGGCAGCGGATTCCACAAAAGTGGACACGCCCTTTTGCAGTTCGGCGGTCTTGGCTTCGGTCACTTTGGAAAACTCGCTGCTCACGCCGGTGCTGATTTCATACACATGGCGGCTGAATGCGGCGGCCTTTTCAGCCAAGGGCTGGAACATACCGGCTTGCAGGGCCAACAGTTCTTGTGCGTCTTTCACGCTCAGAACCGCTTGCACATGCTCAGCGGTTTCTTGCAAAGCTGCTTGCGAAGCGGTCAGGTTCAAGGCCACCAGCTTTTCAACGCCTTCAAAGGCTTTGGCGGTCAGGCCGAACAAGGTTTCGGCATTGGCTTTTTGGGCGGCGACGATTTGGTCAACGGTCAAGGTCATGAGAATCTCCTAAAAGGAAGGTTAAAACAAAATAAAAACAAGGGGTTACAGGGATGCTGCACCGCAACATTGATTGAATTATGCCGACCTTCCATGGCGATGGCAAGACATTTTTGCTGCAACGCAACAAATTTTTTCGTATCCCCCCTCAAATCAATGGAATTGGCAATTCATGACAGAATCAAACAAAGGATCTAAAAATGAACGCAAAACACCTTCTGTTGTCGGGCATTCTTTTGTGGGCGGCCCTGGGCTCGTCCTGCGCCCTGGCGGCACCCGTCTGTCCCGCCAGCTTGAACCTGACCCTGCCCCGTTTGCAGGATGAAAAGCCGCAGTCACTGTGTCAATACGAAGGCAAGGTGATCCTGGTGGTCAATACGGCGAGCTATTGCGGCTTCACCTACCAATACAAAGCCCTGGAAGCCGTGCATGCCAAATACCAGCCCGAAGGTTTGGTCGTGCTGGGATTTCCGTCCAATGACTTCGCCCAAGAGAAGGGCTCCGACAAAGAAATTGCCGAGTTTTGCGAGAACACCTTTGGCGTGAAATTTCCCATGTTCGCCGCTTCACACGTCAAGGGCGACCAAGCCAATCCGGTTTTTAAATCCCTGTTCTCACAAGGCGCCACCCCGCCCCGTTGGAACTTTTACAAATACCTGGTGGGTCGGGACGGCAAGTTGATCGACAGCTACAACAGCACGGTCGAGCCCGATGGCAAAAGTTTGACCAACGCGATCGAGCAGGCGCTGAAGGCTCAGCCTTGAGCGTCTGCACGCTTTGTTGCTCGCCGAGGTTTCTTAGGGGCTGACTTTTTCACAGCGGGAGGCAAGTGGTAACGCTCTCTCAAAGCGTTGCCTATTTTTTCAAAAACACCGGGCCAATCGCCAGGGGTTGTTTGGCGAAACAGTTTAAAGCCTGGATACCAAGGGGAATCGCTGCGGTGGGTGAACCAGCGCCAGTCTGGCGAATACGGAATCATCAACAACACCTCATGTCCCATCGCCCCCGTCAAATGCGCAACACTGGTGTCCACACTGACCACGATGTCAACCAACTCAGCAAGGGCCGCCGTGTCTCTGAAGTCGTCGATCTTGTCACCCCAGAAGCTAATGCTGCGTAAGCCTTCCAAGGCCGGGCGATCCACCTCTCGAATTTCTTTTTGCAGACTCACATAATCAAGCTCTTCGGGCAAAAAGGGCAAAATGGTTTTCAGCTCAATGCTTCGGTTGTGGTCATTGCGGTGCGCGGGGCGACCGCTCCAAACCAGTCCAACACGAGGCCTGGTTTTGCTGCCCAAGCGACGTTTCCAGGTGCTCAAGCGTTTCGGATCTGCTTGCACATAAGGTCCTGTCCACGGAATGTCTGCCACCTCCATCCCCAGGGCCAAAGGCAAACTCATGAGAGGGCAATGCAGGTCAAACTCGGGCAGCGGCTCGCCACGGGCATAAATTTCAGTGATGCCGGCGATGTTTTCAAACACAGGTTTCAAAGGCCCCATGACTTCCAGAATGACCCGAGCCCCCTTTTCGGCCAGGGTATCGCAGAAGCGAACAAATTGAATGCCATCGCCCAAGCCCTGCTCCGCATGCAGCAAAATCGTTTTGCCTTCCAGCGGTTCTTTGCCCAACCACAGCGGCTGCGTGAAGTCTCGACCGAAACCTCGGGTTTGTTCAGACTTCCAACGCCACTCGTATTTTTCCCATCCGCGTTTATAGTCACCCATCAAGAGATAACACAAACTTTGGTTCACGTGCGCATCCACGTGTTCTGGATTCCTCAAAATCGCTTCGTTGTAACTGTCAATCGACTCCGCCAGGCGGCCGGATTCGCCGTAAAAAATCCCCAGGTTGTAGTAAGCCTCGGTGTATTCGGGCTTGATTTCAATGGTTTTCTTGATGAGCTCAATGGCTTTGTCGTAATAACGGCGATGCCCCCAGGTAGAAGCCAAGTTGTTGTAGGCTTCTGCGTAAACGGGGTCCAATTCAATCGCTTTTTCGTAAGCCTTCTGGGCATTTTCAAACTGCCTGAGCTCGCTGTAAGCATTGCCCAAATTGTTGAACACCTGCGGAAACGTGGGCAACAGTTCAATGGCTTTTTTGTAAGACTCAATGCCCTCTTCAAACTTCTTCAGCTTGACCAGCACATTCCCTCGGTTGTTCCAAGTGGCTGGCATGCCGGGGTTAAGTTCCAAAGCGCGGTCATAACTCTTGAGCGCCGCTTCAAACTGTTGAAGCCCTTCTAAATTCCCTGCCCTGTTTTGCCACGCGTCCACATAGCTGTCTTTGTACCTGACCGACAGATCAAAGTTAACCGCCGCCGCCTCAAACAAACGCAAATTGGCCATCGCCACAGCGCGGTTGTTATAAGCCTCGGAGTAATCGACCTTGTGCGAAATCGCGATGTCGCTCGCAGCGATGGCGGCGTCAAAACGGCCCATGCGGATCAGGGCTGCGGCTTTATTATTCAGGACCTCGTGGTCATCGGGCTTGATGATGATGGCCGCATCAAAACTGGCCAAGGCTTCTTCGTTGCGCCCCAGTTGACTCAGCAACACCCCACGGCTGCTGTAGCTCTCGACATCCCCGGGATTGATTTGCAGGGCTCGGTCAAAATGCGCCAACGCCAAAGGCAATTGCCGATCGCCCGCCAAGATGCCACCGATGGCTTTACAAGCTTGTGCATGGTCGGGGCGCAGCTGCATGACCTTTTCATAGTTATCAACGGCCGACTGCATCTGACCCATTTTTTGATACGTCTCGGCCAAACAAAACCAAGGCTCTGTGATGTCCGCCCGAATTTGGGTGGCCTGCACGAAACAGGTTTTGGCTTGTTCAAACTGGTTGAGCTTTTGGTGCGCCAGGCCTTTGTTCAAGTACGCTGAAAAATACCCGGGTTGCAGCGAAATCGCTTTGTCGTATGCATGGATCGCCGCTTGAAACGAACCCAAATCGCTGAGCGCATTGCCGCGATTGTTGTGCGCCTCCGCGTATTCAGGACGCTGACCCGTCGCGCGCTCAAAATAATTAAGCGCTTCTGAGGTACGCTTCATGCTGATCAGCGTGATGCCCAATTCATTACAGGCTTCTGGAAAATTCGGGTTGATACTCAAAGCCCGTTGAAAACCCAGCATGGCTGCCTCGACTTGCCCCATATCCCTGATGGCCACCCAAATTCCCCCACTTATGGCCACCTCAAACTCCTCCACCTGAATTGTTCGGGGACAGGGTCTCAACGCCGACACCGTCGGCACCTGTGGGCAGGACGCATGTTCTGGCCT
>CAIUTG010000227.1 GCA_903902035.1 uncultured Curvibacter sp. | reverse complement strand
CACGCTTTCAGGTCAAGCGCATCATGGTCAAGCCGGGTGCCACACTCAGCCTGCAAATGCACCACCACCGCGCCGAGCACTGGATTGTGGTGAAGGGCACCGCCGAAATCACCAATGGCGATCAGGTGATGCTGTTGACCGAGAATCAGAGCACCTACATCCCGCTGGGGGTCACGCACCGTTTGACCAATCCCGGGCGGGTGCCGTTGGAATTGATTGAGGTGCAGTCGGGCTCTTACCTGGGTGAGGACGACATTGTTCGCTTCGATGACACCTACGGGCGCAGCCTCTAAAAACACTTCAGGTGGGTGCCCAATGACCCGGCACCAAGGCCCAGCCTTTGCCCGCTGGGATCCAGGTGGCTGGAACATAAACGGCGCCCCGTCGCTCGTGATCAAAGTGCCCGGCTTGCCAAACGAAGGTCTTGCCGTTCCAGTTCCAATAGCCAGGAATCCAGATTTGCCCGCCCGTGTGGTGGGGCTTGATTTCATTGACTGGCGGTGGTGGGGGCATCGGCACAATGAGGGCCGTTGGGCCCACCGGGGCCAATTGGGCTTGGGCCTTTAGGGCGCAGACCAGGCCAAGGGCGGCCATGGCGGCGCAGACCATTTTTTTAGATGCAGTGCTCATGTGCGGAGTTTAGGTCAAGGCGCGGCGCAACGCCGATGCGCACACCTCGATGGCCGTGTCGGCTTCGCGCAAGATGCGCCCCATGGTGATGAAGCCATGAATTTGGCGTTCAAAACACAGGTATTCACATGGCACGCCCGCGCGCGACAGGGTGTCGGCATACTCACGGCCTTCGTCGCGCAGGGGATCGTAACCGGCGGTCAACACCAGGGCGGGCGGCAGGTCGCTAAAAGCAGGGGCCAGCGCCGGTGAGGCGCGCCAGTCGCTGGCGTCTTCGGTGCTGCGCAAGTAGTTTTTGGTGAACCACTGAATGCTGGCGGAATCCAACAAATAACCCGAGCCGTTGCTGGTGTGCGACGGTGCAATGGCGCGCAGATCGGTGGCGGGGTAAATCAGCAGTTGGTAGGCGGGGCGATGGTGAGCCCCGCGCAATGCCAGGCAGACGGCCGCCGCCAGGTTGCCCCCTGCGCTGTCGCCGCCGACGGCGATGCGTTGCGGGTCGACGCCCAGTGGATGGGCATGCTCGGCCACCCATTGGAAAGCGGCGACGGCATCGTAAAAAGCGGCTGGGAATGGGTGTTCAGGGCCGAGTCGGTAATCCACCGCCAACACCACACAGCCCGAACGGTTGGCCAGGCTGCGGCACAGCACATCATGGGTTTCGAGGTCGCCAATGGTCCAGCCGCCACCGTGGTAGTAGACCAGCGCAGGCCCGTTGTGAGGCCGTTCATCAAGGGACTGCTGGGACGTGGGCCGCAGGGGCCGGTATTCGCGCAATGCAATTTGGGCGGCTGGGGTCTCTGCCGTCGCGGGCACGTGGATGAGGTGGTCTTGGTGGTGCTCCACCGCTTCGGCATCGGGCTGGGTCAGGCCCCGGCGATCCCGGTAAAGGTAGCGGGCGGTGACGGCATCGTTGGCGTACAAAGGCGGGGCATTGCGGCTGGTCAGCAGGTCCAGCAGGGCTTTGGCTTGGGGATCAATCATGGCTCAATTTTGAAGGTAAAAGTCAGTTCCAAGGAACAGCGGCGCACCAGATGATGGCAGGAAAAGTGGCCAACCAGGCCCAGAAAAAACGGTTCAGTCCAAAAAACCAGAAGACCAGGAAATGGAAAACAGCGGCCACTGTGCAAAACAGCAATGCCCAGTCGGCTTGCCACAGTGCCAGCGGGAAAGCACATTCCCAGAGGATGAAGGACCAGGAGGCCCAGCGAGCCAGCAAGGGCCTGCGGGCCCAATGCCGAGTCGACAAGGGGCCGCGCACCGCCTCGTTCAAAAAGAGGGTCATGGCTTGCCCGCTGCGCCACTCCGGTCGCAGCAATTTGACGCTGCCCGATAAAAAATAGGAACTGATGGCTTGCAAGGTGATGAAGGCAAAGCCGGCCCGCCAGCCCAGCGCGGGGTGGCCCAACAGGCTGACGGTTGAAGCCAGCAAGAGGCCCAGCAAGACCATCAAGGTCATGAAGTCACTGCCCCCATTGAAGGCGCCACGCCAGCGAATCAGCATCAGCACATGCAACACGGTCAGCAAGCCCGTGGTCGCCAGGGTCAGCCAGAAGACCCAGTGGGGAAAGTGGCCCGCTGACTGGGGGCTTGAGCCCAGGCCTGGCTCGGTCATGACGCTTAAATAAATGAGCCCGGGCAGCGCCAGGCCTGCCAAAATTCGCAGCCTCATTTGCCAGCGCATGCCCTGGGCGCTGAACAGCTGGTCTGCGCAACTTTGCAACCAGGGGTTGGGAATGTCCGCGCGTTGCAAAGACCAGTCCCACCAGCCCCCTTGCGGACTGGCAAAAATGCGGGCGAACTCAAGGGTTTGAATCAGCCAGCTCAGAGCAAACAAGCCGCCCACACCCAAGGCCATGGCCTGGGTGAAGGCGGGGAGGGTCGCGGTGGCACTCAGCATGGCAAGACCGGGGTGGTCAGCATGGTTTGGGTTTCAACCGGGCCGTGGCGGGGGCTTGTGTTTGACAAGACCATGCGGAGCTCGAATTGCCTTTGCTTGGCCTGAGGCCAGTGTGCCAGCGTGCACGTCAGGGCCAGTCGATCGACCATGGCAAAGGTCACCAGCTGACGGGCATCGGCGCCATCGGGCAGGTCAATCAGGTCGGCCCAAAAATGATCGACCAGGTTTTGCTGGGCCAGCAAGAGATTGGTTGGGGTGTTGTGAAACAGGTCGCCCAGCCGACGGGCACGGCGCGGGTAGATCAGTTGCCAGTCTGACCAGGCTGGGTGGGGGGTGCCTGGCGGGCTCAAACTTCCCCTTACATACAAATGAGGCACCCGGCCCACGGCGTGGAAGAACTTCCAGTTGGGAAAGAACGAACGCAGCAAAAACAGCCAAGGCCCTTTGAGCACAGGGCCCTTGTAAACCAGGGTGACCAACAGGAACAAGGCGTAGGCTGCGATCAGAAGGAGAGACAGGTCGGTCAAGCGTGTAAGGTTATTTGGAGGGGGACAGGGGGCTATTGTGCCAAGCAGCAATAATAAGCATTGATTCTTAACTGTTTGAAAAACCATGAACCTGATCGATTTGTTGAACTGGCGCTATGCCACCAAGAAAATGGACCCCACCAAGGCGGTGCCCCAAGACAAGGTGGACCGCATTGTCGAAGCGACCCGTCTGAGTGCCAGCTCCAGTGGTTTGCAGCCCTATGAGTTGTTGGTTGTGACCAACCCTGAGTTGCGTCAAAAAATTCAAGCAGCCGCCCACAACCAAGCCCAAATCACCGAAGGCTCGCATTTGCTGGTGTTTGCGACCTGGGACAATTACACCCGCGAACGCATCATGGCCATGTTTGACCTGATGGCCGCCGAACGCGGCGGTTACTCCGAAACCGCAGTGGCTTACCGCGACCGCTTGCTCGAATCGACTTTGGCCCGCGATGCGCAAAAGAATTTTGAGCACGCTGCGCGTCAAGCCTACATTGGCTTGGGCACCGCCATGATCGCTGCGGCGGCGGAAGGGGTGGACGCCACCCCCATGGAAGGCTTCAACCCCAGCCAAGTCGATGAGATCTTGGGCTTGAGCGCCAAGGGCCTGCGCAGCGTGGTCTTGTTGCCCCTGGGCTACCGTGAGGCGGGCAAGGATTGGCTGGAGAAGCTGCCTAAAGTGCGCCGCGCCAAAGCCGATTGGGCGATCGAGGTCAAATAAAACCTTCACGCCCAGCGCCAAGCCACTGGTTTCATCCAGTGGCTTTTTTTATGATGAAAAACAAATATCGCAATATGAAAAATCATGGCGTTCATGGTGATTTGGATTTTTCACAATCGATCATTGAATTTTGTATTGTGGTGTATCGTTGCTAAGTCATTGATTTTTATTGAAATAAAAAAAGTCTTATATAAGACATAAGTCTTGTTTTGTGTCTTATACAAGACTAAAGTTCGCCTGTCCCTGTTGATCTTTATTTGGATCTTTTCAATCAACCTAAACGGAGTGAACCATGCCCCAATCCTTGACCGAACAACTCAGCCGCGAACAGCAAATTGCCGCCCTTGAAAAAGACTGGGCCAACAACCCCCGTTGGAAGGGTGTGAAGCGCGGTTACAGCGCCGCCGACGTGGTGCGTTTGCGTGGCAGCGTGCAAATCGAAAACACCTTGGCTCGGCGTGGTGCGGCCAAGCTGTGGGAAAAAATCAACGGCGGCGCCAACAAGGGTTACGTCAATGCCTTCGGTGCCATCAGCGCCGGTCAAGCCATGCAACAAGCCAAGGCGGGCCTGGAAGCGGTCTATCTGTCGGGCTGGCAAGTGGCGGCTGACGGCAACACCTCCGAGACCATGTACCCCGACCAATCGCTCTACGCCTATGACTCGGTGCCCACCATGGTGCGTCGCATCAACAACACCTTCAAACGCGCCGACGAAATTCAATGGTCGCGCGGCATCAACCCTGGCGATCAGCAATTCATCGACTACTTCCTGCCCATCGTGGCCGATGCCGAAGCCGGTTTCGGTGGTGTTTTGAACGCCTTTGAGTTGATGAAGAACATGATCACAGCGGGCGCTGCGGGCGTTCACTTTGAAGACCAACTGGCCGCTGTGAAGAAATGTGGCCACATGGGCGGCAAGGTGCTGGTGCCCACGCAAGAAGCTTGCGAAAAACTGATTTCGGCCCGTTTTGCTGCCGACGTCATGGGCGTGCCCACCATCATCCTGGCCCGCACCGATGCGGAAGCGGCCAACCTCATCACCTCCAACCACGATGCCAATGACCAGGCTTTCTTGACCGGAGAGCGCACGCAAGAAGGCTTCTACCGCGTGAAGAATGGCCTGGAGCAAGCCATCAGCCGTGGCGTGGCCTATGCGCCCTATGCCGACCTGGTGTGGTGCGAAACCGGCGTGCCCGACATTGGCTTTGCCCGTGAATTCGCCCAGGCCGTGTTGGCTGCCAACCCCGGCAAACTGTTGTCCTACAACTGCTCGCCTTCCTTCAACTGGAAGAAAAACCTCAACGACAAGCAAATCGCTTCGTTCCAGGAAGACCTGTCGGCCCTGGGCTACAAGTTCCAGTTCATCACCTTGGCCGGTATCCACATCAACTGGTACAACAGCTTCAAGTTCGCCAAGAACTACGCGGCTGGCGAAGGCATGAAGCACTATGTCAACATGGTGCAAGAGCCCGAGTTCGCGGCCCGTGAAGAAGGCTACACCTTCGTGTCGCACCAACAAGAAGTGGGCGCGGGTTACTTTGACGACGTGACCACCGTGATTCAGGGCGGCTCTTCCTCCGTGAAGGCCTTGACCGGCTCGACCGAAGAAGAACAGTTCCACTGAGCCTCTTCTTGGCGGGCTGCCCTGATAAAATCAGGGGTTAAGCAGCCCACCCACTTTAAAAAGCGCGGCCACCCCGCGCTTTTTATTTTCTTGATTCAAATGACATGATTCAAATCACGCTTCCCGACGGTTCTCAACGCGAATTCCCCGGCCCGGTCACGGTCGCCGAAGTGGCCGCCAGCATTGGTGCTGGCTTGGCCAAGGCGGCTTTGGCTGGCAAGGTCAACGGCCAAGTGGTGGACACCAGCCATACCTTGAACGAGAACGCGCGCCTGGCCATCGTCACGGCCAAAGACGCCGATGGCCTGGAAGTCATTCGTCACTCGACCGCCCACTTGTTGGCCTATGCGGTGAAAGACCTGTTTCCCGAAGCCCAGGTAACGATTGGCCCGGTGATTGAAAACGGGTTTTATTACGACTTTTCTTACTCGCGCCCCTTCACGCCGGAAGACTTGACGGCCATCGAAAAGCGCATGAGCGAGCTGGCTGCCAAAGACGAGCCGGTGGTGCGCCGCGTGTTGCCACGCGATGAGGCGGTGGCTTATTTCAAAGGCCTGGGCGAGCACTACAAGGCCGAGATCATTGCCGGCATTCCGGCCGATCAAGAAGTGTCCTTGTACCGCGAAGGCGCTTTTGAAGACCTGTGCCGAGGCCCCCACGTGCCCAGCACAGGCAAGTTGAAGCATTTCAAATTGATGAAAGTGGCAGGTGCTTATTGGCGCGGCGACCACCGCAATGAGATGCTGCAACGGGTTTACGGCACCGCGTGGGCCAGCAAAGACGAGTTGCAGCAGTACCTGACGCAGCTCGAAGAGGCCGAAAAACGCGACCACCGCAAGTTGGGCCGAGAACTGGACCTGTTCCACATCGATGAGCACGCGCCTGGCTTGGTGTTTTGGCACCCCAAGGGCTGGACGGTTTGGCAGGGGGTGGAGCAATACATGCGCCGGGTTTACCAAGACAACGGCTACCAAGAGGTCAAAGGCCCGCAGATCATCGACAAATCCTTGTGGGAAAAAACCGGCCACTGGGACAAGTACCGCGAAAACATGTTCACCACCGAGAGCGAAAAGCGTGAGTACGCTTTGAAGCCCATGAACTGCCCGGGCCACATCCTGATTTTCAAGCAAGGCGTGAAAAGCTACCGTGATTTGCCTTTGCGCTATGGTGAGTTCGGTCAATGCCACCGCAACGAGCCCAGTGGCGGCCTGCACGGCATCATGCGGGTGCGTGGCTTCGTGCAAGACGACGGTCACATCTTTTGTACCGAAGACCAAATTCAAAGCGAAGTCGTGGCCTTCACGACCTTGTTGAAAAAGGTCTACCAGGATTTTGGTTTCACCAACATCATCTACAAACTCTCGACCCGCCCCGACAAGCGCATTGGCACCGAAGAGAGTTGGGACCGCGCCGAAAACGCCCTGGCCGAAGGCTTGCGCGCTGCCGGTTGCGAGTTTGAGTATTTGCCGGGCGAGGGCGCTTTTTACGGCCCCAAGATCGAATACACCCTGAAAGACGCCTTGGGTCGGCAGTGGCAATGCGGCACCATCCAGGTGGATCCCAACTTGCCTGAGCGTCTGGATGCCGAGTATGTGGGCGAAGACGGCGCCCGTCACCGGCCCATCCTGCTGCACCGCGCCATCGTCGGCAGCTTGGAGCGTTTCATCGGCATTTTGATTGAAGAACACGCGGGCGCTTTGCCCACTTGGCTGGCGCCGGTGCAGGTTTCGGTGCTCAATATCACCGATTCGCAGGCCGAATACTGTGGTGAAATTGCCAAAACTCTGAGAAATCAAGGGCTTAGGGTTGAGACAGATCTGCGCAACGAGAAAATTACGTATAAAATACGCGAGCATTCGATGCAGAAGGTGCCTTTTATCTTGGTCGCAGGCGACAAAGAAAAAGAGGCCGGTACCGTCGCAGTGCGCGCCCGGGGCAACAAAGACCTCGGTGTGATGTCCCTCCAAGCGTTCTCTGAACTGATTGCGGCGGACATTGCCAATAAAGCTTGATTTCTATCGCATGACTGAAAAAACGCTTTGGTGTGCGCATCCGCGTGCGGTTTTTGCTGTCTAAAAGACAGAGATTTTTTGAGGATTTGAGCCATCGCTACTGAATTTCGTGACCGCCGTCAGCGTGAAGAACGTAAACACCGTCTAAACCGTGAAATTATGGCCCCGGAGGTCCGCTTAACTGGGCCTGAAAACGAGCCACTCGGTGTTGTTAGTCT
>CAIUTG010000226.1 GCA_903902035.1 uncultured Curvibacter sp. | reverse complement strand
CAAGGGCATGGCAGGCTGATCACACGGCGGGTGCATTTGAATTTTGAAAGGCGAAACGCAAATCATGAGCCAAACAAAACCAGGCCCTTCCGTTGCGCCGCAGACCCCGCGCCGCCACTTTTTACAACGCAGCCTGCAAACCAGCCTGCTTTGGCCAGCCTTGGGCAGCGCCAGCTTCGGACTCTGGGCCACGGCGGCCCAGGCCGAGTCGCAGGCCGCACCCCAAGCCCTGGGCGTCACGCACCAAGTGGCCCGCTATGTGGTGCAGGCTCGCTATGAAGACCTGCCCCAAGCCGTGCGGCATGAAGGCGTGCGCTCGCTGATGAACTGGGTGGGCGTGGCCGTGGGCGGCTCGCGCCATGAAACGGTGGACCGCGCACTCAAGGCCTTGCTGCCTTTTTCCACCACGCCGCAAGCCAGTGTCTTGGGGCGCACGGAGCGGCTCGATGTGATGAAGACGGCCTTCATCAATGGGGTCAGCAGTCATATTTTTGACTTTGACGACACCCACCTGAAAACCATCATTCACCCCGCTGGGCCGGTGGCCTCCTCGGCCCTGGCCCTGGCCGAGTACCTGGGCGTTTTGCGCGGCCAACCCGTTTCGGGCGCAGAACTGCTGAACGCCCTGGTGTTGGGCATGGACATCGAATGCCGCATCGGCAACGCCGTCTACCCCAACCACTACGACGTGGGCTGGCACATCACGGGCACAACCGGCCCCTTTGGCTCAGCCGTGGCAGCGGGCAAGTTGCTCGGCCTGTCGGAGCAGCAAATGGTTTGGGCCCTGGGGCTGGCCGCCTCACAGCCGGTGGGCCTGCGCGAATCGTTTGGTTCCATGAACAAAAGTTTTAACCCGGGTCGCGCCGCTGAAAACGGTTTGTTTGCCGCCATTCTGGCCAGCCAGAACTTCACCAGCTCCGACGGCATGCTGGAAGCCAAACGCGGTTGGGGCAATACGATCAGCACCAAGCAAGATTGGCGCGAAGTCACCGAAGGGCTGGGCCGTCGTTATGAGAGTGCCCTCAACACCTACAAGCCCTACGCCTGTGGCATCGTGATCCACCCCGCCATTGAAGCAGCGATTCGTTTGCGCCAACCTGAACAAATCCAGCCTGAAGACATTGCCCGCATCGACCTCCAGGTTCACCCCCTGGTGATCGAACTGACCAACAAAAAAACCCCTCAGCGCGGGTTGGAGGGCAAGTTCAGCGTTTACCACTCCGTCGCCGTGGCCTGGATTGAGGGAGCCGCAGGCGAACGCCAGTACAGCGACCGGGCTGTGCGAGACCCCCGCATCGTCGCCCTGCGCGACAAGGTCCGCGCCGTGATCAACCCCCAAATCAAAGCCGATCAGGTGGACATGACCGTCACCTTGAAAGACGGGCGTCAACTGCACCAATTCATTGACCGCGCCATTGGCAGTGTGGAAGTGCCCATGAGCCAGACACAGCTGGAAGCCAAATTCAGCGACCTGGCCACCGACATCTTGCCCAAGGCCCAGACCCGTGAACTGATGGACCTTTGCTGGCAGTTGGAGCGTCTGCCCGACGTTTGCGCCATCACCCGCCTGGCCAGACCACTGAACACCGGCCCGGGTTGAATCGAGGTTGATCAAACCTCAGCGCCAGCCACCCGTCAACAACCACTGGCTGGTGCCCATGGCGACCACCAAGGCGGCATAAGTGGCCATCATGCCGTCATGGCCCGAAATCAGCAGCCCACCGGCCCAGACCCCAGCCCCGACCAGAAAATTCAAAGCCAAGCGCAGCCACGCTGAGCGAACCCAAGGTCGGCCGGGCTTTTGCATGGCGCCGACCAAACCCAACAACCCGGCCAAAGCAGCAGCGGGTGCCAAGCCGTTGAGCACCTGCCAAAGCACATCGAAAAAGAAAGCCACGCCATCCATGAGCGGGATTTTATAATTCGGGCATGGCAGTCTGGGCTTTAGGCATCAATCACAACACCGCGTCGCTCGACTTACGCGGTCGTTTGGCCTTTGCGATGGACCAAATTGCGCCCACTTTGCACGGTTTGCGACAGTCTTTTGGCAGCCCCCAAGCGGCGCGCCACCCGGAAGTGGAAGCGGCCATTTTGTCCACTTGCAACCGCACCGAGATTTACTGCGCTGGCGAACACAGCGCGCTGGAACACACCCTGCATTGGCTGGCCAACACCGGCGGCGTGGACCCCAACGAGTTGCGCTCACACGCCTACACCCTCGAAGACGAAGCGGTGGCACGCCACGCGTTTCGGGTGGCCAGCGGCCTGGACTCCATGGTCTTGGGCGAGGTTCAAATCCTGGGGCAAATGAAAGACGCGGTGCGCGCCGCCGAAAATGCGGGCGCACTGGGCACCACGCTGAACCAGTTGTTTCAGCGCAGCTTTTCGGTGGCCAAAGAGGTGCGCACCCACACCGAAATCGGTCAACACTCCATCAGCATGGCCGCCGCCTCGGTGCGACTGGCGTCCCAACTGTTTGAAGACCTGAGCCAGATCAAGGTGTTGTTCGTCGGCGCGGGCGACATGATCGAACTCGCCAGCACCCACTTTGCCGCACAGCGCCCGCAAAAAATGGTGGTCACCAACCGCACGGCAGCCCGTGGTGAAGCCTTGGCCCAACACCTGGGCGCTGAGCTGATGCCGCTGTCGCAAATGCCCAGCCGCCTGCATGAGTTCGACGCCATCATCAGCTGCACAGCCAGCACCCTGCCCCTGATCGGTTTGGGCGCGGTCGAAAGCGCTTTGAAGCTGCGCCGCCACCGGCCCTTGTTCATGGTCGATTTGGCGGTGCCCAGAGACATTGAGGCCGAGGTCAAAAATCTGCGTGATGTCTACCTCTACACCGTGGACGATCTGGCCCAGGTGGTGCAAACCGGCCAGGCCCAGCGCCAGGCGGCCGTGGCCGATGCCGAAGTGATCGTCAATGCCGGTGTACAAAGCTTTGTGCAATGGTTGAACCAGCGCGCCAGTGTGCCCATGATTCGCGAACTCAATGCCCAAGTCGACCATTGGCGTGAAGCCGAATTGGCACGGGCGCGCAAAAACCTGGCTCGGGGTGACCACATCGACAGCGTGCTGGAGGGCCTGGCCAAAGGTTTGTCCCAAAAAATGCTGCACGGTGCCCTGATGGAATTGAACCGTCCCCAAGCCGATGACCGCGAACGCACGGCGCTGGCCGTGCAACGGTTCTTCTTGCGGCCCGAGCGTTAAAAAACCACTTTGAAAACCTTTCTTCGTCAACAACTCGACCGCTATGCGGTTCGACTTCAGGAACTCGACTTTTTGCTGTCGCGTGAAGACATCATGGCCGACATGGGGCAGTACCGTGTCTTGTCTCGCGAACACGCCGAAGTCACGCAAATTGCCGGGCGCTATGCACGCTTTCAGCAACGCGAAGCCGATCTGAGCAACGCCCAAGCCCTGCTGTCAGACCCCGCTTTTGCCGAGATGGCCGCCGAAGAAATTGCCGATGCGCAAACGGAATTGACCCAACTCGAAGCCGAATTGCAACGCCAGCTGCTGCCCAAAGACCCCGACGATGGGCGCAACGCCTTCTTGGAAATCCGCGCGGGCACGGGGGGCGATGAATCGGCCCTGTTCGCGGCCGATCTGGCCCGCATGTACACCCGCTACGCCGAAAAGGTGGGTTGGCGCTGCGAGATCGTGAGCGCCAATGAAAGTGAACTGGGCGGCTACAAAGAGGTCGTCCTTCGTCTGGAAGGCGACGGCGTTTACGGCGCATTGAAGTTTGAATCGGGCGGCCACCGTGTGCAGCGGGTGCCGGCCACCGAAACCCAGGGGCGCATCCACACCAGCGCCTGCACCGTGGCGGTGTTGCCCGAGCCCGACGAGGCCCAGGCGGTGCAAATCAACCCGGCCGATCTGCGCATCGACACCTACCGCGCCAGCGGTGCGGGTGGGCAGCACATCAACAAAACCGACTCGGCGGTGCGCATCACCCACCTGCCCACCGGCATCGTGGCCGAGTGCCAGGACGACCGCAGTCAGCACCGCAACAAGGCCAAGGCCTTGCAGGTGCTGTCGGCCCGCATTCAAGAAAAAGAGCGCAGCGAACGCGCCGCCAAAGACGCCGCCACCCGCAAGGGCCTGATTGGCAGCGGCGACCGCAGCGACCGCATCCGCACCTACAACTTCCCGCAAGGCCGCTGGACCGACCACCGCATCAACCTGACGCTGTACAAACTCAACTTCATCATCGAAGGCGACCTGGACGAACCCCTCACGGCCCTGCGCCATGCCCACGAAGCCGAGCAACTGGCCGAGCTGGAAGTGGGGGCCGGTGCTTGACCGAATCGACCGGCATGCCCGAGCTGAGTGAATTGCCCTGCCTGACTTTGGGCCAGGCCCTGAGTCAGGCCAGCCAACAAGGCCTGGACCGGTTCGAGGCCCAGGTTTTGTTGCTGCATGTGCTGCAAAAGCACACGACCGAGGCCCAACGGCACAGCCCAGGCCTGCCCTCCCCTTCCCCCGTCCAAGAACGCGGTCGTGCCTGGCTGCTGGCCCATGACCAGGATGACTTGCCCTGGGCGGTCGCGCGTGAATTTCAGGCCCTGGTCGAGCGTCGCCTCCTGGGTGAGCCCGTGGCCTACCTGACAGGCGAGCGCGGTTTTTTTGGCCTGTCTTTGCAGATCGATGCCCGGGTGCTCGACCCCAGGCCCGACACCGAAACCCTGGTCGAATGGGCGCTGGAGTTGCTCAAAAAGCGCACTGCGCCGCCAGAGGTGCTGGACCTGGGCACGGGCAGCGGGGCCATCGCTCTGGCGATCCAGCACCACGGCCCCCAGGGCATCCAGGTCAGCGCGGTGGATGCCAGCCCCGAGGCCCTGGCGGTCGCCCAAGCCAACGAGCAGCGCTTGCGCGGCCAGGGCATGAAACCCATTGTTTTTTATTGGGGCTCCTGGCTGGCTCCCGTGGCCGGGCAGCGGTTTGACCTGATCGTCTCCAACCCCCCCTACATCGCCGAGGGCGACGCCCATTTGGGCGCACTCTGCCATGAGCCGCGCAAGGCTTTGGTGAGCGGCCCCGAGGGCCTGGACGACCTGCGCCACCTGATTGCCCACGCTCCCAAGCACCTCCAACCAGGCGCCTGGCTGCTGTTGGAGCACGGTTGGGACCAGGCTCCGGCCGTGCGTCAGCTGCTGACCCAGGCTGGCTTTGAACAGGTGAAAAGCCGCAAAGACTTGGCTGGTATTGAACGCTGCAGCGGCGGGCATTGGCCAGATTCGCGATAATTGCGCACATTGATAAAGGACCCGAATCCATGGACGCTACCCAACAACGCATCGATGACCTCGTGAAACAAAATGAAGTGCTGCTTTTCATGAAGGGCACGGCCAGCTTTCCCCAGTGCGGTTTTTCAGGCCGCGCGATTCAGATTTTGAAGGCCTGCGGGGTGGAGCCCAAAGCCATCAAAACCGTGAATGTGCTGGAAGAACCCGCCATCCGCGCGGGCATCAAAGACTACAGCCAGTGGCCCACCATCCCGCAGTTGTACGTCAAGGGCGAGTTCATCGGCGGCTCCGACATCATGATGGAAATGTACGAGTCAGGTGAGTTGCAACAGGTGTTGAGCGGCAACGCTGCCTGAGCCCAAATCCCGTCAAGGCTCGGCCGCCTGCCAACGCGCTTGGGCGGCCAGCACGGCCCGGGGATAGGCCATTTGGCCCCGGCTGCCGTTGTAGCGCCCCAGGGCCATCTCCAAATGACCCGACTCCAAACCCAGGTAGTGGCGCAAGATGACGCAACCAAACCGCAAATTGGTTTGCTCATGAAACAGATTAACCGCCTCGGTGCCCGCCAGCAAACGGGTCCAAAACGGCATCACCTGCATGTACCCCCGAGCGCTGCTGCTGGACACGGCGAACTTGCGAAAGCCGCTTTCCACCTCGATCAAGCCCAGCACCAAGGCGGGCGCCAAGCGGGCGCGCTTGCTCTCGTACCAAAGGGTTTGCAAAAACTCGTCACGCTGGGTCTCGGTCCAATCCGGGGTTTTGCGCTGCAAGACGGGTCGAATGTGCGACAGCCAAACTTGGTAATGCTCACGCGCCGCGTCATTGACGAAGGCCAAACTCGGCGGAGCCGGGGCGCTGAGCGCTGCCGTTAAAGCCGTGCGGACCGAATCCGACAGGGCTTCCTCGGCTTGCTGACCTGCTGAAACGGGGCCACTCCCCAGGGTCAGGCCAGCCGCCAACAGCCCGCTGCCCAAGGCCCGCCAGCGCCGCATCTCAATCTTGCGTTTGGGCAGCGGCGCTGGCCGCCTTCAAGCCGGCAGGCTGCAAATGCGCCAACTGTTGTTGCAGGTAAGCCACGACATCGCTGAGCGCCATTTTGCTGGCCTCGGTGGCCCGGCGGTGTTGGTACTCGACCTGCCCCTCTTTCAGGCCACGGTCAGACAGCACCACGCGGTGCGGCACACCAATCAACTCCCAGTCGGCAAACATGGCACCGGGGCGTTCACCACGGTCGTCCAGCAACACATCCATGCCCAGGGCCTGCAATTCATCGTGCAGTTGCTCGGCGGCGGCCTTGACCTCGGCGCTGCGGTCCATGCCAATGGGGCACAGCACCACGGTGAAGGGGGCAATCGCGTCGGGCCAGATGATGCCGCGCTCGTCGTGGTTTTGCTCGATGGCGGCGGCGGGCAGGCGCGTCACGCCAATGCCGTAGCAACCCATCTCAAAATGGCTGGGCTTGCCTGCTTCGTTTAAAAAGGTGGCGTTCATGGCCTGGGAGTATTTGGTGCCCAGGTAGAACACATGGCCGACTTCGATGCCGCGCTCAATCGCCAACACGCCTTGTCCGTCCGGCGAGGCATCGCCCGCCACCACATTGCGCAGGTCGGCCACCAAGGCCGGTTCGGCCACGTCGCGGCCCCAGTTCACGCCGGTCAGGTGGAAGTCGACGGCATTGGCACCGCAAATCCAATCGGCCATGACGGCCACTTCGCGGTCGACGATGACGGTGACGGCGCTCACCGAGCCATCGGCACGGGGCGGGCTGTGCAGCCCGATGGGGCCCAGATAGCCGGGGATGCAGCCGAAATGGGCTTCGATTTCTGCGCTGGTGGCAAAGCGGAAGCCCCCCTCAAAGCCCGGCAATTTGCCCACCTTGACTTCGTTCATCTCATGGTCGCCGCGCAGCAGGAGCAAATAGATTTGGCTTTGCACCACTTCCCCGTGTTCATTCAGGCGGTCGGTCGCCAACACCAAGGACTTGACGGTGCGGCTCAAAGGCAGTTTCAGCAAATCGGCCACCCCGGCGCAGGTGCTGATGCCGGGCGTGGGGAGCTTGGTCAGGGTTTCGGTGGCCGCGCCCCGGGTTTGCGTCGGGGCCAGGCTTTCGGCCTTTTCCATGTTGGCCGCATAGTCGCTGGTCGGGCAGTAGACGATGGCGTCTTCGCCCGTCGCGGCAATCACTTGAAACTCTTCGCTCAAGTCGCCACCAATGGCACCACTGTCGGCGGCGACGGCGCGGTAGGTCAGCCCAAAGCGGTCAAAAATGCGGCGGTAGGCCTGGGCCATGACCTGGTAACTGGCCTTGGCGCTGGGCATGTCCCGGTCGAAGCTGTAGGCGTCTTTCATGATGAACTCGCGCCCGCGCATCAGCCCAAAACGCGGCCGACGCTCGTCACGAAATTTGGTCTGGATTTGATAAAAGTTTTTGGGCAGTTGCTTGTAGCTGCGAATTTCTTGGCGCACGAGGTCGGTCACCACCTCTTCGGAGGTGGGCTGGATGACAAAGTCACGGTCGTGGCGGTCTTTGATCCTCAAGAGTTCGGGGCCCATTTTTTCAAAGCGACCGGTTTCTTGCCACAGCTCGGCCGGTTGCACCACGGGCATGGTGAGTTCAATCGCGCCGGCGCGGTTCATTTCCTCGCGCACAATGGCCTCGACCTTGCGGATCACGCGCAGGCCCAAGGGCATGTAGTTGTAAATCCCGGCCCCCAGTTTTTTGATCATGCCCGCGCGGGTCATCAATCGGTGGCTGACCACTTCGGCATCGGCGGGGGCCTCTTTGAGGGTGGAAATAAAAAATTGAGAGGCTTTCATCGGCAGAATTCGCTATCACAGAGTACAAAACCACTTGTTGCAGGATGTTAGCCGTGCATAATGGTTTCAATTTAAAAATTGGGGTTCGATTATGCTTGACCGCGAAGGCTTTAGGCCAAACGTCGGCATCGTCTTGCTCAACCAGAAAAATCAGGTTTTTTGGGGCAAACGCATCCGCACGCACAGCTGGCAGTTTCCACAGGGCGGCATTGACCGGGGAGAAAGCCCCGAGCAGGCCATGTACCGAGAACTGCACGAGGAAGTGGGTTTGTTGCCAGAACACGTGCGCATCGTGGCACGGACCCGAGACTGGTTGCGCTATGAGGTGCCGGACCGCTTCATTCGACGTGAAGCGCGTGGCCATTACCGAGGCCAAAAACAGATTTGGTATTTGCTTCAACTGGTCGGCAACGACTGGGACCTGAACCTGCGCGCCACCGATCACCCTGAATTCGACGCCTGGCGGTGGAATGATTACTGGGTGCCGCTGGATGTGGTGGTCGAGTTCAAACGCGGCGTTTACGAAATGGCACTGACCGAATTGTCCCGTTACCTGCCCCGCATCGAAACCCGATCGCGCGCGCAGCGATCTCGGCCATTTGAAGCCTCATTTGAAGTGGGGGGCTTCAGTTTGTCGGCCCATTTTGAATTGCCGCCTGGCGGCAGTTTTGACCCCAACCCCCCATCGACCGCCGGGAAATAAAACCCTTTTCTTCAACCGCAGGCCCTGGGCCTGCGGTTTTGAAGTGTCAGCGCTGCAACACCAGGTTGTCGCGGTGCACCATTTCAGGTTCAGCCACAAAACCCAGCAGGGTTTCGAACTCGCTGGAGGGCTTGCGGCAGATCAACCGGGCCTCGGCACTGGCGTAATTGGTCAAGCCTCGCCCCAACACCTCGCCTTGTGGCCCTTTGATGGCGATCACGTCGCCGCGCTTGAAATCCCCTTCAACGCCCGTCATGCCAATCGGCAGCAGGCTCTTGCCCTCGCCTTGCAACTTGGCAGCAGCCCCCGCGTCAATGCAAACCGCGCCACGGAGTTGCAGGTGGTCGGCCATCCACTGTTTGCGCGCTTGCATCTTGGCGGTTTGTGCAACCAGCAAAGTGCCCAAGGCTTCGCCCTGGCTCAGACGAACCAAGACATTCGGCTCACGGCCCCACGCAATCACGGTGGAGGCGCCCGAGCCCGCCGCGCGTTTGGCCGCCAGAATTTTGGTGATCATGCCGCCCCGGCCAATGCTGGAGCCGGCGCCACCGGCCATGGCCTCCAGGGCCGGATCACCCGCCTGGGCTTGGTGCACGAACTGGGCGGCGGGATCGCGCCGGGGATCGGCGCTGAACAAGCCCTTTTGATCGGTCAAAATCACCAAGGCATCGGCCTCGACCAAATTGGCGACCAGCGCGCCCAAGGTGTCGTTGTCACCAAACTTGATTTCGTCATTCACCACCGTGTCGTTCTCATTGATCACAGGCACCACTTGGTGGGCCAACAGGGTGAGCAAGGTAGAACGGGCATTCAGATAGCGTTCCCGGTCGGCCAAGTCGGCATGGGTTAACAGCACCTGGGCACTGCCCAACTGGTTCTCACGCAGCTTGGTTTCGTACATCTGGGCCAAGCCCATTTGCCCCACCGCAGCCGCGGCCTGCAACTCATTGATTTCTTTGGGGCGGCTGGTCCACCCGAGGCGTTTCATGCCCTCGGCAATGGCGCCACTGCTGACCATGATGACCTCGCGGCCCCCATGCACCAGAACGGCCAGCTGACGGCACCATTCGCTGATGGCCGCCTCGTCCAGGCCCTTGCCCTCGTTGGTCACCAAACTGGAGCCCACCTTGACGACGATGCGACGGGCATGGGCCAAAACATCGCTGCCCTGATTCACGCCCTCACTCATCCGCGCCTTCCGCAGGTCCCTCTTGCAAGGTCACGAAACGGGGGTCGACGTCCAGCACCGGCTGTTCGGCCTTTTGTTGGGCCTTGATGTACTGGTACACATCCTTGATCAAGGTGTCGCAGCCTTGGTGCGTCAAGGCCGAGATTTCGTAGACCGGCCCCTTGAACTTGTAGCGCTTGACAAAGTCTTTGACCTTGGCCACACGCTCGTCTTCGGGCACCATGTCCAGCTTGTTCAAGACCACCCAGCGGGGTTTGTCGTACAAGGCTTGGTCGTATTTTTTGAGCTCGGCCACAATGCCCTTGGCTTGCTTCACGGGGTCGGCGCCCTCTTCAAAAGGCGCAATGTCAATCACATGCAGCAGCAACCGGGTGCGTTGCAAGTGGCGCAAAAACTGATGCCCCAAGCCCGCGCCTTCTGAGGCCCCTTCGATCAGGCCGGGAATGTCGGCGACCACAAAGCTTTGCTCAGGGCCCACACGCACCACGCCCAAATTGGGGTGCAGGGTGGTGAAAGGGTAATCCGCAATCTTGGGTCGGGCATTGGAAATGGCCGAAATCAAGGTGGATTTGCCCGCATTGGGCAAGCCCAGCAAGCCCACATCGGCCAACACCTTCAATTCGAGCTTGAGCTCTTTTTTCTCACCCGGCCAGCCGGGGGTTTTCTGGCGTGGTGCGCGGTTCATGGCGCTTTTGAAACGCAGGTTGCCAAAGCCGCCGTCGCCGCCCTTGGCGATGGTGATCACCTCGCCGGGCACCAGCAACTCATACAGCAACTCACCGGTTTCGGCATCGGTGATGAGGGTGCCCACGGGCATTTTCAGGGTGATGTCGTCGCCCGCTGCACCAAACATGTCGGAGCCCATGCCGTGCTCGCCGCGCTTGGCTTCGTGGCGGCGCGAGAAGCGAAAGTCCACCAGGGTATTCAAGTTGGGATCGGCTACCGCGTACACATGGCCGCCACGTCCGCCATCGCCCCCGTTGGGGCCACCGAATTCTTTGTATTTTTCGTGCCGGAACGAGACGCAGCCATTGCCCCCATCACCGGCGGCAATGTCAATATAGGCTTCGTCAACGAACTTCATGGTCTTCCCAGTTTAAATAAAAAAGCCCCGAGACTTCGGGGCTTTGGCGCAGATGGCTTAAATTTAAGCCACCGGTGTCACATTGACGGTGTGCTTGCTCAAAGCGCCCTTGGTGGTAAAGCCAACATGGCCTTCAACCAAAGCAAACAAAGTGTGGTCCTTGCCGATGCCGACATTGTCGCCGGGGTGCATGCGGGTGCCACGTTGGCGCACGATGATGGAACCGGCCGAAACCAATTCACCACCGAAAGCCTTCACGCCAAGCATTTTCGGCTTGGAATCGCGCCCATTTCGCGTAGAGCCGCCGCCTTTTTTCTGTGCCATGAGATGTGCTCCTTGACTGTTTCAGATTGAGTTCAGATTCAACCCAAGATGGCGCTGATCTGCAGTTCAGTGAACTGCTGACGGTGCCCTTGGCGCTTTTGATAATGCTTACGACGACGCATTTTGAAAATGCGCACTTTGTCGTGCTTG
>CAIUTG010000225.1 GCA_903902035.1 uncultured Curvibacter sp. | reverse complement strand
TTGGCCCCAATGGCGCGGGCAAGACCACGATGATGGACATCATCACGGGCAAAACCCGTCCCGACTCGGGCACGGTGTTCTTTGGCAGCACGATTGATTTGCTGCGTTACCGCGAAGCCGAAATCGCCCAGCTGGGCATTGGCCGAAAGTTCCAAAAACCCACCGTGTTCGAAAACCTGACGGTGTTTGAAAACCTGGAGCTGGCCTTGAAAACCCACAAAGGGGTTTGGCCATCGGTTTTTTTCAAACTCAACTCCGAACAAACCGACCGACTGGCCGAGGTCTTGCACACCATTCACCTGGCCGATCAGCTGACACGCCAGGCTGGCAACCTGAGCCATGGACAAAAGCAGTGGCTGGAAATCGGCATGTTGCTGGTGCAAGAGCCCAAGCTGCTCTTGCTCGACGAGCCCGTGGCCGGCATGACCGACGAAGAAACCGCGCGCACGGCAGAATTGTTTTTGTCCCTCAAAGGCCAGCACTCCTTGATGGTGGTGGAGCACGACATGGGCTTTGTCAAAACCATCTCGGACATCGTCACCGTGCTCTGCGATGGCGCGGTGTTGGCACAAGGCACGCTGGATCAGGTGCAGGCCGACGAGCGGGTGATTGAAGTTTATTTGGGTCGCTAATTCGGATCATGGATTTATGCTGAAAGCTCACAACATCCATCAGTACTACGGTGGCTCGAACATCTTGCGGGACGTGAGTCTGCAAGCCCCTCTGGGCGAGGTCACGGTATTGTTGGGGCGCAACGGGGTGGGCAAAACCACCCTGCTCAAATGCCTCATGGGTCTGGTGCCCATCCGCAGTGGCCGCATTGAGTTGGAGGGTCACTCGATTGAGAAAGCCACCCCTTATGAGCGGGCCAAGGCGGGCATTGGCTATGTGCCTCAAGGGCGTGAAATCTTCGCCCGTTTGAGCGTTGAAGACAACCTGCGCATGGGGCTGGCGACGAAGTCAGGCGATGCCCCGATTCCGGCTGAACTGTTTGAACTTTTTCCCATCTTGGCGCAGATGAAGCACCGCCGTGGTGGCGACTTGTCGGGGGGGCAGCAACAGCAGTTGGCGATTGCCCGCGCCTTGGCGGCCGGGCCCAAATTGTTGATCCTGGACGAACCCACCGAGGGCATTCAGCCCAGCATCATCAAAGACATTGGCCGGGTCATTCGCATGCTGGCCGACCGTGGAGACATGGCGATCTTGCTGTGCGAGCAGTATTACGATTTTGCCGAGGCCTTGGCCGATCGCTACTGCGTGATGGAGCGGGGTGAAGTCATCGCCAGCGGCCCCGGCAGCGAAATGGCCCAGCAAGGCATTCGCCAGTTGGTGGCGATTTAGGCGCTGCAGATTTGGCCCCTTTCGGCCAAGCTACATGGCCCAGATGCGGGGGGAGGCATCGCTCAGTTGGCGACCCACGCCCCACAGGTTTTGACGCCAATGCAGCCAGACGGCTTTCAGGGTTTGCATCACCGGCTCGACTTGAGGCCCCAAGACGCGCAACACCACCACCTGGTCGTTCGGGCAGGTCACGCCAGAGTGAGCGGCCATGGGCATTTGGGCCGCGATGTCGCGGGCGCTGGTCAGGGCCAATTCTACCCCGTCGTGGTGCTTGAGTCCCGCGCCGCGCAGCCAAAACAGCGTGCCCACACAGCGCATGCCGTGCAAGCCCAGGGGGCTTTGCAACCAGCGTTGATCCAGGGCGTTGTTGGCCGCCAGCACCCCCCGTTCTAACCAAACCCCTGGCATTTCCAGGTGTTGCCACAGGCTGCCCGATTCAAAGGGCTGGTTGGCATGGGGCAGGCCCAGGGCCGTCACGTCCCAGCCCAAGAGTTGTGCAGAAGGGGCCAGGTGGGCGCACACTTCATTGCGGGCCCGGCAAGCGTTGTAGGCAATGGCTTCCAGGGGCAGCCATTCAAGCCGTGCCCCGTCGGCCAAATGGAGTTGGGTGTTTTGAACCGCTTCGGCATCGGCAGAGCGGTAAAAACGGGTGGCCCCAGGGGTGGTGATCAGGCCATGAGCGCCTGAATCCACCTGCACATTCAACTGCAAGGTGTCGCCCCCCACCAGGCCACTGGGCGGGTGCACCAGCACATTGTGGCAAATGGCAGGGCCTTCAGGGTAAAGGCTTTGCAAGATACGAAGTGGCCCGCTGTGTTGGTAGCGGGCCACGGTTTGTTGGCAACTGGACTGAGCCAGAGAGTAATGCAAATCCAGTTGCGCGTGCCAGGCCATCAGAGCCTGCCGTCGTTAGAAGTGGTATTCAGCGCGGGCGAAGGGCGTCTTGGCAAAAGCGCCTGGGTCACCTGCAGAGTAGGCATTGCCAAACTTATTGCGCCACCATTCGTAGCCTGCCCCCACTTTGAAGGTGTTGGCTTGAGCGCCCAGTGGTTGACTGATGTCGTACATGACAGCGCCAAAGAAATGCTGCTCTGCTGCTGTGGAACCACCAAATTCATTCTTGCCCTTCGGAGCGATCAGGTCAGCAAAACCTTGGAAGTTGAAGCCGTGGCCCAAATGCAAATCCCATGCGCTGCTCACATCGGCGTGGGTCTTGTAAGTGTAGCGTTCGGAAATTCCAACAGGTTGGTTGCTTTCATTCAAGGCCAGCAAGCTGACGTTCAGGAAGCCAGGTACTTTGAGCATGGCGGTAGGGCCAACGACCAGCATCCGTTTCTTGGAAGCGTAGCCAGGATCGTTCTTGGTGTTCCAGTCAAAGCCAGCGGTCAAACCGAAGCCATTGGCATACGAGGTCGAATAATCCTTGCCTGCAATTTTGCCGAAGTCCAACAAGCGGCGGTACACCACATACGCTTCTTGAGCATCGCTGTCGACTTTGTTCGACTCCAGCAAGTCAATGTTGAAGAAATTGGTACCGTATTTATCGCCACCAACGTGCTTCAAGCTGTAGATGTCCTTCTTGATGTCTGCGCCGTTCGAGACAAAGGGCTCTTTGAATGCGGTGCCATAGGTATAAGCGAGTGAGGTGTCACTCCAGTCTTCTGCAAAGCCAATTTGGGCGCTGATGGCCAGCGCAGTCAGGGCGGCTGCTTGGGCGAGGGGTTTGAGTTTCATGGTTTTCTCCAGGGTTAAAAAAATAAAAAAGGCTGAGTCGCAATGATTTGGGCGTTCATTCGCCTTGCGAGCCCCGGTGGGCCCAGGCGGTGGTGTGCTTTTCGACCCAACTGAACAATTCATACATGACCATGGCCATGGCGCCCACCACGACCAGACCCGCAAAGGCCAGGCCCATTTGCATGGAGGAACCGGCAGAGATCAGCAGGTAACCAATGCCTTCGTTGGCGGCGGTCATCTCCGACACGGTGGTGCCCACAAAAGCCAAGGTGATGGCCACTTTGAGCGAGCCGTAAAAATAGGGCAGTGAGCGGGGCAGACCGACTTTGACCAACACGTCCCAGCGCTTGGCACCCAGCACCCGCAGCACGTCTTCCAGCTCCGGCTCCAGCGTGGCCAGGCCGGTGGCGATGTTGACCATGATGGGGAAAAAGCTGATCAAAAAGGCCGTCAGAATGGCCGGGCCTGCGCCAATCCCAAACCAGACTACCAAGATCGGCACAAACGCCGCCTTGGGCAGGGCGTTGAAAGCCGTCATCAGGGGGTAGATGGCGGTGTAGGCCAAGCGCGAGCTGCCGATCACAAAGCCCAATAAAACGCCCACCACAATCGCCAAGCCAAAGCCACTCATGGTCACCCAGAAGGTGCGCCAGGCATGGCCCGCGATGAGCCACTTGAATTCATTGAGCTGGTCTGCGATGCGCAGGGGGCTGGGGAAAATGAACTCCGACACATTCAGGCCCGTGCACAGCACTTGCCACAAGACCAGCACGGCGATGAGCAATAGCCAGGGCGACAGTTTTTCGAAAAGTTTGGGTTTCATGGTCAAGCCTTTAAACCACGGGCTTGCGCACCGCGCCAATGTGTTCGCGCAACTCGAACACCAAGTCGCCAAAGGCTTTGGAATAGGTGAGTTCGAGTTCGCGCGGGCGGGGCAGGTCAATCTCGCGTTTCACCACGAAACGGCCTGGGCTTTTGCTCATCACATACACCGTGTCGGCCAGAAAAACCGACTCGCGCAGGTCATGCGTGACCAGGATGACATTGAATTTCTGTTCGGCCTGCAGGTCGCGCAAAATGCACCACAGCTCCTCGCGGGTGAAGGCATCCAGGGCGCCAAAAGGCTCGTCGAGCAAGAGCATTTGGGGCTCATGGATCAAGGCCCGGCAGATGCTCGCACGCTGTTGCATGCCGCCTGAAAGCTGCCAGGGGAATTTGTCTTCGTAGCCGGCCAAGCCGACTTTTTGTAGCAAAGCCCTGGCGCGGGCTTCAAATTCGGGGCGTTTCTTTTTGAATTCACCGCGAAAAGGCTCGACGATTTCCAGGGGCAGCAAAACATTGTCCACTGTGCTGCGCCAGGGCAGCAAGGAGGGCGCCTGAAACGCCATGCCTGAAATTTTCAAAGGCCCGGTGACCGCTTGACCGTCGATGCGGATGCTGCCTTTGGACGGCATCTTCAAACCCGTGGTCAATTTCATGAAGGTCGATTTGCCACAGCCGGAGGGCCCAACGATGGCGATGAATTCGCCCCGTTGCACCTGCAAATCGATGCCCTCGACGGCATAGTGGCCCTTGGCCAGCAGCTCATCGTTGTAGGCCAGCCAGACGTCTTTGAATTCAACGAATGGCGGATGCATGGGCGCACTCATTTCTTAGGCAGAACATCCAGCTCTTTGGCCGAGGGCAGGTAAGCGGCGTTCCACAACACATCGGGATTGACGCGGGATTTGGTCGCGAAGGCGTCCGACACTTGCGAGGCCATCAAAGACAGGCGACCTGGGTTGACTTGGCCAAAGCCTTCGGCACGGGCGTCGGGGCTGTTGACCACGGTGTCAATTGCCAATTTGAGACGTCGGGTTTCCAATTCGGCGTTGACGATCCCGTCACGTTCTTTGACATAAGTCACCGCTGCCGTCGGGTTGGCAATGACTTCCTTGGCCCCCTTGGTGAAGGCTTTCAGGAAGGCTTTGACCGCAGCGGGGTTCTCTTTGAGTAGCTTGGGTGAAGCAATGATCACATTGCCATACAACTTGACCCCGTAGTTGGGGTAGGGCAGGATGGTCACGTCTTCGGCCTTCACGCCACGCGCTTCCAGGTTGAGCAAGGAGGTGAAGGTGAAGCCCGTGATGGCGTCCACATCGCCACGAACCAGCATGGTTTCACGCAATGGGGGGTCCATGGTGGTCCATTGCACGCCATTGACCTGGTTGGCTTTGGCGAAAATGGGGAAAGCGCGGCGACCCGCGTCAAACACCGGTGCGCCCAGTTTTTTGCCACTCAGGTCCGCTGGGGTTTTGATGCCTGACTTCTTGAGGGCCATGACCGATGCGGGGGTATTGTTGTACACCACCATCACGGCCACCGGTTTGTTGGGGACGTTGGGGTTGTTGGCCCAGAACTCCATCAGGGCAGCCAGATCGGCAAAGCCCATGTCGTAGTTGCCGGAGGCCACGCGCTGCACTGCCACACCAGAGCCATTGCCCGCATCAATTGTGACGTCGAGCTGGGCGTCTTTGAAATAGCCCTTGGCGGCTGGCAGCAGGAAAAAGGCCGATGGCCCCTCAAAACGCCAATCGAGCTGGAACTTGATGGGGGTGAGGGCGTTGCTTTGCGCCAGGACTGGCGTGCTCAAGCCGAAGTTGGCGATGGCCGCGACACTGCAGCCGAGTGCCAGGGTGAAAAAGCGACGTGTGTTCATGGCAACATATCCCTAAAAGTTGTTCCAAAGTGTGTGCAAGAACAGTGCCAGAAATGGACCGGTTCTTGCGCTAATCTGGTGCGAAAAAACAACCCATCAGGTGCATTGATGGGGCTGATCGATGTAATCGCGCACCAAAATTGTATACAAATGTTTTGAGACCCGGCGGAATCGAGGTTTCAGGTGCTCAGGTTGGACAGGGCCAGAGACAAATCGTTGCGCCAAGGTTTCTTGTCGAACACCAGATTGGCCTCCACATGGCTGAGGTGTTCGTCCATCAAGCGCACGGCGAGTTCCTCGTCCTGGTCGGCCAGGGCTTTGACGATTTCGGTGTGTTCTTCGTGGGAGTGGGTGGCCGCCGAATCGGACTGGTACATCAGGGTGATCAGGGCGCTGCGTGAAATCAGCTCACCCAGAATCTGGGCCAGCACCTGGTTGCCCATCAGCTCGGCCATCAGGGTATGAAAGTCGCCCAGCAATTCGGTTCGCTCGCTGACATCGGCTTTGTCCACGGCACGCTGTTCCTGGCGCACGTGGTCTCGCAATTTCTTGATTTTGGCGGGGGTCACTTGGCGCACAAAGGCGCGGGTCATCTCGGCTTCGAGCATGCGGCGCACCGCAAAAATCTGACGCGATTCCTCCACCGAGGGCGCCGCCACGAAAGCCCCCCGTGCCGGCTCCAAAACCACCAAGCGGTTCTGTGACAGTTGAAACAAGGCCTGTCGAATCAGGGTGCGAGAAACCCCAAAATGGTCGGCCAGCTTTTGCTCGGCCAATTTGGCCCCAGGCAGCAGGCGGTGTTCCACAATGGCTCGCGTCAAACGTTCGACAATGAGGTGCGTGGTGGACATTTCCATGCGGATGGGGTTTGGCAGAGTGTTATTTAGAGTAAAAGTGTATACAATTTTTATGACATTGATTTGAAAGATCAGGTGAAAAAATGGGATTGAGCACGCATGTTTTGGACACCATGCATGGCAAGCCAGCGGCTGGCATGTGGGTGTCTTTGTTCGCCACCGATGGTGAAGCGGCCACGTTGGTGCGGCGTTTTCAATTGAATGCCGATGGCCGATCGGATGCCCCCTTGTACGACAACGCCAACCTTCGGGTCGGCACCTACCGCCTGACGTTTGAGGTGGCCGACTACTACAAGTCCCTGGGGCTGACCTTGCCTGAACCGAATTTTTTGAACCGCGTCAGCCTGGACTTTGGCGTGGCCCAGGCCGACCAGCATTACCACGTGCCTTTGTTGGTCAGTCCCTGGAGCTATTCGACTTACCGGGGGTCTTGAAACCGTTAGGGGGACCATGGGTGCATCAGGCTGGTGCATTCGCTTGGCCCGATTCTTGAATACAGTTGGTTGCACCTCAGGGTGACAGAGTTTGGAGCGAATGGTGGAAAGCTATTTCCTGGATTGGGGTAATTTGCTGTTGAGGTGGGTGCATGTGATCACGGCGATTGCATGGGTGGGCTCGTCTTTTTATTTTGTGTTTCTGGACAGCAGCCTGACCCCGCCGCAAGACCCTGACCTGAAAAAGCAGGGTGTCAGTGGTGAGTTGTGGGCCGTTCACGGCGGTGGGTTTTATCACCCGGTCAAGTTTGCGGTCAGACCCCCTCAGCTGCCCAAACACCTGCATTGGTTTTTTTGGGAAAGCTACAGCACCTGGCTGAGCGGCTTTGCCCTGTTCACCCTGACCTACCTTTGGCAGGCGGGCACTTATCTGGTCGACAAGTCCTTGGTGAATTGGCTGCCTGGCCAAGCGGTGGCGGTGGCGCTGGGTTTCCTTGTGGTGTTTTGGCTCTTGTATGACACGGTCTGCCGCGTTTTTGGGCAGCGCAAAAACGGTGACGCCATCGTCGGGGCCTTGGTCTTGGGCCTGGTGTGTGTGGCAGCTTATTTGGCCTGCCATTGGTTTGCCGGACGGGCCGCCTTCTTGCTGGTCGGCGCCATGCTGGCCACCAGCATGAGCGCGAATGTGTTCTTTTGGATCATTCCGGGGCAAAAAACCGTCGTGGCGTCGATTCGGGCGGGCCAGGCCGTGGACCCCATTCACGGCATTCGCGGCAAACAGCGCAGCGTGCACAACACCTACTTCACCCTGCCGGTGTTGTTCGCCATGTTGTCCAACCATTACAGCTTCACTTACAACCAACCGCACAACTGGTTGGTGTTGATCGGCATGATGTTCGCAGGGGCAGCGATTCGCCAGTTCTTTGTCATGCGGCATGGTTATTTGCTGGGCCGTCATGCGCATCCTTGGCCCTATGCGGTGGTGGGCGTGGCGGTGATTTTGGCCATGATCTGGGTTTTGCGTCCGGCACCAACGCCTGCCACAGGTGCAGAGGCCGCCCAAGGCCCCGTGGTGACTTTGGCGCAGGTGCGACCCATCATCCAGTCGCGGTGCACCGCATGCCACGGCCCGACTGTGCAAATGAAGAATTTGCGATTCGACTCCGATGCGGCGATTGAAAGCAACGCCGCCAACATTTACCAGCAAGCGGTGGTGAGTCAGGTCATGCCCATGAACAACGCAACGGGCATCACGCCGGCCGAGCGCGCCACCTTGGGCGCCTGGTTCAAGAGCCGTCAAGCCGCGCCCAGCCCCGACGCTGGTGGATCGAAGTGACAGAAGCGCACCAAGCCCCTGCACGCCTGGAATTGAAGGGCATCACCAAACGCTATCCGGCGGTGGTGGCCAACCACCAGGTGTCGCTGCGGGTGTTGCCGGGTGAAATTCATGCCATCCTGGGCGAGAACGGGGCGGGCAAATCCACCCTGATGAAGGTCATTTATGGGGCGGTCAAGCCCGATGCGGGTGAAGTCCTGATCGACGGGGTGGCCACCCCGATTCGCAAACCCCCAGCAGGCCCGTGCGGCTGGCATCAGCATGGTGTTTCAGCACTTCAGCCTGTTCAATACCTTGAGCGTGGCCGAGAATGTCTGGTTGGGTCTGGACCGTCATTTGAGTCTGGCCGAAGTCACCCAGCGCATCACGCAAAAGGCCGCCGATTACGGTTTGGACATTGACCCCTTGCGTCCCGTGCACAGTTTGAGTGTGGGTGAAATGCAGCGCGTGGAAATCATCCGCGCCTTGTTGGGCGAGCCCAAAATTTTGATTTTGGATGAACCCACTTCGGTCTTGACGCCACAAGCCGTCGAAAAATTGTTTGTGGTGCTGCGGCGCTTGGCGGCCGAGGGCTGCAGCATTTTGTACATCAGCCACAAGCTGCACGAAATTCGCGCTTTGTGCACCGCCTGCACCGTGCTGCGGGCGGGCGAGGTGACTGGGCAAATCGACCCGAGAAGTGCCAGCAACGCGGTCTTGTCTCAGTTGATGATTGGCGCCGAGCCCCCGGCTTTGCCGCCTCGGCAAGGCCAGGCCGGTGCGCCCGTGCTGCAGGTGAACGGTTTGCGCTTGAAAAGCGAGCAAGCCTTTGGCACGGATTTGCAAGGCGTTTCTTTCACCGTGCGGGCCGGCGAGGTGGTGGGCATTGCCGGGGTCTCGGGCAATGGGCAGCAAGAATTGCTCTATGCCTTGTCCGGCGAAGACCCGCGCGCGGCGGCGGGCATGGTGTCTCTCAGCGGCCAAGATCTGGCCCGGCTGGACCCGGTGGCGCGGCGTCGCCTGGGCCTGCACTTCGTGCCGGAAGAGCGTTTGGGGCGCGGTGCGGTGCCCAATGAATCCCTGGCCAACAACCTGCTGCTGACCCGCCAGGAGTCCGTTCGGCCTTGGCCTGGGGTGGGGGGCTGGATTCGGGTCAAGGCCTTGCGCGCCCAGGCGGCCGACATCATTCAAAGGTTCCAGGTCAAGGCGAGCGGTCCGGCGGCTTTGGCGCGCTCGCTGTCGGGAGGCAATTTGCAGAAATTCATGGTCGGTCGCGAGATCGCGGCCCAACCCAAGCTCCTGATCGTGTCGCAGCCCACCTGGGGCGTGGATGTGGGCGCAGCGGCTTTGATCCGGTCTGAAATTTTGGCCTTGCGTGATGCGGGCTGTGCCGTCTTGGTGGTCAGTGATGAGTTGGACGAGTTGTTTGAAATCACCGACCAAATGCACGTCATGGCCCAGGGGCGTTTGTCCCCGGCACGGCTCACGGCCCAGGCCAGTGTCGCCGAAATAGGTGAATGGATGAGCGGCCTGTGGTCGCCTGAAACCCCTGCCAAGGAGCGCCATGTTCAAGCTTGAAGTGCGGGCGCAGCCCAGTTTGCTGTGGCGCTACGCCTCGCCCGTGTTGGCATTGGGGGTGACGGTGCTGCTCGGCGTTGCCTTGTTTTTGGCCTTGGGCAAAGACCCTTGGCGGGGTTTGCAGATGTTTTTCTGGCTGCCCATGCAAAACGCCTATGCCTGGGGCGAGTTGTTGGTCAAGGCCACGCCCTTGCTCATCATCGCCCTGGGCCTGGCGGTTTGCTTCCGGGCCAATGTCTGGAACATTGGTGCCGAGGGACAATACATTTTGGGCGCCATTTTCGCCAGCGCCGTGGCCCTTCAGGCCGACAAAACCAGCTCGCCTTGGGTGGTGGTGGGCGTGTTGTTGGCAGGCGTGGCAGGGGGGCTGGTCTGGGCCAGCATCACGGCTTTTTTGCGCGACCGCTTCAATGCCAGTGAAATTCTGGTCAGTTTGATGTTGGTTTATGTGGCGGTCCAGGTGTTGATGTATCTGGTCAATGGCCCCTGGAAAGACCCGCATGGCTACAACTTTCCACAAACCGCCACCTTTGAAGCGGTGACGCGAATTCCCCGTTTGTTCAGCGGCTCGCGTGCCAATGCCGGGGTTTTGTTGGCCTTGTTGGAAGCGGCCTTGGTTTGGTTTTTCTTGTTCAGAACCCAGCTGGGTTTTGCGTATGCAGTGAGCGGTGCCGCCCCGGCGGCAGCGCGCTATGCGGGTTTTTCAGCCCGGGGTGCGGTGTGGGGGGCTTTGCTGATTTCGGGGGGCATGGCGGGTTTGGCGGGGGCTTTGGAAGTGGCCGGCCCGATTGGCCAGCTCACGCCCTATGTGCCTGCGGGTTATGGGTTTGCGGCGATCATCGTGGCCTATGTCGGGCGCTTGCATCCGGTGGGCATGGTGTTTTCTTCTTTGCTCATGAGCCTGTTTTACATCGGTGGCGAAATGGCGCAATCCCGCATGGGCATGACCAAGTCCTTGACCGGCGTGTTCCAAGGCCTGCTGCTGTTCAGTTTGTTGGCCTGTGACACCTTGCTTTATTACCGGCTGAGCTGGGTGGCCCGCCCGTCCGCCTCCCTCACCCACAAACCATCTGGAGCCTGACGCCATGGACACCTACGCATTGCTCTTGGCGGCTTCGCTCAACGCGGGCACGGTGTTGGCCCTGGCTTCTTTGGGCCTGTTGGTGAACGAAAAAGTCGGCATCGTGAACCTGGGGGCCGAGGGCATGATGCTCTGCGCGGCCATCGCCGGGTTCGCTTGCGTGGTGCACACCGGCAACGAGGGCTGGGGCGTTCTGGCGGGGGCCTTGGCGGGCGCTTTGCTGGCCGCGGTGTTCGGTGGCTTGGTCATTTGGCTGAACACCAACCCTTACGCCACCGGCTTGGCCTTGACCTTGTTCGGTTCCGGCTTTTCGGCCTTTTTGGGAACCTCGTATGTGCAGGCCTCTTTGCCCGTGCGCGCCCAAGCCGAAGTTTGGGCCTTGCCTTATTTGTCCGAAATTCCCTGGCTCGGTACTGCGTTGTTCAAGCACCACCCCTTTGTTTATGGCGCGGTCTTGCTGGCGTTGGGCTTGATCTGGTTTTTCAACCACACCCGCACCGGCCTGGTCTTGAAAAGCATTGGCGAGAGCCCCGAATCGGCCCATGCCCTGGGCTATCCCGTGCGCCGCATCCGTTTCATGGCGGTGTTGTTTGGCGGAGCGATGTCGGGCCTGGCGGGGGCCTATTTGTCGATTGTTTACACGCCCTTGTGGGTCGAAGGCATGGTGGTCGGCAAAGGCTGGATTGCCCTGGCCTTGACCACTTTTGCCACCTGGCGCCCAGCGCGGGTGTTGCTGGGGGCTTATTTGTTCGGCTTCGTCACCATGCTGCAATTCCATTTGCAAGGCCTGGGCATCGAAGTGCCTGCCGAATTCTTGTCCATGCTGCCGTATTTGGCCACCATCGTGGTGTTGGTGGTCATTTCGCGCAATGCCCAGTGGATTCGTCTGAACATCCCGGCGTCCATGGGCAAACCCTTCACCCCGGGTTCATGAATTTTTGTCAGTGTTATTTGTGAGTGTTGTTAGTTCCCATTTTTTAAAAAGGAAAATGTATGAAAGATGCGCGTAAACGTTCAACCCTGAGCCTGGTGGCTTTGTCCGCCGTGGCGGCAGCCAGCATCGCCCTGGTGGGTTGTGGCAAAAAAGAAGAAGCGGCAGCGCCCGCAGCGGCACCTGCTCCGGCAGCGGCCAAGGCAGAACCCTTGAAAATCGCCTTCGCCTACATCGGCCCCGTCGGGGATGGTGGCTGGACTTTCGCTCACGACAATGGCCGCAAAGCCGTTGAAAAAGAATTTGGCGACAAAGTCGTCACCACCTTTGTTGAAAACGTCCCCGAATCCGCTGACGCCGAGCGCGTGTTGCGCGACATGGCCAGCCAAGGCAACAAGCTGATTTTTGGCACCACCTTCGGCTACATGGAGCCCATGCTCAAAGTCGCGCCCGATTTCAAGGACGTCAAGTTTGAACACGCGACCGGCTACAAACAAGCCGAGAACATGAACACCTACGACAGCCGCACCTACGAAGGCGCGTACATGGCGGGTGTGATTGCTGGCAAGATGAGCAAGACCGGCACACTCGGTGTGGTCGCTTCCGTGCCTATTCCTGAAGTCATCCGCAACATCGACAGCTTCACTTTGGGCGCTCAATCCAGCAACCCCAAAATCAAGACCAAGGTGGTTTGGGTGAACGCCTGGTTTGACCCACCAAAAGAAACCGAAGCCGCAACTTCGTTGATCAATGGCGGTGCCGATGTGTTGTTCCAAAACACCGACTCGCCCGCTGTTTTGAAGACCGCCGAAAGCAAGGGCAAGCGCGCCTTTGGTTGGGATTCCGACATGACCGCCTACGGCCCCAAAGCCCACTTGGCGTCCAGCGTGATCAACTGGGGGCCTTACTACATCAAGGCCACCAAAGACGCCTTGGCTGGCAACTGGAAGGGCGGCACCGCCTCTTGGTGGGGCGTGAAAGAAGGCGCGATTGACCTCGTGTCCATCTCGCCCGATGTGCCTGCCGAAACCGTGGCCAAAATCGACGACATCAAGAAGGGCCTGAAAGACGGCTCCTTCGCGATCTGGAAGGGCCCCTTGAAAGACCAGTCCGGTAAGGAAGTCCTGAAAGACGGCGAAACCGCTGACGACAAGTTCTTGAGCGGCATCACCTTCTACGTCAAGGGCGTGGAAGGCAAGGTGCCCGGCGGCAAATAAGGCCTTTGGACATGAAGGCCTACCGCGCTGATGTGTTGACGTTCCAGGGCCATGGGGCCGGGGCGTCGGCCCATTTGCAGCGGGACGGCTATCTGGTGGTGGGGCAGGGCCCAGGCTCGCCTCACCCGGTTTTTTTGGCGGTCGGAGCGGCCGCTTCGGTGCAACAACAGTTGTCCCGCGATCTGAAGGTGGACTTGGCCTCGGTGCCTTGTGAACACCTGCCTGGCAAGATTTTGGCGCCGGGTTTTGTCGATCTGCATGTCCACTACCCGCAAGTGGATGTGATCGGTTCGCCTGCCACGGGCTTGTTGCCCTGGTTGGAAAACTACACCTTTCCTCAAGAAATGCGTTTTGCCGATCCCGCGCACTGTGCGGCGGTGGCTGACGTGTTCATTCAAGAATTACACCGCCATGGCGTGACCACGGCGCTGGCTTTTGCCACCTCGCACCCGACTTCTGTCAACGCCTTGTTTGAACGGGCCCGGGCCGCCCGCATGCGCCTGATCACGGGCAAGTGCCTGATGGACCAGCATGCCCCCGACGGTTTGCGCGACGCCACCGAACAAAGCCTGCTCGACAGCGAGGCCTTGATTCAGCGCTGGCACGGCGTTGACCGTTTGGGCTATGCGCTCACGCCGCGTTTTGTGCCCACCTGCAGCGCGGCGCAATTGCAAGGGGCGGGCGAGTTGGCGGCGCGCTACCCCAGCACCTGGATTCAATCGCATGTGGCTGAAAACCGAGACGAAGTGGCCTGGGTGGCGCAACTCTTCCCGAAGGCCCGCAGCTACTTGAGCGTTTACGAGCAATTCGGTTTGCTGCGCGAGCGCGCTGTGTATGCGCATGGCATTTATTTGGACGACACAGACCGCCATCTGTTGGCCCAAACCCAGGCGGCGGTGGCCGTGAGCCCCACCAGCAACCTGTTTTTGGGCAGCGGTTTTTTTGACCACGCAGCGGCCGAGCGCATTCCTTTTCATTACGGTTTGGCCAGCGATGTGGGTGGGGGCACCTCCTTCAGCCCATTCCAGACCATGCTCGCTGATTTTTATGTGGGCCAAGCCAGCGCCTTGACCACCGGCCAACGTGCCGAGTACGCGATCACGCCCCAGCACCTGTGGTGGCGGCACACGGCAGGGGCGGCGCAAGCCCTGGGTTTGGCGGGCGTGGTCGGCAACCTGGCGGTGGGCTGCGAGGCCGATTTTTTGGTGTTGAACCCCCAGGCCACGCCCTTGATGGCGCGGCGGGTGGCGCAAGCCCACAGTTTGGACGAATGCTTGTTTGCGTTGATCGTTTTGGGCGATGATCGCTTGATTGAACGCACGGTCGTTGCAGGTGACATGACATGACGGAAAAACATCAATCCCAGCCCACGGGTGTGAAGCCCCTCCGATTCGTGCGTCGTGGTGAGATCGTCACCTTGCACGAGGTGCCCCCCACCCGCACCTTGCTTCAAGTGCTGCGCGAGGACCTGGGTTTGACCGGCACCAAGGAAGGTTGTGGCGAGGGCGATTGCGGTGCCTGCACCGTGGTGGTGGCCGAGTTGAATTCGGCCCACCGGGGTGCCGATGGGGACGCCCCGCCCGCCGCCTTGCAATTCAAAACCATCAACAGCTGCATTCGTTTTGCCCATGCCGTGGACGGCATGGGCTTGTGGACCGTGCAAGATTTGGCGACCACCACGGCGGGCGTCGAACAACCGCACCCGGTACAAGAAGCCCTGGTTGAACACCACGGCTCGCAATGCGGATTTTGCACACCGGGTTTTGTCATGGGTTTGTTTGGCTTGTACGAAAACACCGTCTGTGCGGGGCAGCCCGTGAGTCGGGCCTTGGCGCAGCGGCAACTCTCTGGCAACCTGTGCCGTTGCACGGGCTACCGGCCCATTCTGGACGCGGCCCAAAGCCTCCCCGAGCGCCATCAAGCCCGACCCTGTGCGGTCGATCAAGCCCCGGTGATTGAAAAGCTGAAGCAACTTCAAGAGCTCAAACTGCTTCCACCGCCCCCACCCCTGAGTCAGCCAGAGCCGACGCGGTCGATGGGGGGTGAGCAAGGTGCAAGCAGGCAGCGCTACGACTTGCCCCTGCGCTTGACCGAACTGCTGGCCTTGCGTGCTGCGTTTGCGCAGGCCCAATTGGTCGCTGGCGGCACCGATGTGGGTTTGTGGGTGACCAAACAACACCGCCACTGGCCGCATGTGCTGGACTTGTCTCAGGTCAAGGAATTGCGGCGCATTGAAAACGACCCACACCACCTGGCCATTGGCGCTGCGGTGAGCCTGGAATCGGCCTTCCAGGCCTTGTGCGAAACCTGGCCCGAATTGGAGAACTTTGCCAGCCGCTTTGCGGGCTTGCCCGTGCGCCACTCGGGCACCTTGGGTGGCAACATTGCGAATGGCTCGCCCATTGGCGACAGCATGCCCTTGTTGATTGCCTTGGGGGCGAGTGTGGTCTTGATGCGCCAAGACCCCCATGCCGAGACCGGCACGCCCCTGCAACGTGAAATGCCCCTGGAGGACCTTTACACCGGTTACCGCCAAAGCGTGATGCGAGCCGACGAGGTGCTGGCCTGGATCAAGGTGCCCAAGCCTGTGAAGGCCGCGAATGTAGGGCATGCCCATCCGGCAGGGCAAGGGTGGCTGCGGGCCTACAAAATTTCCAAACGCTTTGACGACGACATCTCGGCCGTGTGTTTGGTCATTCGCTTGAATTTAAAAGAAGGCCGGGTCACGACCGCCTCGATTGGTGTGGGCGGCGTGGCGGCCACGCCGGTGCGGGCCCGGCAGACCGAAGCCGGTCTGACAGGACAGGTTTGGAGCGAAGCCTTGGCACAAAGTGCGGCTGAAGTGTTGCAAAACGAATTCAACCCCCTGTCCGATCTGCGCGGCTCCAGCGCCTACCGCGTCGCGGTCCTGGGCGGTTTGATGCGGCGTTTTTGGCTGGAAAGCCAGGGCCATGCGGCGCTGAATTTGGCCACCTTGAGCTGGCAGGATTTTGCATGAAACCAAATCCATCAACCCCTCTCAAACCAGGCATGGTCCAAGGCCAAAACGCCTGGCATGAAAGCGCCAAGGCCCATGTGAACGGTGGCGCGCTCTATGTGGATGACCTGCCTGAACTCAAAGGCACGCTCTACGCCGCCCCCATCCTGTCCAGCCAGGCCCACGCCAAGATTTTGGCGATCGATGTTGCGCCCGCTTTGGCCTGGCCAGGGGTCAAGGGCGTGGTCCTGGCCAGCGATGTGCCGGGCTCGTCTTGGATGGGCAGCGTGGTGCACGACGAGCCGGTTTTTGCCGACACCTTGGTGCAGCACCTGGGGCAGGTGATGGGCCTGGTGGTGGCCGACGACCTGGTTCAAGCACGGCAAGCGGCGCGCCAAGTCCGAGTCGATTACGAACCTTTGCCTGCGGTGTTGACCGTGCAACAGGCCCTGGCCCAAGAAAACCATGTGTTGCCGCCCGTGTTCATGAAGCGCGGTGACGCCCAAGCCGCTTTGCAACAAGCCCCGCACCAGCTTCAGGGTGAACTGGAAGTGGGGGGCCAAGAGCACTTTTATCTGGAAGGCCAGGTGGCCTATGCCCAACCCTTGGAGCAAGGTCAGTGGCAGGTCTATGTCAGCAGCCAACACCCGACCGAGGTGCAGCATTGGGTGTCGCATGCCTTGGGGGTGGATTTCAACGCGGTGCGCATCACCTGCCAGCGCATGGGCGGTGGCTTTGGGGGCAAAGAGTCCCAGGCCGGCCATCCGGCGGTGTGGGCGTCGGTGGCGGCGCACAAATTCAAATGCCCGGTCAAGGTGCGTTACGACCGCGATGAGGATTTTTTGATCACGGGCAAACGCCACCCGTTTTTCTACCGCTACCAAGTCGGTTTTGATGACGCCGGTCGCCTGCAAGGCCTGCGTTTGACGATGGCCGCCAATTGCGGCTTCAGCGCCGATCTGTCGGGCCCGGTGGCCGACCGCGCGGTGTTCCATTGCGACAACGCCTATTTTTTGGAAGACGTTGAAATTGCTTCTTACCGCTGCAAAACCAACACCCAAAGCCACACCGCCTTTCGCGGCTTTGGCGGGCCGCAGGGCATGGTCATCATCGAGCACCTCATGGGCGAGATTGCACGCCATTTGAAGCTGGACCCCTTGCAGGTTCGCAAACACAATTTGTACGGAACCGACAGCCGCAACCTCACGCACTACCAAATGCCGGTCGAAGACAACATCCTGGCGCCGCTGATAACGCAACTGGAGGCCAGCAGCGATTACCAAAGCCGGCGGCAAAAAATCCAGGCCTGGAATGCCAGCAGCCCGGTCATTCAACGCGGATTGGCGCTGACGCCCGTCAAGTTTGGCATCTCCTTCACCGCCACCTTGTTCAACCAGGCGGGTGCTTTGGTGCATGTGTATGTGGATGGCAGCATTCAGGTGAACCACGGCGGCACGGAAATGGGCCAGGGCCTGCACACCAAGGTGGCGCAAATCGTGGCCGATGAATTGGGCGTGCCCCTGGGCTTTGTGCGGCTCACCGCCACCGACACCAGCAAGATCCCGAACACCTCCGCCACCGCGGCTTCTGCGGGCACGGATTTGAATGGCCGCGCCGCCCAATTCGCGGCCCGCACCGTGCGCCAGCGTTTGGCGGAGGTGGTGGCGGAATGGGACGCTTGCGAGGCCAAGGACGTGCAGTTTCAAGCAGGGCAAATTCACTCGCCCAAAACCACCCGACCATTTGCCGAAGTGGTGCAAACCGCCTATGCCAAGCGGGTGCAATTGTGGAGCGATGGCTTCTACAAAACACCCAAAATTCACTACGATAAAACCACGCTGACGGGGCGTCCGTTTTATTACTTTGCTTATGGCGCTGCCTGCACCGAGGTGGCCATCGACACGCTCACGGGCGAGAGCCGCGTGTTGGCGGTGGACATCTTGCACGACGTGGGCCGCAGCATCAATCCCGCCATTGACCGTGGGCAAATCGAAGGCGGCTTTATTCAAGGCATGGGCTGGTTGACCACCGAGCAGTTGGTCTGGAACGACCAAGGCTTGCTGGCGACGCACGCGCCCAGCACCTACAAAATTCCTGCCACCGGCGATGTGCCCGAGCGCTTCCAGGTGGACCTGTGGCCCGAGCCCAACCCGCAAGACAATGTGTTTGGCAGCAAGGCCGTGGGCGAGCCGCCTTTCATGCTGGCGTTCAGCGTGATCGAGGCCTTGAAAGACGCCATTGCCAGCGCCCGATCCGCCCGATCCACCCGATCTGTCCGTGACCCCTCTGCCACGGCCATTTCCCTCAAGGCCCCCGCCACGGCGGAGCATGTGCTCCAGGCCTTAGGAAAATGCTGATGTCGTTGATCCTGATTCAAAACGCCACCGCTGTCGCGACCCAAAACGATGCCAGAACCGAGTGGCGCGATGCCTCGGTCTTGGTGCGCCAGGGGCGAATCGAGTGGGTTGGCCCCGATGCCGAGTTGCCAGCGACCTTGCGCGAGGAGGCCGCCAGCCAGGGCGAGGTGCTCGATGCCCGGGGCCATTTGGTGGTGCCGGGTTTCGTCAACACGCACCACCACATGTACCAAACCCTGACCCGGGTTTTGCCGGCCGTGCAAAACGCCGAGTTGTTTGCCTGGCTGAAAGGCCTGTACCCCATCTGGGCGGGTTTGACGCCCGAAATGGCGCGGGTGTCGGCCCAGGTCGCCATGGCCGAGTTGTTGCTCAGTGGCTGCACCACCAGCAGCGATCATTTGTACCTGTACCCCAATGGCGTGCGCCTGGACGACACGCTGGAAGCCGCGCAAACCATGGGCATGCGCTTCCTGGCCACCCGGGGCAGCATGAGCGTGGGGCAGAGCGCGGGGGGCTTGCCACCCGATTCGCTGGTTGAAGCAGAACCCGCCATTTTGCAAGACAGCCAACGCCTGATCGAAACCTGGCACGACCCATCATTTGGGGCCATGTTGCAAGTGGGTTTGGCCCCTTGCTCGCCCTTCAGCGTGAGCCAGGAGTTGATGCGCGAATCGGCGCTTTTGGCGCGCAGTTTCAAAGACCAGAACGTGCGCTTGCACACGCACCTGGCCGAGAACGACCACGACATCGCCTACAGCCTGTTCAAGTTCAAGCGCACGCCCACGCAATATGTCCAAGACCTGGGCTGGGTGGGCCAAGACGTTTGGCACGCCCACTGCGTGAAGCTGGACGACGAAGGCATTTCCCTGTTTGCCGCGACCCGCACCGGCGTGGCCCATTGCCCGTGCAGCAACATGCGCCTGGCCAGCGGCATTGCCCCCGTGCGACGCATGCTCGACGCCGGGGTGCCCGTGGGTTTGGGGGTCGATGGTTCGTCCAGCAACGACGGCGCTCAGCTGGTGGGCGAAGCGCGTCAGGCCCTGTTGCTGGCGCGGCTTAAAAAATCACTGGCAGCGCCGAGCCAGGATGCGCAAGGCAACACCGTGTTTGGTTGCGACACCGCGCCCGCAGAGATGAGTGCCCGCGATGCGCTTTGGATGGCGACGCGGGGTGGGGCCGAGGTCTTGGGCCGCCACGAAATTGGTCAGCTCAGCCCCGGCTTGTGTGCCGACCTGGCCTTGTTCGATTTGCGCGCCTTGCCCTTTGCGGGGGGCGCGGTGTTGGACCCGGTCGCCAGCTTGATGCTGTGTGCCAGCGTGAATGCCCGCCACACCCTGGTGAACGGGCGTTGGGTGGTGAAAGACGGCCAGTTGTTGACGGCCGATTTGCCCCTTGTGTTGGAGCGCCACAACCAGCTGTCTTTGGCCTTGGTGCAAGCCGCCGCCAGCGCTGGCTAAGTTCAACTCAGGCCAGCAAATCAAACAGGGTGCGGGCCACCACCTTGGTGGCTCGGCGCAGATCTTCCAGCACCAGGCGCTCGTCCGAACGCTTGGCATGGCTTTCCAGAACGGTGCGCGGGCCCGCGCCGTAAATGACGCCTGGAATGCCCCGCTCCACATACAAACGCACATCGGTGTAGAGCGGCGTGCCCACCGCAGGAATCGGCTCACCAAAGAGTTCGCTGGCGTGTTTTTGAATCGGTTCAACCAGGGCCTGGTTGCCTGCCAGGGGCACCATGGCATTGGCCAGCAACAGGCGGCGAATGCTGACCTGCAAGGCTTTGCCGCCGCGTGGCGGGTTGAAGCTCCGGGCGGCGTCCTCGATGGTTTGGCGGATGCGGGCTTCCACCTCGACGGGGTTTTCTTCAGGAATCATGCGGCGGTCGAGTTTGAACACCACTTTGCCGGGCACGACATTGGTGTTGGTGCCGCCGCTGATCTGGCCCACATTCAGATAAGGGTGGGTGATGCCCTTGACCTGCGAGGTGACTTTCAAGTAGTCCGCATTCAGCGCGTGCAAGGCCGTCAAAATGTGCACCGCGCCTTGCAGGGCATCGGTGCCGGTGTCGGGCACGGCGGCGTGGGCCATTTCGCCTTGCACGGTGACTTCCATTTGCAGGCAGCCGTTGTGGGCCGTCACCACTTCGTAGCTGAAGCCCGCGGCCACCATCAGGTCGGGGTGGGTCAGCCCTTGCGCCAACAACCAGCCGGGACCCATTTCGCCGCCAAATTCTTCGTCGTAGGTGAAGTGCAATTCGACGCCGCCTCGGAGCGGCAGGCCCAAGGATTCGAGCGCACGGGTGGCAAATGTGAAGGTGGAAAAATCGCTCTTGCTGACCGCCGTGGCGCGGCCATACATGACGCCATTTTCGAACTCGCCGCCGTAGGGGGGGTGGTGCCAACCCTCGCCGGGGGGCACCACATCGCCGTGGGCATTGAGGGCAATGGTTTTGCCGGGGCCATAAGGGCGGCGCACGATCAGGTTGGTGATGGACTCCAGGCCATAGGCTTGGACCTCGGCCTGCGGCACCGCGTGTTTTTCTGCCTCAAATCCGAAGGCCTTTAGCAACTCGGCGGTACGCTCGGCGTGCGGGGCATTGTTGCCGGGCGGCGTGTCGGTGGGGACTTGCACCAAGGCTTGGAGGAACTTCACCTGTTCGTCAAAGTGGGCGTCTACCCAGGCGTCCAGTTGCTGGTA